>JAAUQL010000010.1 GCA_012033595.1 Cyclobacteriaceae bacterium | reverse complement strand
CCTTGCACGCGTTACAACGCGCGCTAGCGGACTAGGATGCTGACTGGCGCGCGTCTGTGACGCGTGACCTAAAACTACTTCTGCTCATCCTGTTTTCAATCGTCTTATTGCTCCTGTCTTTCATATCAGCCTTCGTTGTCCCTTTGCACGCGTTACAAACGCGCGCTAGTGGATCAGTATTGTTTGCAGCATCAATTCCATTGTTGTTGGTCATTCTAATAAATCTACCATTATTGTATCTCCATCGTTGAATCGATAAATAAAAACTATTGAACTCTCTTTAAACTTAACAATACTATCCCCTACTTTTAGATGCCTTTTTAAATTATGGCCGTAGGCTCCCATGGAAATACTGTCTCCCACTAAAACAAAGTAAGGGACATCTCTTTCGCCTATTTTAATAGCTTTGACAGTTCCATTGAAAATTTTCTCTCTAATTTTGTTTTTTACACTCATAAAACCACTTTGTCTTCTAATTCCAATCACAATGAAAAGCACAAAACATCCTAAAACTATAATCCACCATTTTTTCATTTCAATACTATTCTACTAAAAAAGTTTTTCCTGTTCCAGTTGAAAAACCACCACTTAAACCAATGACTCCAACTTCTTGATTTTGCCAGATACGATCGCCAAATGAATCTAAACCAAACGAATCTTTATATCCAAATAATGCATTAAATCCTACAAAAATGGATTTATCCTTTAATGAACTGGCGTATATATCTTTTACTTCTCCTAAATAATTTCCAGTGCCAAAATTTAATCCCCAATCAATCTCACCACCCCATTGTATTGATTCTGTTCTTGTTAAGTGAAATCCAGCATCAGGGCCCCGTGTAAGTAGATTTAGTGTATATTCCATTCCAGTTCCAATGACAAATGTACTGCTAAGATTAAGACTTATATTTATCTTATCAGGCACCACATACTGTCTAAAAATATCATTGTTCCACAAATCAAATGGTTCCCATGGTTGAACCTGATCCCAAGTTGTGAAAAACCCACTTCTCCCCGGGTCATTATAATCGTTCATAAATATTCGCCCATCATCAAAGAAGAAATAGTCAATATCATTACCGCCAATTCCCGATCCATCATTTTGCCATGATCCATCTACTTGTCGGAAACCATCGCCACCCCCATCTGGATCAACCTTTCTAATTGCATTATTGCCCATGGAAAGATAAGGTGAGTAGTGTTGCCTTTTTGGATCAACTGCCATCCACCGTCCGATGACCGGTTCATACATCCTCAATTCAAAACTGTTCCAGCCTGTCTCCTCATCCAATTCAGCAAACTGGCCCTGGTAGCCGAAGCGGTACTTCTCGCTGCTGTAGCTGCGGCCGGCCATCGCCAGGCCAAAGGGGTAGTAGTCGCTGGCACTGGTCGTTGGGGCATCTATGAGCTGCACTTCCATATCGTCGAAATATACATTTACATTGTCCATACTTTCATTGGCCACATAGATATAAATATAGCCATTTCCTTCAATGGGTACTTCCATCTCCATCTTTTGCCAGGAGCCTTTCTGGGTGGGATCTACCATAATGTGTCCGTGCTGGGCCATGGTCATGTTTTTGTTGAACACGATGTACTGGAGGTAGGCCTTGGGCGCTCCCTGCCGGTCTGCATTGGGTATAGCTGCCCCTGCCGTAAATGCCGCACCAAAAGCATCCACCAGTTGTACCGCCTCACCCGCCGGGGAAGCATGGCCAAAACTGCCCGCCAGAGCCGATAGCAATGCTGGCACCACGTTGCCGGGGTCACTGATGGCATTAATATAGTGTGAAAAAACCTTGATGCACACCGTATCACCGGGGCTCACCGCCAGGTTAATGGCTGGTCCGATAGCATCTAAAACCGATCCATCCTGTGATATCGTCGGATGCAGCTTGCTGCTATAGGTACCCGCTGCCGTGTGGTTGAACAATGGATCATTGAAGCGGGTATCCAGGTTCATAAAGTAATCATCTTCTAAATCGCTTTTCTCCAGCTCCATCGTCGCACCAAAGGTAATAGCTGTACTTTCATCTGCTACACCTATCCGCACATTGCCCAGGTGGTCGGTGAGCTCGTACTGGTGGGCACCCATTATTTCATCGCCTGTTACCGAAGAGACTGTAAATGTATTGACGCCTGCGGCATCAAATGTAAAGCCATCTGTCAGCACGAGCGTTCCTCCGGGCAGTAGCTCATAATTCTTGTCTTCATAGGCATTGCGCACTTCATGGCCGGTAATATAGACCACATCTGCCTTGGTTTTCAGGTAGTCGTGCCGGTACATTCCAATCCGTCCGCTGCCGTAAATCATGGTTTCTTTTAGTTCTGTCTCCTCGCCACGCTTTTCGTAGGTCGTCAGCACGTTGCCCGAAGCATCACGAATATACCAGGTCTCTAGTCCGGTCTCCAGGTTCCTTTTCATCAGACGGAAACCGCGATCATCGTAGGTGAAGGTGACTTTGGCATTTTGGTCATTATCAGTCACGGAAGTCACTTTTCCGGTCACGTCGTAGTTCATCCTTCGGATGTCTGCACCCCCCTCAACTTCATTGGGGTCTTCCATGATCAACTGGCCTATGGCATTATATTCATAAACGCTGTGACCAGTAATCGATGTCAGTTTGTTGGTGTTGGCGATATCGTATTTGTAAGCATTTGTGAAATCGTGCAAAGGTTTGGCGATTCCGCTGAAATCAAGTCCCTCAAAGCGGTGCAAACCCTGAATATTGCCATTGGCGTCATAGGACAGTTTACTGACCTTATATTGATCCCCAAGGGAAGCCAGAAGAGCATTGTTATTATAATCGGGCGTGCCAAAATCAGCCCCTTTCAGTTGGTATTTATCATCATAGGCATAGGTGTACATTACCGGCTCGGCCCCATACTGTTCAGCCCCTGTGCGCCAGGTAATGTTGCGTATATTGCCGTTGAAGTATTCACGCCCTGCATCCACACTGTTGATATTTGTACCGCTACGCGTATAGTCTCCATTGAAGTATTCCAGGGTCATGGCAAAGAGGTCCTTTTCAAAGTCAGCATGATCGCCGCTATTTCCATCCCGCCCCGGATCCTTGCTTTCTTCCGGGTGGTTGATGGATTTCAGCCATCCCTGAATGGTATAGACATAATCGATGCCTTGTTTGTTTTGCCCAAGCTCTACCCTCTTGAGCGGGCCATGAAGGTAGTAATAATATTTGGCCTGCATATTTTCATCAACGACTGCTCCATCTTCACTGGCATAAACTGCAGTCAATCTTTGATTATTGTCATATTCATAATGGTGGTGAAATTGCTCAATAGGCGTCATCACTCCATCGTCGGGATCATATGCCGCAAATGCCACATCAGTCACGTTGCCGAGAAAGTCATAACTGTAGGCAATCTTGAATGCCCGTTTAATATCACTTTCATCGATTGCTTTAGGCAGCTGCACCATCCATGTCACCCTGCCGCGTCGATCATAGCTGTACCAGGTCTTCATGTTGGCATTTTCCGCATAGGATACTGCCCCCATCAGGAAGGTTTGGGTCAGGTCGTTCAAACCTGTTTTACTTTGTAATTCATCATCATCAGGAAGGTCATAGCCTGTAAATACCCAGTCTTGAACATTTACACCCTTATCCCAACCACGATCGGTAAAATCACCATAGGTATCTTCCAACCATAAGTTCAATTGTGAATCATCAAATGATCTGGGTCCCGAAAAGTACTCGCCAGACTCCACCGGCCTCCCGGTTTTGTCATAATGGGTATAAGAGAATTTTCCATGTATCCCCTGTTCCTCATTCTGACTAAACCTTATGTTGCCGTCTTTCCGGTACATAAATTTGGTGGTTCCTGCATCCGGTTCAGTCATGGATAGCAACCAGCCCTGGTGATTGTACACATAGGTGGTCTTATCGATATTGTCGTAATTTTCCCCATCCCTCCATTTGAGTACCCCATTGGGAGAGACACTGGAAACCAACCTGCCCGCATCGTCATAAAAGCTGTAGCTAATAGTAGCAAATTTGTTTTTATATGAAACGGTAACATCCTGATCTCGATTTCCCGTAAGGCTCACCTTGTAAAATCCCCTTGGCAAGGTTGTTGGGGCCGGATCGACAGGGATATCTTTGATGATTTCCGTTAAGTTGTAGGTTCCGGTTCCGAACCATGTTACCGCTTGATCTTTTAAGAGATAAAAATAGAGCACGGTTTTTCCATTGGCAAAATCGGTGCTTTCTGAGCATACAAATTCTTTGCTGTTGTCGGTCTCGTCCAGAGGATCTATCCCCTCTGCTATCATCAGTGTTTTTTGCTCTTTGTCCAGTACGGAGACAACAGACTGTCCATTGGCATCGATCGCAATGGATAGAAGAGCCTGGTGTTTTAAATCGACCGAAGTTGTGTTGAGGGCCAATTGTCTCATGGTGTTGTATTCAATCAGCTCGCCAGTTACCGGAAAGGTGCCTGCCAAGGTTTCATGACCTGTCCCCAGATGATGATAATCACCCGGGCCAGCCACTCTTTTTGGTTCACCGGTGCCATCGTCGTAATACTCCTTTCGGGTATATGGATAATCGGTGGTAGGGGTATAGGGTTCCAGCGTATTGTTATCGCTATAATACCAACCCAAGGTACCCTGCTGAGCATCTCCAACAGGATCCGGGGCAAAACGGAGCGCATTATCAAAGTCAGTATAGTTATAGATTTCGTCATCATTATTGAGAATAAAGTAGCCATCATAACGAAAATCTATTTCTCCATTGGCCTCCCGGTCAAAATAGGTTAAAGGTGCAGGTAGGGTTGCCAGGACATCCCTGTCCAGCGCATCCGTTAGTGTCTGACTGGCAAAGATTACATCCTGTTCACTATCATTGGCAAATACCACGTTTTGTGATTGCAACGGTCTTCCCGTCAGGTCAAAGTAATTCTTGCCCCTGCCAATCTTTTCGCCTATATCGTTAAATGCTGTTGTCTACACCCAGTTGAGGTTATCATCGCAGTCGTTGGTGATCATCACGTGGATCTCCCCTGTTTCTGTGCTTTCGCACAACCCATCATATCCTCTATAAGTAAATTGATAACTGCTATAGGGCAATCCTCTAATGGTATTATCTGGAATAAGTGCATTATTATGATCATACCACTTATAACCAATAAGATTTTCACTATCCCAAATTGGGAGTTCTATCAACTGCCATTTGCAAGCGACAATATCATCTATTGCTACAGGCAATACAGATGATCTCCCAGATATGGAAAGCACAGCTTTATTGCTTGTGCAACTATGACCTGTTGACTGATCTACAGAAAAAACCTCATATTGGTAGCCATCAGGCATGTAGGGCATCAAGAAAATAGGATTGTAATGGTTTTTTAATGGTTTTCCACTCAAATCATATAAATTATATTGCGTGTAGGATGGGTTTGGTACCCCGCCCCCTTCGAAAGTAAGGTGTATGTTATCAGGTGGGCTTGCTTCACAATACGGTTCAACGATCACTGAATTTGGTAAGGCCACATTAAGGTTAGAACCTATATATACCGACTCCCAGCTTGAATAGCAACCATTGGATCCTACCCGCACTTCATAATTTGAATATGGAAGTGGGTCATCAAATGTAAAATTCGTTTCTATTTCTGTAGTAACACTTCCATTTACGCGCACCTGGCTTTCCTGGCCTCCCGCTAAATATAGGCTTATTGCATTATTGTTACAACTCCATGCTTCATAGGTTGGTGTGGGAACAGTGTATTCATTTATATCTATTTTTTGCCTGGCTGTCTCACAACCCGTAGGCGTTTCAATACTAACCCACAGCGATTGGCCATATAGCTCAGGCGAAGCTTGATGGGTAATTTGAATGATTTCACTTGTAGAGTTATGATTCACATTATCCTGCCACTGATAATCTGTATCCGTCGCACTCTTATACCACATTAAAGTATAATTTCCTACACCTGTCCCGGACGCTTGAACTGCAAATACAGCTCTCAGCTCTGACGGGGAAGTGCAGGATATTTCTTCTACATTTAAATAAACACTATAGTCTCTTACAATCAATTTTAGACTATTGGTATATAATGACGTTCCACAGGCTGTAACCTTTCTCCGGTAATATTTGGTAGCATTTAATTTCCCTGGGGCATAAGTAATTCCTGTAGCACCTGAGATATCTGACCAGTTGGTATTATCATTTGACACTTGCCATTGATATGCATGATCAGTTCCACCGGTTGGTGCACTGGCAAGCAACTCTCCCGGTGCTTGGTTGTAGCAAACTTGTTTTTCATTTTCCAAAGTTCCGCCAGCGGTTAGACTTGTGCTCGTTGGAATGAATGTCTGCTTTGCAGTGGTACAACTATGACCTGTGACCTGGTCTACTGAAAACACCTCATATTGGTAGCCATCTGCCCTAAAGGGTATTGAAAATATAGGACTGTAATGATTAGTAATGGGGTTTCCACTCAAATCGTACCAGTTATATTGCGTATAAGATGGGTTGGGCACACCGCCTCCATTTACATTCACAGTGATATTGGCTGGTGAGCCTTCAGCACAATAAGGTTCAACAATCACAGAATTAGGCAGTTCCACATTTAGATTAGCCCCTATGCTCACTGTCTGCCAATTTGAATAGCAACCATTGGATCCCACCCGTGCCTCATAATGTGCATTTACTTCGTCAAAAGAAAAATCAGTTCTATCAGGGCCGGTTTGAGTTGTCACCTGTCCACCAGTCCTGACCTGACAAATATCTCCCCCGGCGACATAAAGCCTAACATAGCTCTCGTTGCATTGCCACCCATCAGTTAACAATATCGGAGGGCTTGCATTTGAAACGGTCACCGCTTTTCGACTTGTACCACAATTTTCCCCATAGACATAAGCTTTTACATAAAAAGTCTGTCCTTTGAACGAAGCGGCATCGTGCTTAACGGTTATGTTTTCTCCCGGTTGTGGATATACCCAATCTTGCCATTGCCATACATTTCCATCAATACTGGTGTACCATGTGAATTCAACTGAGGAAACGTTCCAGTCAGCTTGTACATATAAGTTGGCTGCCACTTCAACAGCTTGACTATTGCAATCTGAAGCCCAGATAGAAAAGTAATTTTCACATTGAGAAAAACCAATTTGGGGGATGAGCAATAAAACACCCAAGATCAGCCCCTTTTTAAAGACCGATAAAAACTTTTCTAAGAAACTCATCCCAATAAAAGAAAAATAATAGACCATGGTTTCCATTTTAAATCATTCTGAAATCTCCCTGGCATAATGAATCCTATTTTCAGTTGCCAATATTTTCCCTGAATAATTTGGTGGATATGTTTTTAGTTCGTTGTCTAGTACCTCATTCCATACCTCCTTTAACCTACCCATATCATCATATTCATATTGGGTATAAAAATTATTCGCCCCAATGGTATGAGATAGTTCCCCCCAATTATTATACACATAGCTGGTCATGGCAGCATCGAGGGGATGCACACGGAAATCATCGAAGTTAACCGTTCCTGACGATGCTTGGCAATACACGGATAGGGATGAGGCTGAACCCACTGGGATATCTACATTGACTAGGTACCAATCGCCGGATTTGAGTGTGGCATCTACATTGGTAACAACCGCAACTCCCCCATTCAATTGATAAGCTATTTGACCAGTGGGGCTGTTAGTCCAAACACTGGCGCGATAGTAATCGTGGTCTAAACCAATATTATTGATATCAAACTGCAGGGTTTTAGCACCTGCATCAATCGATACAGAATTATAACCTGTATGGGCAATTGCATGATCAACCACACCATCCCCCAGGTACACACCGCCCCAGAAAAGTCTATCTCCATCATTGATCTCTTCATCCTCTGCGCCGGTATAAGCGAATTGATGATACCGGGCATTGGCCACAGTGGAGAATACCTTTTCCTGTCGGGCATCCATTTTGGTAGCGGCAAATTAACCATTGATGTCTTCCGCTTCCAGCGCATGTGAATAAACATCTATAAGTGTAATTTCACTATTCTTTTGCCATTGCGCATCAGGTGTCTCCCCATTTTGCCAGGCATTGAACTCAGAAAAATTGGCAATTGGATAAAGTCCATTATTTAATTCTTGATCATCACCTTTCCAGGTATAAATGGATTTTTTTGAAAAGGTATTTCTAAATGTTCCTTTGATTATTTCACCTTGTGTAAAAACGGGAGCACCATTTAGCCTTATGAAATAGTTATCTTTCCCTTCATCTGATATTACTTCACCTTTTATAAGATAATCATTATATTCAAACCAAAATTTGGCTCCAACGTAAAGTGTATTATTTAGATCATTAAAAGCAAAAATGCGCTGAGCCGCATGTATTACTCTTCCAAATTGAAGCCGTGGATTAGTTATACCAGCCATATCGATAACTTGAGACCAAGTTTGTACAGATGCGCCTACCAATCCCAACTTGTTTGCGGCATTGTCCGGTTCATCCTCATAATTTTCACTTACTTTATAAGTACAATTTGCCCCAATCTGCACAAGCATATTTTTACCGCCTTTCATGGCCAAGCCCATCCCGGGATATTTGTGATACGCTGGTATTGATTCTGAAAGGTAGCGGTTACCATAGCTATCGGAAGATACAGCTCTAGTGACGGCTCCACTATAAAAATCAAATGCCAAGTTTTTAGTAGTGGTGGTTATTCCAGTTTTGTAGTTCGTGGTGGTTGTTCCTGAAACGACTGAAGGATAAACCTCTTTAACAGCCAAAACCGCCATATTATAATCCTTAAGATTATCTTCTTCATCTTTTTTCACCACTATCCTGAATTCGTTGAATAACTCACTAGTAAATCCCTGGTTTCCATATTTAACTGCTAATTTCTCACGATATGTCTCATTGTCTATATTGTCATGAAGGTAGTTAGTTTCTTGTTTGGATATTAAATTGTTTTCCCCATCGTAGGTTGAAACTGATATTAAGTTTCCCAACCTAGATGAATAATCACGCATGGTGATGGTCTTACCAGGCCAGTATTCAGTACAGGATTCACAATTCCTTGGGATTCTTTCATTCATGTTTTTTCATATACCTGAAATTCATAAATCCTTGACTCCGGAGTTTTAACAGTTTCTGAACCATACTTTTGAATCTCCTTTTCAACCTTAACTTGTTGATAAATGACCATTGGAGATGGGAGTTCTCGAGAGTTAATGATAACACTGGAATAACTCTGGATTAAGGCATTCTTAAATGACTTTATAAGTGCGTCTGTGGGTTGGGTACCATCAGGAACTATAATATGGGGAGAAAGAATATCAAATGGTTCAAAGTTGGTATATCCTGTACTTTTTTCATTTATATGATATTGATAGTTAGTTCGCCTAATATCCAAACCATCTTGAATTTTAATCGAATTTACCCTTATACCTCCTCCAAAAATACCATTCTCATTATATCCAGAAGACACAAAACCTCCCAAGAAAAAATCGTAAGTGCCACTAAAAGTTAGTTCGCAAATCTTAGCTCTTCGGCTGTTCATAATATTGTTACAATTTAGCCCATATATGTATTCAATTTTTTTGGTCTTTTTCCTTTCTAGCTCACTTTTTAATTGATCACTTTCTATAATTATATAATCACTACCTATTACTATTATTTTACCTGATCCCTTAAAAGAAAAGAAAGCCCTTAAATACCTAAAATGCATTGATTGATCCCACACACAATCACCTTCATTGGCACATTTTACTAAAGCATTTTCAAAATAATAAAAGCCCCATGTACTGCAATCAACAAGTTCATTTAGTTTAAAAATATTATCAAGACCAATGTTTGTTTCAATAAATGAAATCTTAAATTCATTGTCAACAAGTTCATCAAATGCCTTTATTTTTAATATCTGGTTCTTTGCAAGAATAGGTTTTAAATATTTATCTGATTCATAATTTATTCCTATTTTTACACCAGTGCAAGTCTCTATATTTCTAAGTGACCAGACATCAACAGATTTTTTCGATACTTTTGATACGTATTTATTAATACTACTATTTCCTAATTCCTCATAATCACTTTTATAAAATCCCCAGGCATCTATATATTCCTGATTATAAGGCGGTGTTTTAGTCGTTCGGCATATAATTCTTTTTGATGTTAAGGCCGGAATATTTTGTCCTAAAAGATTTAAAACAGCGCAATTTGAATTTCCAACCATTTCTATAAATGTTATGACCCCAAAGTATTCTTCCCCATCAATATTGAACTTGATAATTTCGCCTTCCTCAAAATTTGTGTCCAAACCCATAGTGGCATTTATCAGTACACTACCGTTTTCTTCTGTATTTATGTGGACTAAGGTCAAGTATCCTGTTTTCGGATTTTCTTCTTCATAGCCAAAATTCATTTTGGGGATTACTGCTCCCCCTTCCTTTCCTAAAAATTGTATCGCGTTTAAGGTAAGCTTTCCACTTTTTTTCCTATCAGATAAATTCGGATTAATTGTATAGAGATCTTCATCGCTAAAACTATTACTAGTTCCTGGACATAGATCGTAGGAATAATCAAAATTGATAGACCTCAATGATTCAGTTGTGAGAACACTTGACAATTGATCTAAATCAAATACATCTAATATTTTTTCTCCAGTATGAATTACAAAATCGCTTATAAACCCCAATTGACTAATAATAGGATCATTTGGATCTAACAAATCTCCATTTCTATAAACATTATTATAATGAAAAGATTGAGAATATTCAGCACTTCTTGCTTTTAAATCGGTTAAATTCACTCCATGTTCTTTGAAACTATTTGTGGATAATAGCATAATGCTTTGGAGTTTTAAACTAGCTGTTGGAAAGGCTATATATTCATTGTTATAACTAAGAAATAAAGAAACATTCTTAAAGTCCTTCTCAATTTTAGGTATAAAACTAGCATTATCACCAAAAGCTGAAACACCTTTCCCATCTTCTCTCATTTCTTTTATAAATAATGCAGTGTGTGTTCGCGTTTTAATTGCATCCAAATAATACACTTCTTTTTTTCCTCTGGAATAGGTTTGAATGTTTTCGTCTATGTCTTTATGCCATTCTGATTCCGGATTGCGCCAGCGATAATTGTTGGCCCACATGCCATAATCAAACTCCACCCAATATCCCCAGTCATCTTCTCCAATAGTTCCATCTTTTGTTGTATTTCGATTGACATAATCAGGCCCAGTAATTGCAGTCAGTAACCATGTGTAGGCATAGGGTTGTGGATGCTGCCGTTCATTGGTAACCTCCCCCTGTTTTCTATCTATGGACCTTGATTTGATATATTCATCATAGGTATAAACAGGAATGGAATAATGGTACGTAACTCCACTTTCATTAGTGATCATAAACCCACCCACCTGGTCTGTAACATCGTATCATATACGTTTGTTCGATGCAAATTGTATTCATTCAAAGTGACGAAGCCGAAGTCAGTGAAGGCAGTGCCATTACTTATTTCCCTATTAGTAAAATATTCAATATGTTTTGAACCAGCTAATTCCTGCGCCATCTCATTGGCATGGGCAATATAATTGGATACTTCAACTCCATTTTCACTATTATTTGAAGTAATAGATGGAAAATTATCCTGATTTAGTTGTGCCGAAGGATCATATCCAATTTCCCTAACTCGGTTCTGTCTGGATAGTAAACAGAATTTGAAAAATCATTTATAAATCGAAATTGACTATTTCCATATATTTGACCTTTTTGTTCATATTTAATTGAATATTTTTTATAGAAACCCTCATCAATTACTACCCTGTTCTGCCTGTAAAGACTTCCTTTTTGGAATGAATAGGGGCGCATATTACCATTTATTCCTTGGCCAGTCACATTATATTGATCAAAGGCGATCATGCTACCTCCAAGCACTTTCTCTACTTCCAAATCATCAATAATGCCACTTTCATTATCAAAATCTTGCAGAGCATAAGAATCAAATGAGTTATCATCAGGATCCTGAAATTCTGGATAAAGAGCCCCATAGGTAATTGCTTCACTGGTTTCATTTGAATAATATCTGAGATAATTGTAACCCAATGAAACTGTCACATAACCAATCGGAATGGTAATTCCGAATCCGGAACTCTCAGTCGTTATGTTTCCTGCTTTACTATTAACCTGATTTATCGATGCGCCCGCAATAGAGAACGATGGTTTGAGCGCGTTGGAACTGATTGAAATTCCCATTAAGGTATTGCCTGCGGAAGCGTAACCTGAAACCGTTTTGAAATTTGTCGAAACTCCTACTCCCAATCCAATATTTGCTGTCTGAACTGATCCACCCAAACTTAAACCTGCTTGCAGACTACCTTCTCCTCCATATGGCCCCATACCTACTGAAACAGATGCACGTGCAGGCCCAATTTCATAACCATAACCAACACTCGCACCTACCCCAAACCCCTGATAGGTATCCTGAGAAAAAGCCAGACTTAAATTAGCTCCTGCTAGCCCAACGCCAACAGAATAGGTGGAGCGCTCACCACCTACCCAAGAGTCATTCACCGTTCTTTTTGCTCCATTATGATCATCCGGATAACCATTGACAATCCTGGTGATTGCCCCGGCATTAAGTGTCCAACCCAATCCTACCCAGGAAGCTTCTTCGCCCGGTTGAATGCCAGCATGGTAAGATAAGGATAAGGGATACCCACCTTCGGGGCCAGGCACTTCTATAAGGGGAATATTATAAGTAAAATCCCCCGTTGCCAGATTGACCATATCTGTGGTATCCACCGGCTCAAAGCTGGTATATTCTGGTGCTGTGGGGCCAGAAGTCAATGCCCATGAAATGCTTGGCAAGGCTAAATCCAAAATGAAGTTGAGCAATAAAAAAACTGCTATGAATCGTATGGTTTTTCGTTTCGTAAACATGCTTATAGGTAATTTCCCTTGTTAAAAAAATCTATTTCGGGTGTGTCTAGTATATCTTTCATTCTGAATCTTAAATTCACTCTCCCAGTTCCAAAGCCCATCTCTTTTAGATTTAGTTGTATCCATTCCTTATACTCAATCTTGTCCTTTTCAAATGCCAGCAATACCTGTGTACTCCCGCTCATCCCATGCATCCGTGAGAAATGAAAATCTCGTAGCTCTACAGTATCTTTTTCTGAAGTTGTCATATAGAGGTATTCCGGCATTCTGAAACTGAGTTTTTGAAGATTATCACTAAATTCCTGATAGCTGCCCGCGGTAGCATAAAGGGCATCTTTGCCATCGTAACTCATACTTAAAACAAAATAAGCGTAGGAACCATATTTTTCTCTGAGTTGCCTAACTGCAACGGCATTTCTATCCTTTTGCCTAAGATCCTGTGCAACAATCAAATCAGTGGGTCTGTAAAAAGCACTCACTTCGATCCCTTCCCTTTTTACTGTTTGAGATAAGCCGTTGCTTGTTTCGCGGACATACTCCTGTAAAGATTCCTCTGATACCAATTTCGGTTCGCATCCTTGAATAAAGAACATGACAATAAAAAAAGTAGTCATAACAATGATTTTCAAAATTCTGGGGTCTATCATTTGGGTGTATCGGTTTTGTTATTCGCCCTTGTATTTTTTGTTCATCAGATCCAATACTTCTTCCGTCAGGTCAATTGCTTCCTCTGCGTAAACAATATTACCAGCTTCGGTGGCACCAAAAATGATCTTGTAACCATGATCCTCCCCATATTCTTTCAAAAAAGCATTGACATCCAATACCACGTTTGATGTCATCTCTTGATCCTCCTGAGCAGCTTTTTGTTGTATACCCTTTTGGTATTGCTGAAGCTTGGGACTCTTTTGTTTTGATAAGTTCCAGCGTCAACTCCTTTTCTTTTGCAGAAAGTTTAGTATTGTTTGTTTGAAAATCCACTTGCATCGACTTCACCTCAGCAGCGAGGGTATCAATATTCGACTGCCAAACCTTTGCCTTTTGCTGATAGGCAAGCGAGGCATCTTTGAACCCCTGATAGTTGGAAAGCAAGTAACTGGATTGCACATATGCAAATTTTTGTTTCCCCTCAAAATATAGCCACCCCATGCCTAACAAAATGATGATGTTTATGCCCAGGATGATTTTTATCAATAATCCGTTACTTTGTGTTAATGTGTTTTTTTTCATTTTTATTTGTTTGAATTCAATACACTTATTTTTCCTGAGCCGGTCACTTCTAGCTTGCATTCCCCGCCAACCGGGTTTACATTTTGAACATTTACATTTCCAAAAACCTCTAAATGACCTGCATTGATGATCAATTCTGTACCTGGTTGTTCATTGCTTAAAAAGATATCCCCACTCTGATCATTGCCATCCACAGTTACACTAAACCCGTTGATGATAACACTGCTGTTCTTAGTTGGTACCTCTCCGCTGCCTGACCAGGTCATTGGATCGTTCCAGTTGCCGGAGGAGACGGCATAATACTTTTCTATATCTAAAATATTGATAGTGATTGGGGAAGTGTATAATGTGAGATCAGTGACCCAATCATTAATGGCCATGCAACGATATCGGCCTGTATCAGCAAGCTGAATATTGGAGAATGAAAGCGTTGAATCAGTCTCTCCGATAATATCAATCCATTCTGATGCAATGTTTTTTTGCCACTGATAGTGCGTGTATTCACCCTTTGCGTTAGAGTGAATTTTCAGGGTTGAATACTCCTTTATTGATGTAGTATCTTCGACTCCTAAATTGTTTTGGGGAGCATATGCCAAGGTATCAAATGGATGCATTTCGGGCCCTGTAAATTGTTTTTCTAGATTTTCAAAATCCAGATTATTTCCATAAGCCCTTAAAATCAAATTGGCTTTATTTGGATGTAGAGTGAAATCAGGTATATAATCAAATTTTGAATTATAAATATTCAACTCATATAAGGCTGAATTTTCTAAAAATGAATCAGGAATTGGCCCTTCAAGACTGGTATTGTATAAATCCACCCATTGAAGTTTCCTAAGTTTTCTAAAAGCGAGCGGTAATTTGCCGGTAACATTATTACCATCAATTCCGAAGTACCACATTTTCTGAAAGTCACCAATCCATTCTGGAATCACCCAATCAAAATTATTTCTATTGATAGCAAACACTTCGATATTAGTCAAATTTTTCAAAGAATCAGGAACAGCCCCAGAAAAATTATTATCAAATAATCCAAGCCAAGTTAATTTAGAAAGCTTTCCCAGGGATGGTGGAATATGGCCGCTGAAAAGATTATCTGTTATATAGAAAATATCGAGATTAACCAAATTACCAATATCTTCTGGCAATTCACCACTCAGTTGATTATACGACAACCGAAGCTTTGTAAGACTGGTTTTTGAAGTAAGGGATGATGGGAAACCACCAGTCAATTGGTTCCCCTCCAAAACTAATATTTGCAGGTTCGGAATGTTCGATATGGATTCTGGTATTGATCCAGTAAATTTTGCATTGTATAACCAAAGATGCCTTGTGCCTGTTAATTCACCTATCCATGAAGGTATATCACCTGACATATTGTTTTCTCCAACACAGAAATAAACACAGCCTTTTAAGTTTCTTAAACTGTCAGGAAGAACCCCCTCAATATTGTTGTCCCAAACAAGAAACCGCCACAACTTGGTGCAATTCCCTACGGATTCAGGAATAATTCCATTTATTTCAGTTTCGTACAGACATAATTCACCAAGGTCTTTTAAATTTCCAATATCTGTAGGGATAGGTCCAGAAACTGGATTTGTATATAGATAAAGTTGTTTTAAGGATGTTAAATTGCAAATGGAAGGTGGTATTGTACCCGTTAGATTGTTTTCATGTAACCTTAATTGAAACACATCTCCATCTTGTACATTCACTCCATACCAGGTATCAAATTCTTGGTGGGTTTCTCCTTGCAGCCAATTTGAATTGTTCTTCCAAGAGTTGCCATTAGCATATTCATAAATATCTTTAAGAGCTTGTAATTCAATATAATCAGGAACATTACCCTCATATTTTATAGTAATTTCCACCTCATTACTATAATTTGATTTATAAGATTCTACAAAAGCTAAAACTCTATAAATATATACCGAATCGATAGCAAGGCTCGAATCCGTATAACATGTGACATTTATGTCAACGCTGTCTATAAATATAAACTCACCACTTATCCCAACTTTTCTTTCAATAATAAATCCTGCTTCATTATCGGAATTGTCTTGCCAAGTGAGTTCTACTGAGTTTAGCGGAATACGATATACAACTAAATCACTTGGTGCAACTAATAGCATTCCACTTCCAGATTGCTTTTCGATAAGCTCAATAACATTAATGTACCCAAAATCAGATCCAACTTCATTTTTAAAATCCAGTATTATATCTCCATGGCCATCAGGAGCAAGTCCATTGAAAATTATAAAATTGGTGGTATTGTTCATGGCGTCCAGATTCAAAGATTGGCCATTGATCGTGTAGCGGCCAACCCTGCCACCCGTGGAAGCTGTCCTGGAACCAAATATCTTGATGTCATAAAAATTCCCTGTTTCCAAACCTGAGAATTTGTACTGCCCTCCATTGTTCCAGGCAAAATAACTATCCCGACAGGCCGAAGCAGGATATCCCAGGGCTTCCCCGTTATAGCCTCCATCTGCGTTATAACCGCTCCCATCCCCATAGCCATTATCAGCATCATCGACTACGATCAGGCTGATGGAACTGGAATTTCCATCACTATCTATTAAATCAGATATGGTTGTCCCTGTAGACTGGTTACCACTTACATTGTTCCAATTGCCTACTGTAGGATAGGCAGGATTGCCCAAATCGATAAGATAGGTTCTGACGGAGCTTTGACCAAAAACGAATCCTTGTGAAATTACATTGGATAAAAAAAGGAATGTAAAGATCAGGACACGATAAATAGGCAATCTGTACAATACTTTCCAATAACTGTTCTTCATTTATCTAATTTTTTACATAATATCTTTTCATATCACAATAAATTATTGCGTTTAAAATTATCTACATCGTATATCCAATGATTTTTGTAAACAGGATTTGAATCGCCGAAGAAAAATCAAACAGGGTATAATCTCTCCCAAGAAATGAGTTGTGGCTTAGGATATTTGCATTGGCTTACCTCACAAATTCAAAAAATACATGCAAATACCGTGTGATAAAGCTAATTATATTTTATTAACTTTTCAAATTTTATTCCAAATTATTATATATAACATAGGATCACTTAGAAATCTACTTCAATTGCTTTATTTACAATCATGGTTTATCTGCTATTAAATAAAGTCATAAACCCCATATTATAACCTTACGCTCCTTTTATTAGAAGGGAGTCAACGCAAAATGACTTAATACTCCCCAGAAACAAAATAATGATTAAATTTAAAAAACGATTAAATCATCAGTGAAAATGAGAAAAGTTAAAAAAATAACTGTGTTTATAGACTTGTGGTCGACAGACACAATAGGGTATGGGTTATTTAAATTACCTGAATTCCCTTGTTCAGAGGGTTTTATGTATCTGGTTGCCATCTTAATTCACCGTATCTTGTTTTCAATCATCATTATAGCTGCTGTCTTTCATATCAGCCTTGTTGCCCCTTTGCACGCGTTACAAACGCGCGCTAGTGGTCACTGATGGTATCACTGTGGTGGGAAAAAACTTTGATGCAAAGCAATAATCAAGACAAAACAATGCTTTCCAACGCACCACCGCTGTTTAATCGGTTAAGGGCACTTATCCCATAGCTAAATCGCTGAAAAATTTTACGTTTTAAAGCTGACCTTACAATGAAGCGCATAGGTGAAAGGCGATGCGGCCACCAAACCGTAATATAAAAAAGCCAGAATTGTGATGTGATTTGAAAAATGCTTTGCGCTACAAAAAAAATAACGGCTTGTTGCTGCCCAGGAAGATGTTCTTTTGTAGCCTCGCTAGGAATTTGTATGTTATTGATTGTCAGTCATAACTGCGGTTTTGTAAATTTATAGGTAATTAACTCCTTTGTAATACTCATTTAAGATTTGTAAATCTTTATCTTCATGAAAGCTTGACAATGAAGGCCTGACTTGGCATAAATACTTTCTTTTTTATTATAATAATTGGTCTTACTTGGAGTCCTAAAAAAGATCCCCTGAAATATTCTCGATCCAACCGTCAAGTTGATTGCGTTCTTGCTCGTGTTGGTCAACTCAATTGAAAGACATCCAGTATAGCCTGGCTGATAAAAACTAGAGATTGAAAGTCCCAACCTTGAATAGGAACTCCGAGTTATAAGTTGTAGATAAACATCTGAAGGAAGTTTCACATACTCAAGTGTAACTCCCAAAATTGTTTGACTAGGATGAAGCAAAAAGGTCTCACCCGGTCGTCTTCTTGTAGATTGGAAGAAATGACTAAGTTTTTTAATGTTTGATTCTTGCAATAAATTTGCCTCAATTGAAGCCCCTCTACCTTGAATTGATACCAAAAACTCATACCCTAACCTAAAATCAATTGACACTTCTCCTATTTGATTAGGATCGAGCAAGGGACTAATCAACATTTCCTTTTGCTGAAGTAATTTGTCGAGTTCTTTTTTAGTTAGAATCAATTTTCTTCCAGTTAGTTTCGACAATATAATTCCCAATAGATTTTTCAATGAGGTTATTCATTATCTGATAAAAATCAGTATAGTCTAGCTCAAACAAAAAATTATTCTTTTTCACAACTTTGTCTGATCCTTGTTTCCAAAGTTCCCACGCCTTAATAAAAATTGATGATAAATAGTTTGCATCGTCAATTTTATTGGAGCTAAATCACAAAAAGCATCATCCCCGAGATCAAAAAATCGTTTTTTAATTTCGTTCCCAGTAATCCTTTCGAAAGAATCCAACATAAAATCTAAAAATGGAGCCCTTTTTTGACTTAAGAAAAGATCAACTATTTTAATCCTATTATCTGTACTTGGGTGCGTTACTCCAAATATTGTCTGGTTAGGATGATCAATATAATCCAAGATTTCTCCAGAGTATTTACTTATGTATTGGCTCGCAAACAGGTCACAAAAATACTCAGCAAAGTGACTTTTAATAACTTGCATTCTCGATCCTTTCAAAAAATGTTCATTTGCTGAAATTAAAAATTTTAAGTCTGATAAAAAAGGCATAAAAACTAATGCGTCATTCCATATTTCAACTGATTTATGCTTCCTATTACAATGAAATAATTGATTAAAATACAAAGACGATCATGTTGTGTATCCGAAATACCATAAATCAAGTCAATAAAGTGGCCTACTTCGTGATATAGAACAACGTTTGCAAAATAATCCCTAGCCAAGTAGCGCGGAAGGTTTATTTGAATCAACCTATAGTTGAATTGAATCCCACTAGTATTCTCAATAAGTTGATATAAATGATCATTTATTGCTAAGTAATCATCAAAATAAAAGTCATTAATGTTATCTGAAAGAGAAGTGACAATTATAAATTCTTTTTGAGATGGGGCAAAATCTAAAAGTGCAACTTCAAGGCATTTTACAATTTCGAATGGAATATTATTTAATGTACTTCCATCAAGCACTTTCAAGCTCCTTAAAAAGAAATTAATAATTTGAGATCTTGCAAATGATTGACTACTGGTTAATGAAACAAATTGATCTTTTACTAAAAATTCAAATAGCGAAGATAAGCTATCGTGATAGCCTTGTTTTCTACTGTCGGAATAGACATTATTTTTGGAATTACCCCAAGCATTTTTCAATTGCGAAAAATGCAACTCAAGTAAGGGCCTTTTCATTTTAGCTTAAAAGACAAGGGTAGATTGTTTTTTAAGCATCTTATAAACATCTTTGTAAACTCCGATATCCAATCGATTAGTATTTAAGTCATCGAAATAAGCCTTTTTGGAGTTACTTAAAAACATAATAATAGGATAGTTGTCGCGATCAATTGAAAAAATATCAGTATTTCCTTGAACCAAATTTTTAGTATCTAAAAGTACCTGATTTACTGATTTTCTGTACTTTTCGTTTCCGCTAATTAATTCTGTTAAAAAGTAGGAAAATAAGTTAAACTTCAAGTCCTCTGAACTATGTGAATGAATCATTGATTTGCTGTTTGTATTAACACTTTTATATTGACTGGACGACAATGATTATTAATACTGTGATGCTGAAAAGTATATTATCTGTACAAATATATATTTTTCAACCCATAAGTTATCCACATAATTAGAAACTTACCCACACTACTTATCCACATTTTGGCTATAATAAAAGATTCAGAAGCGAAAAATAAGCACACTACATTTCAACAACATGTTGTTTTTGCGTCATATTTAACTGAAGAGAGCCCTCATTCTCTTTTAGCTTAAAAGTAGATCCGCTCACTTGAATGAAAAGCATAGCATTTAGAAAAAGGTGTGATTCGTTAACACGTATGATTCGATTAAATTCCTTTTTGTCTGTGATTTCCTTTCCTGAACACCGGATTAGTTTTGAATTTCCATAATATCTCTGGCCACTCATAATGTGAGGGATTACATCCTTATGCCCAATGTATATCAAAAAATCAGACTTGCGATGATTCCCGCATTTGCATAAGAAATCCCCTGCATTGGGCGCGCGTCCAGACGCGTGCCCCAATCGTGTTCAATATGACTATTCTACCCTTTTCTATATTCAATTAATTCTTGTCATTTACAATTTAATTTCTGTTGTTCTTTGTCGCTCGTGTTGCACCATGCGTGAATGGGGGAATGATATTGGGTTATTGAGGCCTTCTATTTGAAAAATGATTCGTCATTATACGATTGATAGTTGAATTACAAAAGAGGCCAAATAGACCTCTTTTATACTCTCTATTGTTATTAATACTTCTAATCAATCCAATTTAGTTTTTTTATCAAATAATCAATTTCATGATTCGGATCACTAAATTTAAACTTAACCCCTCCAACTACAACATCATTATCTGTTGATTTTGTAACACCTACAACATCTTCAAAAAAATGTTGTTCTTAACAAAATGAGTACCCATACTGCAAATGATTAGTACCCCGCAAACAGTACCCTACTACAAAAACATTTGATCTTCAGACCTAGATATTGGCTGGTAGGAGATTTATAACGATTAAGTGAGATCAGAATCAAACGAACGGTTGGTAATAAGCCTTGTCAAAAATCATAATCACTTGTATAACCTCTAATGTAACTGTCCAGCGATAATACAAGAAAATTTATACTCTTATCTGTATTTTTCAAGACTGACAAGTTGCTCTTCCAAGTTTCCGGTTTATTTTTTGTTATGGGGTAAAGCAAATCTAAATCCTGCTTGTAGGTACGATTATATGATGTTGCTTCGTAATACCCCATATAATCAAACTCGTAGTTCAAACCCATGACATTTATTTTCAGCCTTTTATCATTTATCGTAAACATATATGTTTGATAGCATTTTGCTGAGTAGATTGTCTCCTTTTCAGAAAACCAAAATTTGACATCCTTTAAGTAATTCACGTTAAAATATCCTTTCAGAATTAGCTTTCCGTTTTCCAGGTCTTCATAATGGAGCACTGTTTCCAAAGAACCAAATGATACAGCAGCCCACTGCTTAATTCTGCTAAAAATAATGGCTTTGTCATACTCATACGCTTTGACATAGTTGAACACTATACTTCCTCTGGAAGCATCATACGGCAAATCAGGATAGCCTCCAATACTTTCAAGTACGTCTAAAAACTCTTTCGAAAGACTTTTATATTCATCTAAAGAAATATTTTCTTTTTCAAATTCCTGCTTTAAGTACTCTACTTCAATTGCTCTTGTTTGACTAAATGAGGGCATTAAAATACATACAGCAAATGAAGTAAGGATAAAACGTTTCATTGTTTGAGGGTTTATGTGTAAAAAGCTCTACTTAATTTCGTTTATATTTTTTTTCTTGGCATTACTGCCAACCTAGGGCTTTGTGCAATTTCACTTACCCCTTATATGCTAAACTAGCTGATTTTTGATCGAATGATAATGATGGGTGACAACATGAATATATATGTTAAATCATTTCCTACCCAACGCCTGCATTCCCATTAATCCCATCGATAATCCTGATGATCTTTCCGGCATCAGCATCATCGAATACTCCAAGTAAGCCCTGATCATTGACATCTGTGAAAGGTGGCTCAAATAGCATGGGCTTGTCGATTGTGCCATTCTTGGTGAGGTAGGTGATGATGTTGTTGAGGAAAGTCATTTGATCTGCCCGGAGATTACCTACCTGTAGAAAGTCTGCAAATGCCTGTTGTGCTGCTTTGACATCCAGCCCTAATATACTCCGTACAAACTGCCCAAGTGGCTGCTCTCCAAACTCCTTGATATAATCATCTTTGGTGCCTCGCTCATCCCCATCAAATAGTATTTCTTCCAACAGTAGTAGCTCATCGGCTGTCACGGGCACATTCGTTGATAGCTTCGATATGGTCAGCTGGTGTTTGTGTTCTCGTATAAAACGCTCTACACGCTTTTTATAGATTTCATTGCCGTAGTTGATCAGCGGTTCTTCCACCGTGATAATCACATCAGAATCTTTTATATCCGTATAAATTGGATCCCTGCCTTTTGCTTCCAGGTATTGCACCAATTCACGTATTTCCTCCCTGATGCTGTCCAGCTTTTTCTGTGAAAACTCCTTGTAGAAATTCGGATCCTTCATCTGCTCGATAAGCTTCTTGGATCGCAGCACCTGGGGAATGGTATATTTCCTGCTCAGTTCCTCAGCAATGTTGATCAGATTTTCATGATACACTTTTTTTGTTGACAGGAGCAGCAGGCTCGCGAGTTGCAGCTTCAGCATCATCAAATCAAACCGCCGTGCGACTTCATTAATGGTTTCTGGAACTGGGAGCGATGACAAATGCTCTTCGATCTGGTGTACATCATCAGCACTTAAATTATTCCATCGGGCCCGATCTTCAAACTCTACCACGTGCCGTAGGTTCATATCCACCTGAAATCGTTTTCGATCGAGTTGCATTATGGCGTTGTGGAGCATATCCAGTAATGAGCCAGAAAGTTCCAGGTTTTCGATTTCTCCTGTCTCTGCAAGCAATCTACTTAGTTGTATTCTTGCTTCAAATATCAGCTGGGTGATGGGTTTAATCATATTTCCATCTTTCCCTTTTTATTGATATCAAAAACTCAAAGTTCTTGCAAACATCGAAGATCAGAAAGTAGTCTTTGGCTTTATTAGGGCCATACACATCCGGGCATAGCCTTGTGCCTCGCCCGATCATTTGCCAGAACTTCGCATAAGAACGTACTACCTTAAAAAACACCAGATTGAGTACCCGTGGTGCATCAATACCCGTATCCATCATATCTACAGATATAGCAATTTGTGGAAGATTTTCGGCAAACTCATCGCAGAAGGCATCAATCAAGCTCTGGGCATGCGATACCTTGTTGTGGATCATAGCAATGAAGCCTGAAGGCTTTTCCGGATATCGCTCTGTAAAGCAATCCTCAATGAACTTAGCATGTTTCTGATTGACGGCAAAAATAATGGTTCTCCCCAGTTTATCCCCGCCTTCGATTTTCAGGCCATGCTCCATAAGGGCATCCAACACCTTGTTGATGGTATCTTTGTTAAAGAGCCATTTATTCATGGCGTTGGCACTAATTTCCTCGGGAAACAAGCCTGTCGACTTATCTTCAAACGTCTCTTCGTACTTCTCTTTCTCCCTTTCGGATAGTTGTTTGTATTTGATCCCTTCCCTCAGGAAGTCAGTAGCTACATCAATATTTTTATATGGATTCAGATAGATAGGTACAGCTTCGTCCAACTCAAAGGAGTAGGTAGGGTCATCGTTACCGCAGCCAAATAGCTCAAAGGTGTTGTGATCGATGCTGTCTTTAGGTGTTGCTGTTAACCCTACTATCAGAGCATCGAAATATTCAAAGATGGCCTGATATCGATTATACACAGAACGGTGTGCTTCATCTACGATGATCAGATCGAAATGCCCAACTCCGTAAAACCGCTCATCCTGGTTGCGTACATTATCGATGCGGTTCATCATACTTGGATAGGTGCTGAAAACCAATCGGGTGGTATCGTTCTCCTTTTCTTCTGTGAGATCAATGGAAGACAAGTCTTCCAGAAATTCCTTGAAGCGGTTTTTCGCCTGGCGTACCAGTGCATTTCTATCCGCAAGGAACAGCACACGTTTTACCCAGTTGTGTTTGAACAATACATCTACCAGGGCAGCTGCAACACGGGTCTTGCCACTACCTGTCGCCATCACCAGCAGGGATTGACGTTTATTGCCTCTTATTCCGGTATCTCCATCCGTTACGAATGATTCGTTGACTCGTTGTATAGCTTCTATTTGATATGGACGACCACAGATTTCCGGGTCAACGGTTGCTCTTCGTATATCCATGCGGGTATTGCGCTGCTGGATCATCCATTGCAATTCGTCTTTGGTATAAAAACCATAGACACGCCTTGCCGTACTGTAGAAGGTATCATCCCAGATTTTTGTTTCATATCCATTAGTGTAGAAGATCACAGGGCGTTGCCCATGCATCTGCTCCAGACAGTTGGCATATAAAAACGCCTGGTGTTTTCCGATCTCAATATCTTTGGTTGTTCGCTTGGCTTCCACCAGTGCAAGTGGTAAGCCATTGTCATCCCAGAGCACATAATCTACATAGCCCTTGCCCTTTGGATTATCCGTTGTAACCGGCATATTTTTAACCGGATATTCCAGCTCTCTGCTTTCACGCAGATTATCCCATCCCGCTTCTTTTAGATCTATGTCGATCAGGTGCTTGCGTGTTTCAGCCTCGGTAAATTCCGTGGGGATATGAACAACACGTTTCTGCTTCTGTTCCTTAAGTGATAATTTTGCTTCAGCTTCTCTGGCTTTGTAGGCTTCCAGTGCCAGTTCACTTTCCTGAGCTAGTTCCAGGATCGCTTCCTTTTCCTTGAGCAATTGATCTATCTTCGTCTGAAGAGCTGCTTGTTTCTCTTCCCGCTCTCTTCGTAGGGTTTTGAGCTGACGTTGCTGCTCACCGACTTTTGGGATTTGTGTTTCATCGAACGTACCGGGTAGTTCCGGACGTACTTCGCTGTAGGTCTGGGCAAACCATTTCAAAAAACCAAAGAGGTATTTCAGGCTGATGAGTGCATCGGCATTGCTTACCCTTCTTCCAAAGTGCGCAGCATTGTTACCTGTCTTGCGGGCAATATGCAAGCCATTCATGTGCTGAAAGGGGATAAGCTCCTTGATCTCTTCCTGTGACATAAGGTGTACCAGATCCTTGTTGTAGGGGAGCTCCAGGTATTCCAGGTCATATACTTTGTACATGCATTCCTCCAGTACAAGACGGCAATAACTTGCTGTAGAAACAGGTTCGGAATTTACACGCTCCTCTGCCTTTTTCATCTTACTGAAGATGGAGGGCCAATCGGTGTGCAAAAAATCAAAGTTTGATTTCACAGTTAAAAAGTAATAAATCGAGGTGCTACTAAATTTTGATTCATTCTATCAACATTTCTATCAACAATTACCTATTATTTCATGGTTTTTTTGTTGATAGAATATTTTGTCCGCTCTCTTTTACCTTTTTTGTATTAACAAGCATTTTAGAGGGATCTACCACAGGGATGATTACTCCGCCTATCGCCGTATTTTGAGTCTCCTGAAGAATAATACCTCTGAATGTAGAATAAGCGATACCGGATAATGTAGCACCTAAAGCTCCGTCTATTAATTTCTTTTCATCTTCATTTATCACAAATGAATCAAAGTTTTCAATGTGGAATATAATTTCTACACCAAACTCACCTTTAACATTTAGTACATTCTCATCAACACCTTTCCCTTCTAAACTTATGTTTTGTACAAGGCGCACTATTTTGTCTTCGTAGTTAAAGCCTGAATCTTGAGCGATTGAAATCGAATAACCTTTGATGTGTCCGATATTGCTAAGTACTTCAGGGCCAACTTCAATTTTTGACTTAAAGAGCGCAATCTTCTTTATATGTATTTGCTCAGGTATTATTTTATTGTTAGCCATTAGGCAATTTTTAAATGACCGGTTGGTTGAGTATATGGTAAAGATAATGGTTCAGGAGCATCATAAGTTTTGTCACTGTTTGGTGTGGCATCCCGATTGACATGTACATAATTTACCTTTTCATATTTTGATTTAGCTTGGCTACAAGTCATAATTATATCAACACCCAATGCAACCTCCATTTTTGTTATGCTTCTTAGAGTTAGATTCTGGATGCCTGAAAGCCATTTACTTACTTCCGACTCGCTTTTGCTGAGGCTTTTAGCAATATCTTTCTGTGTAAGTCCTTTTGACTCCATCAGATCATATATCTCCTCTACAATCTGGGTGTTTTTTTTTATGAATTGTTCGTTGTCAGGATCAATATTGGCGAATGCAGCTTTTATTATATCACTCATAAATTATATCATTAATTCAAAGTCCTTTTCTATTTCTAATTTTATTCCGCTAAGTACTATATTGTTTTCTTTTATAGCCTCTTCAATAACCTCGACCAGCTTGTTTGCCATTTCGAAATACTTTCTCACAATTTTACATTCTTGTGCAGTTATTGGGCCGGGAGTTTTGACCCCTCCATTAAATAAAAACACAATTTCATCAGAAATGCGCATACAATATAATCGTAAATTGTGTTGGAATTTGACATGTAGTCTTCGCTCTTTAGGTAGTAAATTGTTCCATTTTGGCGGCAATGCTTCTGCTTTTTTCTCCTTACGTGAAAAGTAACGTTCTTTGGCTCCAATTTCTTCACCAAGTCGTTTAAGTAAGGCAATTAGATCATTAAACTCATTGTGAATTGTTTTGTCAGATCCATGTTTGAGTATAAATTTTTCAAATTCTGAATTCTTCTCATGTTCGAATCTTATAGTATAGTAAGTTACCTCCTTATACGCAATTGCTTCTTCTATGGTGGCAAATATATTCACTTTTAAGTTAATTTCAATAAATATTCACTTATAGGTTAATATTATCCTTGAATTCCTATCATATGAATTCATGACAAATCCACCCTTATATGCACACTGACGCCTACTATTATTTATCTTTTCCTGTGACATCAGATTGGTCAGATCCTTATTGTAGTGAAAGTCTGTGTATCCCTGTTTAGAAACTATATAAATGCATTCCTCTAGTACAAGTCGGCAATAACTTGCTGTAGAAACAGGTTCGGAATTTACGCGCTCCTCTGCCTTTTTCATCTTGGTGTAGTTGGAAGGCCAATCGGTATGTAGAAACTGGAAGATTGACATAATTTATTCGATATTACTCAAATCTATTTTCTTTATAAATCTTCTTCCGATATGATAAGGTAATAATCCTTTATGGTGAAATCTGCCAATTATCAATGCCGGATGTGTATTAAATTTCTTGGAGAAATTGACAATATCCTCTTCAGAGAGTGGTGTATGGCTAAGCACTTCTTCTTCTTCTGTGTTTGAAAAAGTCCATTGAACAGCAAAGTCATCTGCTTCCTTTTCCTTTTCCATATCCTGATCTTTGTAATCTACATTTTCCAGTGCTACATACTTTTTGCCGTGCTTTAATATATGAGCAATTTCATGAAAAAAAGTAAACCAAAAGATATCATTTTGCTTATATCTCGCAGATAATTGAACGATGGGAGTATCGCCTATCCATCTGGTTGATCCGTGAACAGTTGCTCCCGGCAGGCATGGCGTATATACGACTTTCACTCCGGCCTCAAGGCAAATCCCTTGTAGTTGATTGAAAAATCTTCCGGTTGATTTGCCATGATTTCCTTAATTCTCGGCAAGTTCCCCAAAAGGATTTTCGGATCATATCCAGAACAACCAATTGATGTCGATTGCAATTCACCTTGCCTTAGCCAAGCTGCAAAGGCATAAGGTCTTTTTGTGTGGGCCAATGAAACACGAAAGCTTACCTTTAGTTTTTGTTTGAAATAATAATCTTCAAATGCGTCCTTATTTCCGATTCCAAAGAATTTAAATAAGTATTCAACTCTCTCTCCGGGGTTTCGAGTAGCTGTCACCCATGACAGTTTTGCCATATCTGCATAAGGGAAAAGTTTAGCCCAATCCAAAGATTGATTAATGGATTCACTTCTCTTCATTCTTGCTACAGCTTCATCATAATGCTTTTGCCTTGTCAGCCAAAAATTTGCAGGGATATTCAGAACGTCTTCAAACAGCACAGCCATATCTGGAGTTATGGCGCTTTCACCGGACAATACGCTACTAATGGTCTTTTCCGGCTTACCGGTGCGCACAGCAAATTCTTTTGATCCCATGTGCATTTCAGCTAATTTTTCAGAAAGCGTAGTTCCCGGATGTGAGACAGTTTCCGGATGATACTGATTTCGTTTAGTTCTCATAGTGTTTTAGCTAGTGGTAATCTACAATCTCAATGATCTCTACACCCAATATCTTAATCCATAGGTATTGACCATCTTCATTTGTCGGTATGGGATTTTCATGAGGTTCGAAAATTAAACGACACGGTTGATCTAAATCGCAGGACCATTGCCCTTTTCTGTCGCTTTTCAATTCATGAAATCTCCCCGGTAAGTGCCTTACATCTTCCAATGTCGAGGCCGCACTCAAATCATCTAATCTTTGTTTAAAAAATTTAGCTCTTATCGTTCCCAGTTTTTTGATAGCAAGACGATCATTGTTTGCATACTTCTTTATCTTACTATTAAAAAACGTGATATTCATTTTTAAAGTACAAAAATATATAAAATAATTAACACTTGGTGTGAATTATAAATATTACAAACTAGTTGAATGTAGCTTCCCAAAGATATATTTGCCAACCTTCAGGATGGCTCTTAGCTAAATTAATTGATCCACAGGATCAATTCTATACGCTCAACTCACCCTTAAACGCCCGCTGCAACAAACTGCCAAACAACTCCTCTGACTTTTGCAGGGATGCCTGGGCCTGGGCATTTTGCTGCTCGATGGCTTGGACTCGTTCTGCAAATTGGTTTTGGAGATTGATTGGCGGAATGGTTAAACTAAACGAGTTAATCTTCTTTAATGTATATCTTTGAATTGCAGCGCCAGACATAAATTCACTAATTAATTTTGCTTTTATACCACTATGGTTCAACCAATAGCATAAATAATAATTACCAATGTTTCCCTTTTTCAATTTTAATAATGCCAAACTGGATAGCATACTTATAGGTTCTCTGAAAGTATTTATACATGCGATGCCTGTTGTTGCACCATCTTTTATATAAAGGATATCGCCGTACTCAGGAGTACATCTTTTGTATATTTCTTTATGAGATTCTTCATCAACGTAGGAGGGTTTTGAGTAAAAATCAAGACCTGATTTTTTCACATGTTTTGCTGTCACATATGGAAAACCTTCACTCTGTGGTTCTGGTGAATGGTGTGTTCCGTCAGTGATTTTTGTACATACTTCACTTAACTTCACCTTCTCCCACCCCTTAGGATTAGTCACCGGATCCCCAAACATATCCAAGAACAGAGATTGGGTGAGGGCGTCGTATTTTTCGATGAGTTGTTTGTTGAGCCGGCGCACCTTGTCGGCCTCATCCAGGATCGCCGCAATCTTGCGCTGGGTGGCGAGTGGGGGAAGGGGGATTTTGATCTTTAACAAATCAGCCTTGGTGAGGCTTGGTAGGGTGGTTGCTTTATTGTGTTTTAGGAAATTATATGTTGTACAGAAATAATAAAAGAACTTGTTATCCATCCTTTCTAATGGACATAGGCCAAACGCTGTATCAACATTCCAAAACTTTTTATTCACAAATATTGGCTTATTGATAGACCCCTTTCTCCCGATTATTGTTGTCCCTTCATCACATAAAAAATCATTCGCATAACCCATAACACCACCGCTTCCATATATTGGATATTTTCCATTAGGATCAGCAACAGCTTTTTGGTTTTTGCCATTACGTATTGTTAATACTTCATTCCATTCAACTTCCTCCCAATCCATCATCCCAACAATTCCTCCAATGTTTGTAGTGCCTTTGCTCGGTCTGCATCCAGTGCTTTGATATCTGCAATGATCTCAGCAGGTGGATCGTATTGCACTTCCTCATACACAATTTCCTTGTAGCGGTTTATGCTCAGATCCCAATCGTTGGCTTTGATCTCCTCAAAAGGCACCATAAAGCTCTGCTCGGTACGCTTCCTTGTTGCTTCATCTGCAGGGGCTTTATACCGGGCGATGATGTCCGGGATATCATTGTCTTTGATCTCCGTACGCTTAACATCCAGGCTGTAGCCATCGGCTTTCATATCGTAAAACCACACTTTGTCTGTACCACCCGAATTGGTTTTGGTAAAGAGCAGCACCGCCGTACTCACCCCGGCATAGGGCTTAAAAACTCCGCTGGGCATGGAGATCACAGCATCCAGCTTGTGGTTGTCGATGATCTCCTCCCGTATCTGTTTGTGTGCATTAGAGCTGCCAAACAGCACCCCATCGGGGATAATCACCGCACAGCGTCCACCGGTTTTTAATTTGCGCAGCATCAGCCCCAGGAAGAGCAATTCTGTCTTTTTGGTTTGTACTAATTTCAGTATTGAGCTTTCCACAGAATCATAGTCCAGGCTGCCCTTAAATGGAGGATTCGCCAGGATCAGCGTGTACTTGCCCCGGATATCGCCATTGCTTTCGCTCAGCGCATCCTTGGCAATCAGGTTGGGATTTTCGATGCCGTGCAACTGCAGGTTCATCGCCCCGATACGCAGCATAGTAGAATCAAACTCCACACCGGTAAACATATCGCTATCGTAGTGCGCCCTGAAATTCTTCTCATGGAACCAATCAGCATGGTGTTCGTGCATGTATTCTCCGGCAGCTACCAGGAAGCCAGCCGTACCACATGCAGGATCGCAAATAGTATCTTCCTTCGTGGGTTGCACCATCTCCACCATCATCTTAATGATGTGGCGTGGCGTACGGAATTGTCCGTTGGTGCCGGCAGAAGCAATCTTGGAGAGCAGGTATTCATAGAGATCGCCCTTAGTGTCGCGGTCTTCCATCTTAATCTTACTGATCATCTGCACCACCTGATCCAACAGCCGTGGTGTAGGGATCATAAACGTAGCTCCCTTCATGTATTGGGCAAATACGCCAGCCTTATCTCCAACCGCCTTCATGTGGTCGAAAACCGTTAGCCCGCCAGCCTGTGGCCGGGTAAAGAGTTCGAACATGGTTTCCGGCTCTTTATTTTTGAACGAACTCCAGCGCAGTTCCTGCTGGTCTGGCGTGTAGATCGCATTCTGCATGGGCATGCCTATCATATTGGCTTTTCTTTCTTCCAAGAGTTGCTTCTCGTCCAGCCTACGGATAAATAGCAGATAGGTAAACTGCTCAATAACTGTCAGCGGATTGGAGATCCCACCCGTCCAAAACGCATCCCATATTTTATCTACTTGTGATTTGAGTTCTCCTGTGATCATGGGGTAAAAATAGGGTTAAAAAGTTGGGCGGGTAAGATAGTGAGATTTTGTGGTATTCGTTATTGGTTGATTGCAAATATCCAGAATGGCAATTTTCACCTTCCCAAAGAATAGTAGGAAGCCGTGAAACGGCTTTGGGCCAATTCTGAATTGTAATTCAAAGGTGGTTGAGGTGATAGCAGAATGTCACAGTCGTAACCTTACCTCTCTGTATAATCACTATGCCGCCGAAGCTGGTAAATGCACTTAATGAACTCGATAAAGCTGTGGATCTGTGCTACAGACAGTAAGCCTTCACCTCCGAAAGTGTCCGGATGGAATATCTCTTTTGGCTCTATCAGCAATATACCGAAGGCATGTTTGCAGCGAAAAAGAAGGGGAGAATGACACTACAATTAAAAAGCATTCATAACCAGCAAAAACCGTTTTGAATGATTGAATCGTATTCTGTGAAGCGGTCTCAATTACTTTAAAAACAGTTTCTAAACCGTTTAAAGGAAGAATACGATCGGTTTGAAACCGGATTGTTGTGTTTCTAATCTTTTTTTCAGCTCTGAAACGGCTTTAAGGGTTTTAGAATTGTAAAATACAGATAGGAGTGTGGTTAAAGTATGGAACGGATACAGCCTTACCGATCTGTAGCATCCACTCATTATGCCACCTAACTCCACATAAGCCCTAGGTAAGGCTGTTGATGGAATGCATCATCGCTCTTTATGCTGATATGAGCTTTTTGATCAGATGTTTTTTAGGGCTATCATGTTTTTGACAGATCTTCAAAATATCCAATATAATTGCTTAGGATAATAAGAGCCACAACTGTGAACCGAAAATCTGGTTGCTTGGTTGACATTTGCCTTAAGCTATTGATATTTAATTATTTAAATGTCAACTTACAATCAACTAAAAGTCAACTAGGTGACCGGAAAAAATTGAATATAGTTTTTATATGGTTGACAGTTGCTTTACGGTTGACTTTTGGTTGCTTAACTAAACCCCTTGTTTTCCCTTTATAGCTACTTTATTTAATAATAAAACAGAAAGTCAACAAAGCAACCAAAAAAACGGGTCATCCAGCTTTCAATTTATTATGCTGTGAAAACACATTTTCAATAATCTTAGAATTATCAAATTCATCTTTCTCAAACATAGCTGTTGTAAAGGTGTAGTATCTGCCCTTTGCATGTATCTCGGAAACCACAAAATCAGCAGAATTCTGTGGGTCAATGCTCCAAGCATACTTTTTATAAGTCGATGAATTACCCGGTTTCAAATTCAAATTTTCTTGCAGCACTCTTTTGATGTAACTCTGGCTAACTCTTAGATGTTTAAGCTCCTCCCACAAGTCCGTAAGAGTTAGTTTAATTTCTTGAACATTGAAGTCTTCTATTTTATTTAACACAATGGTTTCTATCTCCTGTTCAAGACCAGCTCTATTATCCCGCTTCAGTCTGTTCAAAGCCTCTGTTTCAATATCTTCCGGAGAAAACCACATCCGTGATTTTTTATTTGACTTAATGCCTCGTTCAGATAGAAAATATAGAAATTGATTTATTTCTCCTCTAAGTACTTCCAAAAGATTTGTTTCGTCCCTTTCAGGCACTGGTATTTTCCTGACCCAATACCGTATCTCAGCTTGATCGATAATTATAAATTTGGTTTCATTGTTGGCGCATAGTACGAATTTGCCATAAAATGGGACTTCAAATTTATCCACGCCTTTTGAGTGCGACTTTGTAACCTCTCCTGTACTAAGGGCTTTAATCCTTTCAGAATCTTCCTTTTTTTCCAGCAAAGTTTCTTCGACGCCAATAATTAGTTTTGTAATCCAATCTGAATTAAAGCTGGCCCTAAATTCTTCATTACTATTAATGGTCATGTTTCCCTGAAATATGGATTTAAGCCATTTTATAAATGTTGATTTACCGGTATTTCTTTCCTCGCTGATAAGACATAGTATTGGAAGGATTTGCTCAGGCTTTAAGTAAAGCAATGCTAAATAGTCAAGTCCCAATTCATATTGTTCTCCAAAAATATGTTTTACAAAATCCAGTGATTTCGAACAATCCCCCAATTCAGGTCTGCTATTTAGCATTTCATATTGATTATAAAATCCATCTATTTTTTCTTTGTAATCGTTACCATGGCCAGGCACAAAAGTGAAACCAACAAATTTTTCTACCTTACTAATCTCTGCTATTCGAAAGTCCTCTTTTAGGGTTTCCTTCTTCCATTTAACTAAGTAGTTCGCAGTGTCATTCACCAAGGGTTTTTTTACTTTCCTGTAGTATTCAGTGCCGATCCGCAGATAGTTCCCTATCTTATCTTTATTGATAGTAGCTTTATTGCTTTTTGTTGCCTTTTGTGGCTTTTCTTGGAGTGATTTCTTTTCTAATGGCATGGCTTTAATATTTGAGGTTTAGAAAATCCTTCCTGAATTGTTCGTCTGACATTATTTTGCCATTTAACGAGTCTTCCAAAATCACGTTTTGAAGCTTTAGGAGCTGAAACAGATTTTCATAATTATTGGTGATCTGCTCTACCTTGTTGTAAAACCTTATTATCCTGTCTATTTGTAAGTCCTTTTTCTTGAAAAGCCAGGAGGTATTATCATGCAACAAATCACGTTCTTTTTCGAGCTCTGTTTTAAGCTCGACCATATCAAAAGCCGCTCTTGTAAATTCCGCCTTTAGTTTAAAACTTGATTCCATTAGTGCGGATGTATGCCTGTCATTTACATGATCAAAGCTCTCTGCATTTTGCTTTGAAATTTTATTATCATTCATTTTTTTAGATTTGAAATTGGAAATATTAAAATCGCATCAGTGACGCCAAAAGGTTTTTCATCAATGCCATAAAACCATTTTATGTCATAGTAGTTGGATAATTTTGGTTTATTGAGATCAGGGCACATGATGTAACTGAAAAGACTATATTCTTTAGTTTAAAAGCTTTATAAAGAGGTCAAAAGCTATTAATATGATTTCAATCAAGTTGTACAACTATTGTATTTCTCCATTAAACCACCTTACCAATTCCGAATGGGGAATTAATTGTTTTCGAGGTGATACACGGATAATATTCAAGTGGCATTTTATTGCTTCGAATTTGTTCCTTCCAATTTTAGCCAACTTTATAAATTCGTTAACTGTGTAGTAATCTTGCGTTTTTACTAAGCCAAATTCTTGAATAGCTTCATATATTGAATCTAGTAATTGAAGTTTTTTTTCTATCATTATCATTGTGCTTTGAGGAATTTCTATAACGGTCTTCATGAATAACCTTTTTAGTTTATTAAAGATACTTATTAGTACATCAAAGTAAACCTATTAATATATCTAACACAAATATTCATATACTTATTTTTTTATAATACCCTGTATTGAGTATATTTCGCCCATGAATATTTCAGATAGAATAGAAAAAGCAAGGGAGGAAAGGCGAATATCTTTAAAGGAAATGGCCATTAAGATGGGGGTTTCTCCAGCCTATTACGGTAGATTGGAAAAGAGGGGAGAATTACTCTCAATCAAACAATTAAAAGAAATCGCTGAGAAAATGGGTATTGAGGTAGAAGCCCTACTTATAGATGATTATGCTAAAATACATGATAGGGATATGTGGTCGAGGGAATTTTCAGAATTAACCGTATCCTATTGGTGTCATGAATACCTGAATGAAATTAAAGGACTGTTCAAACATAAGCTTGAACATGATAGCTTCCATATAAACGATACTTACAAAAAAAATCAGCTTGTAGAACTATTGGTCAAAAATGTTTCTCATACGATGATATCTTCATCATTTGCAAATCGTTTAGAATCCTATCTCCGAGCATTCCTCACTACAAGGGATATTTTCATAGTCTATTACTCCAAAGCAGATTATATAATTGATGTATCTATCTTTGGAAAATGGCCGGATGGTACAATGCATTCTAGGTCTATAAAGAAAAAGCATTCCCCATTTGATTCACCCTATTTTTTAGTCGGGTGAGAATTTTTATTAGGTTTCTTTCAGCACAAGCTATTATACTGAATTTGATTAGTGAAATCCTCTTAAATCTAAAAGTGTCAGATCAAAAGCGAGGGTTGGCCATGAGCTTAATATTCATATCGTAGTACTCCCTTGTGGTCGCTGCTTAGCATGCCCTTACTTCCTTAATACATAGTGGTCACCCTCCCCCAGTACCCCCTGGTAGTCTATCTTTGAACACTCTAATCTTTGTGTCAGATTAGGCCTAATATAAACACTATCGGAATGCATGCCCATTGACCCTAAACAAGGATGATCTACCCTATCCCTAATTTACAAGTCAATGACCTGATCGGAAAACCTGGAATTAATCAGGTGCTCGATATTCATATTGTAGTACTCCCTTGTGGTCTCTGTTTTAGTATGTCCTAACATCTTAGATACCATTTGTTCTTTCTCTCCGGAGGCAATCATCAGATCGGTAAATGAATGCCTGGCCACCTTATTTGTTAGGTTTTTTTTAATACCCACAGCCTTAGCAAGACCCTTCAATTTGACGTTAAATTTCTGATCCGATATAGTATTGGGGAAGAGGTACTCATCTTCTGTAGTATCCTTATATCGCTTGATTATATCAATAGCTTGGGGAAATTTATATATAGGTATAATAAACCGGTTATTGTTCTTTGAACGTTCGCCACTGATCACATACTTCTCTTTGTGTAGTACTAGGTTGCCTTCTTTTAATTTTCTTAGGTCGCCATAATACAAACCTGAATAGCACATAAACATAAATTCATCTCTACACTGGAGCAAAGCAGGATTGCCAGTTAGTTCATGGTCCCGTATTTTTTTGATCTCATCAATTGTCAAAGCTGTTCTTATGGGGTGCTCAACCTTTATCTTCAATTTATCAAACAACAATTCATCATAGGCAACCAATTTCGCTTTTGCGGCCTCTTTGTACATCACCTTAAATTTGTCCAGATATTTCTTCCGGCTGGCTCCTTTCAGTTTCTTTTTCTTAATGAGAAAATTATTGAAATCAATAACAAGCTCTCTGGACAGCTCATAGAATCGGATATGAGCATTAAAATCATTCAAATGAGTCAGAAATGTTCTGTAAACCTGAAATGTCCGGTGTTCCAGTTCATTATCTTTGATATATTTTTTATGATTCATCGCTACGAACTCATTGAAGCTTTCCCGCTCTTTTTGGTTTTCGTAGAAATGCCGGATATCCTTCAAGTTTAGGATTCGTTGTTTGTCCAGTTCATCTATATAGTATCTGTCAAGTTTTTCTTTTTCTCGATTCAATATACTGTTAAGCTTTGATTGGTGTGGATGTGAGTTACCAACACATTTCTTTTCAAAATCCCAGTACTTCTTTTCAAGCTTTGGAAAGCCAAAAATCTTTAAATAGTCAGATTTTCCATCAACGTTTACCCTAATGCTTACCGTGTACTTACCGGATTTGTTATTAAGATTGTTTCTATTGAATACGTAGGAAAGGTTCATTTTGCCACTTAAATATAAATAGGTAAATAATTAGGTAAATATAAACGTAAATATTTTATAGTAAACTATCAAAACCAATAGATATTTAAAGAAGGTGATAATAGGCTCTAACTCGCTGTATTACAACAAAAAAGCGACTGTTAGTCGCTTTTAGTGATCTTTAAAAGTAGCCTCGCTAGGAATCGAACCTAGATCTAAAGTTTAGGAAACTTCTATTCTATCCATTGAACTACGAGGCCAAATAAAATTGGATCGCAAAAATAATTAAAATATTTTTCGAAAGGCAATTTGTGTGACGATAAATTGAGTCTCTGCTCACATGCCACGCTGCATATTATTGCAATACTAATATTATCTAGCGTTCTTTGCGCCGTATTTTTTGGTATGCAAAAATAATTTTTACGCTGGCGTGGCCGGCCATCTTATAATTAATCATGAGCAGAAATTTGAAACTGGGCATATTTGGTTTCGGGGTAGTGGGTCAGGGCTTGTACCATGTGCTGGAAGAAACCAAGGGTATAAAAGCGGAAATCTTGAAAATATGCGTTAAAAACCGCAGTAAAAACCGCGCACTGCCAATGAAGTATTTCACCTTCGACAAAGATGAGGTGCTCGACAATCCCGAAGTGGATGTGGTGCTGGAGCTGATCGACGATCCTAAAGCGGCTTTTGAGATCGTGAGCGCTGCCCTGAAAAAAGGCAAAGCCGTGGTGACTGCCAATAAAAAAATGGTGGCCGACCACATGACCGAGTTGTGTGAGCTACAGCAACTATACAATGCCCCCCTACTCTACGAAGGCTCGTGCTGCGCCAGTATTCCAATCATCAGAAACCTGGAAGAATACTACGACAACGACCTTCTCAGTGCCGTCGAAGGCATATTTAACGGGTCCACCAATTTTATCCTCACCAAAGTTTTTGCCGAGCAAAAATCATTTGATGAGGCCCTGGCCGAAGCACAACAACTGGGCTATGCCGAGTCGGACCCCAGGCTCGATGTAGAAGGGTTTGACCCCAAATATAAGCTCTGTATTATACTTACTCATGCTTTTGGGCTGTTTGCAGAACCTGAAGAAGTGGTAAACTATGGCATTCAAAATATTTCAGACTTCGACATTAAAATAGCCAGAGAAAGAGGGTATAAGATAAAACTGGTGGCTAAAAGCCGCAAAGTAGATGATAAGGTGATGGCTATGGTCATGCCACAGTTTGTGAGCCCAAAGAGCCAATTATATAAAGTGGAGCGGGAATTTAACGGCGTGATTGTGGAAGGCGCCTTTTCGGAACATCAGTTTTTTATGGGAAAAGGAGCCGGCGGATATCCTACCGGTTCGGCAGTGCTATCGGACATATCGGCACTGACCTATGCTTATAAATATGAATACAAAAAAACCCGGCAAGATTCCGGACTACAGCTCACCCGCGATTTCCAAATAAAAATATATTTGAGATTTGACCACACCGTTGGCATAGACAGAGACCGATTTGACAAAATATATGAAGAATATAAAGCCCTGGACAATCAGTACATTATTGGTGAGATAAATTTTGACCGATTGACAAGTTCCGAATGGTTCCGCCATCCTAAAGTGAACATCATCTTGCTGGAGCCCGAAGAAGACTGAGTTATTTCAAAAACTCCGGTTCGAGATAGTTTGGATATATTTTCAGATGTTGCTCTTTCACTTTTTGATAGATTAGGTTTTTGAGTTCGTCCATATTCAATTTCTCCTTGGCGGAAATGAACACCGCATCTTTTTCTCTGGAAAGGAGCATTTGTCCGGAAGTGATGTAATCGTGGGCATTTCCTTCAAACTCATCTTCCGGGTCGGGCTTTACCTGGTCTATTTTGTTATACACCACTATTTGTGGCTTATCGGCCGCGCCCAATTCCGACAAGGTCTGGTTGACCACATCCATCTGATCGTGGTACAAGGGATGCGAAACATCTACCACGTGCATCAGAATATCCGATTCTGTGACTTCGTCCAGGGTCGATTTAAAGGATTCGATCAGGTGGTGAGGCAGCTTGCGGATGAACCCTACCGTGTCAGAAAGCAAAAATGGGATCTGATTGATCACTACCTTTCTGACGGTAGCATCTACCGTGGCAAACAGTTTGTCTTCGGCGTACACTTCCGATTTGGACAGCAGGGTCATCAGGGTCGATTTGCCCACGTTGGTATAGCCGACCAGGGCCACGCGTACTATTTTCGATCGCGATTTGCGCTGGGTTTCACTCTGCTTATTAATTTTCTCCAGCCGACCTTTGAGTATGCTTATCTGATTTCTGATGTTCCGTTTATCAGTTTCTATTTCTTTTTCTCCTGCACCACCCCGGGTGCTGGTGCCACCCCGCTGCCGCTCCAGGTGGGTCCACATACGGGTGAGTCGGGGCATCAGGTACTGGTATCTGGCCAGTTCTACCTGTGTTTTGGCCTGTGCTGTTTGTGCCCTTTTCAGGAATATATCCAGAATCAATAAGCTGCGGTCATAAATTTTACATTCAAAGGCGCGCTCAAGGTTGCGCAGTTGCGAGGGTGTAAGGTCATCGTCAAATATGACCAGGTCTATCTGAAATGACCGCACATATTCGGTGATTTCCTCTACTTTACCTTTACCGAGATAGGTGGCGCGATCCGGATGCTCCATTTTTTGGGTGAACCGCTTTTCTGTTTCCACCCCAAGGGTTTCGGCCAGAAATTCCAGTTCATCCAAATACTCATTGATGCGGCTGGCATCGGCAGCCGAAAATGAAGCCGCCACGAGTACGGCCTTTTCTTTTTTTATTGCTGTTGAATATGTCTCTCCCATATACCTTTTCACGTTTTTTGGTATGGCATTTTTTATAAATCCCCTGCTTATGAAACTATATTACGCAAGGGTGTAATAAAAATGACATGATTTGCCTTAGAATTAAAGAATTAAATTTTTTAGCTTTGCGCTCAAATTCAATCTGTTATCGAACCTGGCCTGTATGAAAATAGCTGTTGTTTTAAACACTTCCTGGAATATTTATAACTTTAGAAAAGGCCTGATCCGTTCGCTAATGGACAAAGGTAATCAAGTTATTACCATTGCTCCAAAGGATAAATTTACTTATAAGCTAATGGAAATGGGATGCAGGCACATCCCTGTGAAGATGGATAGCCGTGGTGCCAACCCCATCAAGGACTTTTTGCTCATCCTGGAATTGTACGGAATTTACAAAAAACTCCGCCCGGATGTTATCTTGCACTACACCATCAAGCCCAACATTTACGGCACCATCGCTGCCAGCCTGCTGGGCATTCCGGTAGTCAACAACGTATGTGGCCTGGGCACCATGTTCTTAAAAGACAACCTCGTATCGCGGGTGGCCATTACGCTATATCGCATAGCCTTCCGTTTTCCCAAGAAGATATTTTTTCAGAATGAAGACGACCAGAAGCTATTCCTCAGCAAAAGAATCGTCTCCAAAAAGTCCTGTGACCTCTTGCCCGGATCAGGCATCGACGTGAACGATTTTATGCCAGTGCCCAACCAGGTCGAAAACAAGCGGTTTACCTTCTTATTGATTTCCAGACTTATATACGACAAAGGTATTCTAGAGTATATCGAGGCCATAGATGCGCTCAAAAAGGAAGGAATCGATGCGCACTTTCAGTTGCTTGGTCCTATAGACGAGCAGCATCAAAGAGGCATTCCCTCAGCTACTATTCAACAATGGATAGAAAAAACCAGGTGGAATACCTCGGAACCACCGAAGACGTGAAGTCATATATAGCCGGTGCCGATTGCATCGTATTGCCCTCGTATCGTGAGGGTACCCCCAAATCGCTACTGGAAGCCGCCAGTATGGCTAAACCTATCGTAGCTACCGATGTGCCCGGCTGCAACAATGTGGTGAAGGATGGAAAAAACGGGTATTTGTGCAAGCTCAAGGACAGTGCCGACCTGGCCTTGAAAATGAAAATGATGCACCGGCTCGCTCCAGAGCCTCGCGCGGCCATGGGTGCTTATAGCCGTGAATTTATCTTGCAAAACTTTGACGAGCATATCGTCATCGACAAGTACCTCACCACCATTAAAAGTATCAACTGATTTTTATGATTTTGAAAGAGACTGAAATTGCCGGACTCATTGAGTTGCATCCGACCCTGCTCAATGACGACCGTGGATGGTTTATGGAGTCGTACAACAAAGCAACATTTGCAAAGCTAAACCTGCATATGGATTTTGTACAAGACAACCTTTCCTTTTCGAAGGCGGGGGTGATGCGCGGATTGCACTTTCAGAACAAACCCTATGAACAAGGCAAGCTGGTGAAGGTAATAGCCGGAGAAGTGCTGGATGTCGCAGTAGATCTGCGGCCAGATTCGACAACATTTGGCAGGCACTACAAAGTGGTGCTGACTGCCGGGCAACAAAACATGTTTTATATTCCCGAAGGTTTTGCCCATGGATTTGTGGCGCTCAGCGATGCTTACCTTTTTTACAAATGCACCCGCAACTATCATCATCCTGCTGATTCGGGCATCCGGTTCGACGATCCCGACTTCAACATTGACTGGGGCGTAGCCAATCCGATCATATCCGAGAAAGATAAAAATCTCCAGTCGTTCAAGGCATATAAGTCTGCATTAGGATTGCTATAAGCCAATATTATTTATCTTTGCATCAAAAAAGAAGCATTGAAAAATAAATCTTACTGTTTGATTTTTGTGCTGTTTACTGTTTCGCTGCTCTCATCCTGCCGGTCTTACAAATACAATATCATGTTCAGGATCGATCAGGAAGAAGACCTTTCCTACTTGTCGTCGCAAATAAACGTAGCGGAGAAGCATTATGTCATTCAACCCAACGACTGGCTCGAAATACGGGTGTACACCAACAAAGGAGAGCAAATCATTGATCCTAACTACGAATTGGACATACAGCAAAGCCAAACCCGAATGACGGAAAAGCCTAAAATGCTGGTAAAAGAGGATGGTTCGGTCAAATTTCCTATGCTAGGCATGGTAAAACTTGGAGGGATGCAGCTAAACGAGGCAGAATCTTATCTTGAACAAAATACGGTGCCTTTTATGTTGAGCCTTTTGTGAAACTCACCTATCTGAACAAAAGGGTAATCGTGCTGGGCGAACCCGGGGGCATGGTGATACCTTTGGAAAACGAAAACACATCGGTGGTGGAAATAGTAGCACTGGCAGGAGGCATCAGTATAGACGGAAAAGCCCACAACCTACGCCTGATTCGTGGCGATCTGCACCAACCCGAGGTTTTTATGATAGACCTGAGTACGGTGGCAGGCATGCGTCACTCGATGATGAGTGCCCAACCTGGCGACATCATTTATATAGAGCCTACCAGAAAAATAATAACCGAAGGCGCCAGGGATTTTATGACCATATTTGCCATTGTAGTCAATGCTATCACCTTATATTATCTGATTGTGAACGTAAACAACTAAACAAATACCATTGGCCAAACAGGAAACAAGCGGTTTAGATAATCAAACACCATTCGAGAGCTTCGATTTGGAAAAGCTGAAGAGTGTCTTCTTAAAAAGCATTCCGGTGGTCATCATTTTCCTGGCCATTTCCCTGTTTATAGCCACCCTGGCCATACGCTATACCAAGCAGCTTTTTCAATCCAATTCGATTTTGCAGTTGGATATCAAGAGCGACGCCAAAGTATTTGGCTTTAAAAGCTTCGACGACGACATCAACAACCTGGCCCGAGAGATAGAAATTATCAAATCACGTTTGTTTCTCAGCCGGGTGGCCGAAACCCTCGGATATGATGTCAGCTATTACAAATACGGCGATATACTTTACGAAGAGCGCTATCCGGGAGCTCCATTTAGTGTCTGTATAATTGAAGCTTCTAAATCGGCATATGACCGGCCTATAGATTTGGAAATACTGGACGCCAACCACTATCTGCTGCAATATGATGAAGGCAGCACCAGCAGCAAGACATACAATTTTGGCGATACCGTCGTGATCAGAGATTGTACCATCCTGGTGACTTTGCCCAATGATTACCATCCCTATCTGAACGGCAGATACTTTTTTACCCTCAACACCGAGACCAGCATATTAGACTACATCAATCGAAGCCTGTCGGTAGAACCGCTCGATTTCAAAGCCAACACCATCACCATTTCATTCAGAGATTACAACAAGCAAAAAGCCCAGGACATAGTGCATGCCATAGATACACTGTATATCTACTACACCCAACTCGAAAAAAACAAGGCCAACAAACAAAAAATCAACTTCCTGAACGAGCAACTGACCCAGACAGAACGCAAACTCGGAGAGCTGGAAAGCTATTTTGAGGAGTTTACCATAGACAACAAAACCACTGACCTGGGAGCCAATTTGTCCAAAACCATTGTCATGCTCGACAAACTCGACTCGCAGAAATACAACCTACAGCAAAAAATCAAAGCCTATAACGATGCCTACGACCAGATCATCAACGAAAGCATGGATGACTTCAACCCGACCTCTTCCTTATTTCCTGATAATGTAAGAGGGGAAATAGACCGCCTGGTCACCTTGCTGGAAGACAAAAGGGCGATCTTAAGCTCTTATAATCAAAATACCTTTGCCTATCAGAAAAAAGAACAGGAGATTGCCTTTCTGAAAGAACGTCTTATCAGCTCAATAGAAGCTACACGCACCCGCCTGTACGAAAACCTCGACGATCTGATGTCAAGGCGCAATCAACTCGAATCGGAGTTTGTCGAGTTGCCCTCCAAACGAACAGAGTTTAGTAAAACCCGTCGATACTACGGCCTGTATGAGGAGTTTTATCTTTCGCTAATGAAAAACAAGGCAGAGTTTGAACTCGCCCAGGCAGGCACCGTCACCGAATACCGGATTTTATCTCCTGCCTCAAGTCCGGGTGAGCCGATTTCGCCCAACAAAATATTTTACTATGGCATTGGACTGATCGCTGGCTTGTTTCTCAGCATGCTGTATATAGGCACCAGCTATTTGTTGCACAATAAAGTGACCAGCCAGCAAGAGCTCGAAAGAATGTCGTCGGCCTTTGTGCTGGGCACCATTCCCTATTATCCTTTTGATAAAACCAAGGGAACCCGGCTGGTGGTCAATGACAAGTTGAAATCGGAAATCAGCGAGTCATTCCGCTCTGTGCGCACCAATCTCGAATTTTTGAATGGTAAAGGAAAAAAACCGATTCTGGCGGTCACCAGCACCATCAGCGGTGAGGGCAAGACATTTGTTGCCGCCAACCTGGGGGGCATCATCAGCCTGCTCCATACCCGGGTGGTACTGATCGACCTCGATATGCGCCGTCCGAGGTTTCAGGAAGTATTCGAAAGCACCGACGTGAGCAAAGGTCTCAGCACCATTCTTATCAACAAACACAGTGTAGAAGAATGCCTTCACAAGACAGAACTCGAATATCTGGATTATATCCCGGCCGGGCCCATTCCGCCCAATCCGTCAGAGTTGATCCTCGGTGGTGAATTTGAAGCCTTGATCGCCGAATTGCAATTGAAGTATGATGTCATTATCATAGACACGCCACCGGTGGGGCTGGTGACAGATGGCATCCACGCGTTAAAAATCGCCTCCATACCCATTTATATTGTCCGGGCAGAATTTTCCAAAAAATCCTTCATCAAAAATATAAACCGCCTGGTGAAAGTACACAAACTCAGTAACCTGGCGCTGATACTGAACTCGACCAAAAGGGCCTCTAACGGATCGAAGTATGGCAAAGGCTATTACGAAGAGTCGCCCGTAAGCAAAAAGAATAAGCTCAAAAAACTGTTTCAATCCTGAAGGGTATGTTTGGATTATTCAAAAAAACTCCAAAGAATACAGCTTTTCCGCTGAGGGTCGATATCCATTCGCACTTGTTGCCGGGATTGGATGATGGCGTAAAATCAGTGGAAGAAAGCATTTATATATTAAAAACGCTAAAAAAACTTGGGTATCAAAAGGTCGTGACCACCCCACATGTCATGAGCGACCACTATCCCAATAGCGATACCGCCATATTGAAAAAGTTGGCCGTCGTACAGGCGCAACTCAGCAAAGAGCAACTGGACATAGAATTGGACGCGGCAGCGGAGTACTTCCTGGACGAAACCCTGCTGTCTCGACTGGCCACGCAGGAGCCATTGCTTTCTTTTGGGAAAAAATACCTCTTGTTCGAGACTTCGTTTCTCAACAAACCGTTCTTTTTGGAAGAGGCGATTTTTAAAATGAATACCAATGGCTATCGGCCCGTATTGGCACATCCTGAGCGCTACGTGTATTTGCAGGGCAACTGGGATCTGATTCAAAAACTCAGAAGCATGAATTTGCTCTTTCAACTGAACATGCTTTCGCTCACCGGTTTTTATTCCAATGAGGTTAAAAGGCTTGCCCGAGAGCTGCTCCAGGCCGGCATGATCGACTTTGTAGGCACCGATTGTCACAGCGCTTACCAGGCCGATATTATTGCTGGCAAAAGCATGCAAAAACACGCCAAAGCATTTGATGCGCCGCATATTTTAAACCGTACGTTATTGACTTTGTGATGAGGTTTACACATGGTATAATTTATATCTTCTATTTTTCGATTTTAGTTTTTTTCACTAATATGCACGCTTTGGCTGCATTAAAAAATTTGACTTAGACCATGGGCGAGCAATTTAAGAGAAAGGATGAGTTGAATACTTTAATAAAGACATTTGAAGCACAGCTTAAGAATGATACGCTGGAATTTTACCAGATCGAACAACTGGAGGAAATCATAAGCCACTATGTAGAGCTGGGCAAAAACAAGATGGCGCTGAAGGCGTGCAACATCGCCATAGACCAGTACCCTTTTTCTACCGACCTCATGTTGGAAAAAGCCCAGGTATTAATCAACCTGGAAAAATACGACCAAAGCCTGGCCATACTCGAAAAGGCCATGGCCCTGCAACCCAACGATACAGAAATATACAGTATGAAGGGAAACCTATTTCTGGTGCAGGGATTGCACAAGCAAGCCATTGCCTATTTCGAAATGGCCTTGCCCTTTAGCGAAGACAAAGCGGATCTGTACTACCAGATAGGTCTCGCTCATCAAAATGCCTTCGAATACAATGAGGCCATCGAAAACTACAAAAAAGCCATAGAGATAGACATAGTACACGAAAATGCCCTCTACGAACTGGCCTATTGTCTCGACATCACCAACCAACTGGAGCATAGCATATCTTACTACACCAAATTCATCGACCAGGATCCCTATTCGCATTTTGCCTGGTACAACCTGGGCATTGTGTACAACAAGCTGGAGAAATTTGAAGAAGCCATCAACGCCTACGAGTATGCCACGCTGATTGATGAAAATTTTGCTTCCGCCTATTTCAATGCAGGCAATACCTACATGAGCCTCGAAAAATACACCCAGGCTGTAGATTCATTCAAAAAAACGCTTGAAATAGAAGGCGCCAGCGCCGAGACCTATTGCAGCCTGGCAGAAGCCTACGAAATGCTCGAACACTACGACCTGGCAGTAAAATACTATCAAAAGGCCGCAAAAATTGATGCCTTCTACGACGAAGCATGGTATGGTGTGGGCAAATGCCTGGCGTATCAGGACAAATGGTACGAAGCCATACACTTCCTCAACCGCGCCCTGAAACTAGATTGCGAAAACTCAGAATACTGGAAAAAAGTAGCCGAAGCAGAATACCACGTGGGCAACCTGGTATCGAGCCTCGATGCCTATGAAGAAGCCAGCATGCTCGATCCCGAAGACCTGGACATTATTCTGGACTGGTCTTTTGTATATTATGAACAAGGCAACTATGACAGGGCGTTGGAAATAATCGTAAATGCGCTGAACGACTTGCCCGAAGAGGCCGATCTGTACTATAGGGCCACTGCTTATCTGATGGCCCTGGGCAGATACAAAGAAGCTTATAACCAATTGGAAAATGCCCTCCTGATCGACTTTGACAAGCATGTCGATCTGTTGGAATTTTTCCCCAAACTAGAGACACAAAAAGCACTTTTTAAAATAATTGATCAATTTAGAAAGAATAATAAATGAACTACTTTTTAAGTCAAATACCAGAAAGAAGCGTAAAACCACGTCAGGTCGGACTCACCATGGTGATGGACAAAGGCCTGAGCACACGGGAAGCAGAGGATTTTTTGAGTGTATGTGGCAACTATGTGGACGTGATAAAGCTGGGCTGGGGTACTTCCTTTGTCACCCCCAACCTCAAAGAAAAATTGAAATTATACAAAAAGGCCGGCATCCCCGCGTACTTTGGTGGAACGCTCTTCGAAGCCTTCATCGTCAGAGGCATGTTTGACCAGTATTTAGAATTGCTCGAAAAATATGAACTTGACTATGCCGAAGTATCTGATGGTTCCATAGAACTCGATCATGACCTCAAGTGCGATTTCATCCATAAACTTTCCAAAAAAGTGACCGTGCTATCGGAGGTAGGTTCCAAAGACGTGGATAAGATCATCCCCCCCTACAAATGGATTAAACTGATGCAGGATGAGCTGGAAGCCGGAGCCTGGAAGGTGATAGGCGAGGCAAGAGAAAGCGGTAACGTAGGTCTGTTCCGATCGACCGGCGAAGTGCGATCGGGTCTGGTAGAGGAAATACTGACAAAAATACCATTTGAAAACATCATATGGGAAGCCCCTCAAAAAGCCCAGCAGGTCTGGTTTATCAAATTATTGGGAAGTAACGTAAACCTCGGCAATATCGCCCCCAATGAACTGGTACCTTTGGAAACCATCAGGATAGGCCTTAGGGGCGACACTTTCAGCCACTTTTTGAACCAGAGCCCGACATAGCAATTGTCCTCACCGATATTTTAAGTACACAATCATGAACAAAGTTAAAGACTATGTTTTGCTCTTTTTGAAAGGCATGAGCATGGGTGGCGCAGATGTAGTGCCGGGAGTTTCAGGGGGCACCATTGCCTTTATCACAGGCATCTACGAAGAGCTGCTCAACAGCATCAAATCCTTTGACCAACAGGCCATTCAACTGTTACTCAAAGGGCGTATTGCCGCACTCTGGGAGCACGTAAACGGAAAATTCCTCGTCACGCTGCTATCGGGGATACTGGTAAGCATCCTCTCACTTGCCAAGCTTATCCACTATCTGCTCAACAACCATCCGATTCAGTTGTGGTCATTCTTTTTTGGTCTCATCGTTATATCGGCCATAGTGGTATCCAGAGAAATAAAACACTGGAAGTGGGTCGTGATCTTTGCCGGTATAGCAGGTATAGCCATTGCCTACCTGATCACAGGTGCCACGCCGGCCACCACGCCCGACAATTATTTGTTCATTTTCGCTTCGGGAGCCATCGCCATCTGCGCTATGATTCTTCCGGGCATTTCAGGTAGTTTTATCCTGCTTATCCTGGGCAAATCGAATTCATCATAGAGGCGGTCAAAGATTTCAATCTTCCCATCATTATAGTATTTGGCCTGGGCTGTGTAGTGGGTCTGCTCACCTTTACGCGCCTGGTATCCTTTTTACTATCGCGATACCATGATGTCACCGTGGCCATGCTCGCCGGTTTTATGATCGGCTCGCTCAATAAAATCTGGCCCTGGAAAGAGACCATCACCTCCCGGCTCGATAGCAAAGGCGTGGTCATCCCCGTCATTCAACAAAACCTCTGGCCATCGGAGTATATGGCCAAAATAGGCGAACCCTTGGTACTACAGGCACTCCTGTTCTTTTCCCTGGGCATTTTAATCATTATCGGCATTGAAAAAATAGCTCAGATAGCCAAGCAAAACCACTGAACCATTGAAAAAATCATACGGACTGATAGGCTTTCCGCTCAGTCATTCATTCTCTAAAAAATACTTCAGCAATAAATTCCTTACGGAAAATATTAAAGATTGCACCTACGAATTATACGAAATCGATGAGATCAAAAAAGTTGATCAGATTTTTCAAATTGAAGGTTTGCAGGGTTTAAATGTTACCATTCCATATAAGCACGACATTATGGCCTACCTCGATGGCTTGGACCATAGCGCAAAAAAAGTAGGAGCAGTGAATGTGGTAAAAATAAGCGCTGAAGGCCACAGAACCGGCTTTAATTCCGACTACTACGGTTTTCGCAGGTCGCTCGAAACCTGGCTGCCGGAAGTGAAATCGTACCATGCCATGGTGCTTGGCATTGGCGGTGCTGCCAGGGCGGTGTTGGCGGTGCTGGAAGATTTGCATATTCCTACCCTCAAAGTGTCGCGCGATGCCACCAAAGGCGATATAGACTACCACGAGTTGCTGCGCCGCCCGGAGCTTTTACATAAGCACAAACTGATCATTAACACTACCCCCCTGGGGATGTTGCCCAATACCGACGCAAAACCCGGCATTGATTACAGCCAGCTCGGCAAAGAGCACTTCCTTTACGATCTCATTTACAACCCGGCCGAAACCAGTTTTTTGGCTGAAGGCAAAAAAAGAGGGGCCCACACCAAAAACGGCCTCGAAATGTTGGAGCTGCAAGCCGAAAAATCATGGGAGATTTGGAATAGCTGAAGCCCTTGCAGGTAGCGGCCAATGACCCGACGTATCATATGGCCATAAATCAACGCTCATGACAGACCCAATCAGAAACCCCGTGTGGATTGGAGTGAGATCACCATTGCCGTCTTTGTGAATTGTCTGAATCAGGATGCGCAGGATTGCAGGATGACCAGGATTTAGTGAAAAATATAAATCGCTTTCTATAAAGCAATGATCCTCATGGTTCCCGGCCAATCGCTGGCAGATTGCCGCACTACGCGAAAAGCTCCGTTCGCACTATTTGCCGTCTTTGCGAGGAGCGCTTGCGCAGCATAGCGACGAGGCAATCTCTCTCAATCTGCAATGATCTTTTTACTGAATCCCCCCTGCCCCACTTTGAAAAAAGGGAGTGACCAGGATTTAGTGAAAAATATAAATCGCTTCTCATAAAGCAATGATCCTCATGGTTCCCGGCCAATCGCTGGCAGATTGCCGCACTACGCGAAAAGCTCCGTTCGCAATGACGGCGTAAGGCAGGCGCAACAAACTATTGCCGTCTTTGCGAATTGTCTGAATCAGGATGCGCAGGATTGCAGGATGACCAGGATTAGTGAAAATATAAACATCTTCCCATTCCCGGCCAATCGCTGGCAGATTGCCGCACTACGCGAAAAGCTCCGTTCGCAATGACGGCGTAAGGCAGGCGCCATAGACGGCGTAAAGCTGGAGCCATTGACCCTAAAAAACCCACTATTTTGCCGTCTTTGCGAGGAGCGCTTGCGCAGCATAGCGACGTGGCAATCTCTGTCAATCTGCAATGATCTTTTTACTGAATCCCTTTATCTTTTGAAAAAGTGTTTTACCTTTGACACCTTTATAACACAGGTGTTTTTTTTAAATGTTAAACCAGGTGACTGCTGGCATGGAGGAAAGGCTTTCAAATTGATATTGATATTTGCCCCATCGTCTCCCTTCCAACATGCACCAATCAAACAACTAATATGACTAAATTTCGCTATCTGGGAATGGCGGTAGCTATGCTGCTATTCTGGAACACTTCAAAAGCCCAAATCTACGCTCAGGGCAAGAATCTCAACAATCAAAATGTTTTTTCCATCAATTTGGAATTGGTCAAAAAGCCTCTCGATCCAGCTAAATTTATTGCTAAGGCAGATTTTTATGGACGACGAAGAGATATCGACTGGTTTTTGAAGGAAGGGGTAGAACACAAAACATTCTCTGATGAAGCCGATTTGATAGCTTATATGGAAAGCAATGGCTGGTTTTATCTCAGCAAAGACAACATAAAAGCCCGGTCGAGCAAAGTGGTGCGTCAACGCTACCATTTCAGAAAATCAATGGCGCAACTTAGGCAGGATCATGAAGCCAATGCCAGCAACAAATCTTCCGAATTATAAAATAATACAATGTTAATACCTAAATATTAACATTGCGGGCTTGTGCGTTACCGGGGAGTATTTGGGATTTCACTGAAAATCTTTTTTACGGAGTAGTTGATGATTCTGTCGGCATCTTCATCATTGCCGGCATCTATATTGGCCACCCCTTCGAGCACAAGCTTATTTTCCTGCCTGTCTACCAGGTCTATGGTTACCGAACCCCTGGTGTAGTATTCGGTATGGCTTTCCGGCGAAACCACAATGCCTACACCAAGGCCGTAAGGACTCACACCACCATAATAGCCTACACGCGAAGGATTTGTTGAATACGTATTTTCTGTTTGATTTAACAAAGAGTAGATATTTACCAGCAAATCAGGTTCATTTACTGACTTCTTTATCCCTTTTTGGCCTAGCTCCAATTCTATGGCCATAGCCAGCCTGCGCCTGTTCACCTCTTTTATTTTCAGATGCTCCTCTTTAATTTCATAAAAATCAAAGGTTTTGTATTTGGAAAAATCAACGCTTTTGTCTCTGCTGGAATACACCTTGGTGGAACTGCTGCAGGCGTACATCATGGACAGCACCAATAAGCCAATCGGAAAGATAAGTTTCATATCGTGGTTTTTAATTACCACGCAAAATAAAGAATAAATGAACAACAATGGTCACTGACCCCAAAAAGGCTTCGCTCCCAATATTTAGAAGTAAATTGTGCGATAAACCAAATGCATAAGGCTGATTGAGGGCAACAACTGAAAGACACATGTATAGGTATTATCTATTCGATGCTATATTGAAAGCTGTAGTTCATATTGTATCGTTATGCATCAAATAACAAAAATCAATAACCACTAATGATGACTAAAACCCAAAAACCCATTGATAAAAAGCCTCTTGGATTTTTAATTTTCCGATATTGGAATGTATTTGAGATTTGTCTCTTGACATTAGGTATTTTGGAATTTTCATATAAGCCGTTTTATAGCATTTTATAAACTTACGAACATGAATAAAACCAGTTGGATATGGCTGCTGATTCTGATGGCATGCCAGGCCAGGCAAACAAGCGGAGACAAAAATCCGGCAGAAGGCCAGGAAACATTCAGACCATATATTGAGCGCCAATCCATAGCCCTCAACGAACTCATCGACTCTGCCGCATCGGTCGAAATTATCGCCAGTGGTTTTGACTGGACAGAGGGGCCGCTTTGGGTAGAGGGTCTTGGTTTGCTATTTTCCGACATACCGTCCAACACCGTATTTATCTGGTCAGCTAAGGAAGGTGCCAGACGCTATCTAAAGCCTTCGGGCTATACGGATAGCCTGCCGCGTGGTGGTGAAATTGGCGCGAATGGGTTGCTACTCGACAGGTCCGGAAATTTGATACTATGCCAGCACGGCGATCGTAGAATAGCCCGCATGAACGCTCCTATCGCGGCTCCACAACCTGTTTTTACCACTTTGGCCGACAACTACCAGGGCCTCAAACTCAACAGTCCAAATGACGCCTGCATCAGTCAATCAGGTTTGATTTATTTTACCGATCCTCCTTATGGGTTGGAATACAAGATGGATGATCCGCTCAAGCAACTGGATTTTCAAGGGGTGTTTGTGGTAGATGGCTCTGGTGAAAGCAGGCTTTTGACCAGGGAGTTGTCACGACCGAATGGAATTGCATTATCGCCAGACGAAAAAATATTGTACGTCGCCAACTCGGATCCTCATCATGCAATATGGATGGCTTATCCCATACTAGAGGACGGCAAATTGGGAGAAGGAAAAACTTTTTTCGATGCCACAGCACAGACAAAGTCGGAGCGCGGGCTACCCGATGGGCTCAAAGTAGATGCCAGGGGCAACATATTTGCTTCCGGTCCCGGGGGTATCTGGATTTTTGATGACCAATCAAATCTTTTAGGCAGAATTATGACCGGTCAGGCCACCTCAAATTGTGCCTTCGGACAGGGAGGCAAATCGCTATTTATCACAGCAGACATGCACGTGATGCAGGTGGCTTTGAAATAGCGACCACGGGTGGATATGCCTGTCGAGTTATTGACATAAAGCAGTATGGCAATGTACTGAAATGGAAAGTATTGTTTGACTAATGAACTGCATTTTGCTACCATCATCAGCAAGGCTGATAAAAAGCTACCTGATTTGCCGGGAGGGCGCTGTTTTTTATTTTAACTGATCGACAATAGACCTGGGGAGGTCTTGGATAGTTTGAGGGCTTTTGGAAGAAGATATTTCATTTTTAGAACCAGGGCTTTGCACATAGGCCATCAGCAGGGCTAGTACCACCACCAATATCCTGACAGAATAGATGATCACCGTACTGTCCGTCACCACAAGCAGTTTAGCAAGAAACACATCTGAATAATCCTTAAGCTGAAAAAAATATTGCTGCAAAGGTGGAGGAAGCTTAGACTTAAGTGTCATTGATGTTTATTTGAGTCAAATACACCCTTCAATACCATAGGGCCTCGATAGGTAACCTTTTATAATTAAATTTATTATTTAAATAATCCTATACGCAAAACACAATCAATCCAACCAGAGGCTATTTCATCAGTACTTCGATAAGGTCTTCGATAGATTGGTTGTCGCGATTGCGGTCTATTATGCCAAAACCACCTTTATAGTCCCAATTTGTCCACCCGATATCATGTTTTTCCAATATGCTTCTCATGTCGTCGTACCAGGCGAGCAAACTCTCCCGGGGCACTGTTGGCATGCAACCCCATTCTCCACAATACAATTGCAGATTGAGTTCTTTCGCCTTTTGTATCGGTTTTTGCATCATGGCCTCCAGTCGGGTCTTATCATATAGGCCATTTCGGCTTTCAATCTTTTCCCTGAGGATGGTGTCGGCTATGGCTTCCAACTGCGCTTCTTCTACCAATAAGCCTGGATATTTTACCGGGCCATGATAATCTCCAATGTCTGTCCAGCCGGCCTGGTGATGTGTCAATAAAAACGGTTCGTAGAAGTGAAAACTCAAGATGATATATGGGTCATTTTTGGGGACTTCCAGCTCATCAAAGGTATCTGCCGATTGCCATCTGTTGGATCCTATCACCACAAATCGCTGTGGTTCTGTGGCCCTAATGGCCTCAGTGGCTTTTGCTATCAGTCTGTTCCAATCTTCAGCTTTGTCGGCGACTGGTTCGTTCATCAGCTCATAGGCCACCAGTTCATTGGGATGTTTTGCCAATTCGGAAGACAAGTCGCGCCAGCATTGATAAAAGCGCTCCCTGGCTCCGGGATCAGTCCAAAGCGGCTTTTCCGTACTGTTGAAGTGATGTGATCTCAAGATGTGCAAATCTACAATCACCTTTAGCTCATTGTCATTGGCCCATCCGATAGCATCATGCAGCAAGGCAAATGCCTCCGCATCCTTATTGCCCGCTTCGTCCCACATTTGCTCTTCGTCTATGGGCAGGCGAATGTGGTCGTAGCCTATTTCGGCAATAAAATCCATATCTGCTTTAGTGAAAAAGTTTTTACGATCTTCGCCTCTGGCTTTGCTTTGCGATAGCCAATGACTGACGTTCACCCCTCGTTCCAACGGAAATCTTATAGCCTCATCCTCATGCGATCGGGTTTCTTTTTTGGCCGGTTGGCACATAATGATGGCTGAAAAAAATAGCAAGATTATACCCGTTCTTATGGTGCTGATCATTTGAAGGTCATTTATAGTGTTTCCTGTAATGTTGAGTTCATCGGAGCCTAGCCTGAATTAAAATCAAACACAAACCATTGGATATCCAGTAGTCGCCGATGAATAAAATAAGCCCAAAAGTGTTTATTATACAACGAAGTGTAAGTAAATTCGCCGTTTCATTTTCGCCACGGCATATTTTTGTGAATAAACCGGAGATAGCAGGCAACAGATTATTATGATAATAGATACCGCAGACAGGCTAAAAACAACGCAGGAATACTACTTTTCAGTGAAGTTGCAAGAGGTGAGGAACCTGATGGCCAAGGGCAGAGACATCATTAATATTGCCATAGGCAATCCAGATATGATGCCATCGCAAGCCACCATAGACGAGCTGAACAAACAATCTAATATTTCGGACAACCATGGCTACCAGGCGTATAGGAGCATCCCCGAACTAAGAAAAGCAATTGGGGGCTGGATGCAAAAAATCTATGGGGTCGACTTAAATTCCGAAACGGAAATATTACCTCTTATTGGGAGTAAAGAAGGTATTACGCATATTTCACTGGCATTTCTCAACCCGGGCGATAAAGTATTGGTGCCAGAGCTGGGCTATCCCTCGTATGGAGCTGTGGCGGAGATGGTCGGCGGAAAAGCCATCAGCTACCCGATGATCGAAAGCGAGAATTACCGGCCTGATTTAGACGCCATAGAACAAATGAACCTCGATCAGGTAAAGCTGATGTGGATCAATTACCCAAACATGCCCACCGGAGCCAGAGCAGATGCAGCGGTATTTGAATCGATCGTGGCCTTTGCCAAAAAAACAACATACTTATTTGCCACGACAATCCTTACAGCCTGGTGCTCAACGAAGGCAAGCCTCTCAGCCTGCTGGCAATTCCGGACGCCAGGGAGGTATCTGTGGAGCTCAATTCGATGAGCAAGTCCCACAACATGGCCGGATGGAGAATTGGCTGGGTGGCAGGACACCAAGACTATCTCGATGCCATTTTAAAAGTAAAAAGCAATGTAGATTCCGGGATGTTTAAGCCGATGCAACTGGCTGCCGTCGCTGCATTTGACAACCCGGCAAGCTGGCACGACGAACGAAATGATGAGTATAGAAAAAGACGTGAACTCTTATATCAATTGCTCGACAAGCTAGGCTGCACCTACGACAAAACACAAACCGGCATGTTTATCTGGGCCAAAGTCAATGGCGCCATAGGTAAATCTGCGCGTCTGGCCGACTATCTGCTTTATGAAAAAGACATTTTTGTGACGCCGGGAATGGTATATGGCGAAAAAGGCAACAGCTACATCAGGGTGTCGCTTTGCGTGAAGCAGGAATTGCTCAAAAAGGTATTGGCAAGAGTCGAAGATTTTGAAGTGGCAAAAATATGAAAATCAGTATAGTTGGGGTTGGATTGTTGGGAGGTTCATTTGCCCTTGGGCTCAAATCCATAGAAAATGGCCATCATTTTATTGGTGTTGATACCAACGCTGCCCACGGTAAGCTAGCCAAACAGCTGGGCATAGTGGACGAAATGATGCATTTTACCCAGGCGGTAAAATCTTCTGATCTGGTGGTACTGGCCACTCCGGTAAATGTGATCAACCGCCAGTTGATAGAAGCGCTCAATATTCTTCCGCAGAAGGCCATACTCATCGACTTGGGTTCCACCAAATCGAGCTTCAATAATATTGTGGAAAATCATCCAAAAAGGGAACAATACATTTCTTGTCACCCTATAGCCGGTACCGAAAATTCCGGACCTGAAGCAGCATTTGCCGGCTTGTTCAAAACCAAACAGCTCATCATCTGCGAAAAAGAAAAAAGCAACAAAGCGTATCTGGCCAAGATCGTAGATATATTCAAAAAACTCGATATGCATATTACCTACATGCCCAGCGACGAGCACGACCGGCATATAGCTTATGTTTCGCACCTTAGCCACATCAGTTCGTTTGCCCTGGGGCTCACCGTATTGGAAAAAGAAAAAGACGAAAAGAGCATTTTTACCATGGCAGGATCTGGCTTTTCGTCCACGGTGAGGCTTGCCAAAAGCTCCCCTGACATGTGGGCGCCCATCCTCAAACAAAATGCCTCCAATGTATCTTGTGCCCTGGATGCTTATATAAAACAGCTCACTAAATTCAAACAGATAATTGATGACGGCGCTGAAGAACAAAGCCATCAAATGATGGAAAAAGCCAACGAAATACGCAGGGTACTGATGGGTATAGAAAAGGGCTAAGTTACGGTGAGTCACTAGTACACGACGGCCAGCACTGACGCATGGGGTGATGGTCACCCCATTTTTTATTCTTATTCCCTTTGCCTGTTTGCGCTTTTCCGGTCAGATTCACTACGGTGCATCATCAATCCCACTTCAATTGATCACCCAGGTTTCATTTCCGGCAATCAATGCATCCAAATCTCCTTTTCCTTTTTGCACCAATGCGTTGTCCACTTGTTGCTGCATGAGCACTTCGTAGTTGGGCCGATTGGTTTCATAGAATACTCCAAATGGTCTTGGCAGCTTTTCGTCCGGATAATTGGCCTCCATCCTGATCAGTATATTGGCTTTGATGATATCTTTTTCATCATGTACCCATACATCTTCCACGCCATATTCGTCACCAATTTTTATCACCTGTGGCCTGGTGCCATCGAGTCTTATACCATATTCATTGTCGGCGCCAAAGCGCATAGGTTTACCATGCTCTACAAACAGGGCATTGCCGGGCTTAGATTCTTTTTCAGTATAGTCAAAAAATGCTCCGTCATTAAAAATATTGCAGTTCTGATAAATCTCCAGAAACGAAGTGCCACTGTGTACATGCGATCTCAACAGCATGGTTTGTAAATGCTTGGGGTCGCGATCCATAGTACGAGCTATAAAACTCCCATCAGATCCCATAGCAAAAGCCGCCGGGTTAAATGGATGATCGATAGAGCCTAGTGGTGTGGATTTGGTAACCGTAGATACCTTGGAGGTAGGCGAATACTGACCCTTGGTAAGTCCATATATTTCATTATTGAAAAGCAGGACATTGACATTAAAATTCCTCCGCAAGAGGTGAGCCATGTGGTTGCCACCAATGGATAGACCGTCGCCGTCTCCGCTTACCACCCATATACTGAGCTCAGGTCGTGTGGCTTTTAGACCGCTGGCTATGGCCGTGGCGCGCCCATGGATACTGTGCATTCCAAAAGTATCGAGATAGTATGGGAAGCGTGAGGAGCAACCAATGCCAGAAATGAACACGATATCTTTCTTGTCGACGCCAATTTGTGGCAATATGGTCTGCATCTGCTTTAAAATGGAGTAATCGCCACATCCAGGGCACCACCTTACCTCCTGACCCGATACAAAATCCTTTGATGAAAGACCTCCATTGTTTTCAATTTCCGGTTTAGGAATGGTCGCTTTTCGTATTGGAGCTTTAATTTTCATAGCTATATTTTTTTATTCCAATCAATGAATATTGGAATACATGAAGTTTGATTTTGATTGAATTAGGAATACATCTTTATGATTTCTTCCTTTAGTTCGTTTTTGGTAATGGGTGTACCCTTTATTTTATTATAACCTTTTGCATCGATCAGGTATTTATCCCTGATCATTTTGATCAATTGGCCATTATTGATCTCAGGTATCAGGACTTTCTCGAACCGGTGCAACAACTCTCCCAAATTCCTTGGGAATGGCTTGATATAAGTAAGGTGAGCGTGCGACACATCATATCCTTCATGGATAAGCTCAGTCACTGCACTCTTGATGGATCCGTAGGTAGAACCCCAACCCAAAACCAGAATTTTACCCGATTCTTTGCCCGAATCCACTTCTTGTTCGGGGATAAACTCAGCGATCTTTTCCACCTTGGCTTCACGAATTTTCACCATCTTCTGGTGATTTTCCGGATCATAAGACACGCTGCCGGTCACATCTTCTTTTTCCAATCCTCCAATTCTGTGTTCAAGTCCTTCGGTGCCTGGCACGGCCCATTGGCGAACCAGGTTTTCGTCTCTCAGGTAGGGCATGAACTTTTCCTCGCTTTCTTTGCTCGTGACTACCGACACATTAATTTCATCCAGATCTGCCGCTTTAGGAAATTTCCAGGGCTCGGCACCATTGGCAATGTATCCGTCGCTGAGCACCAATACGGGCGTCATGTGCTCCAAAGCCATTTTAACAGCTTTGTAAGCCACCTCAAAACATGAGGAAGGAGTGCTTGCGGCAATTACCGGCATGGGGCATTCGCCATTTCGACCGTAAACCGCCTGTAGCAAATCAGATTGTTCGGTTTTGGTAGGCAGTCCGGTGCTGGGGCCGGCTCGCTGTACGTTGAGTATGATCAATGGCAGTTCCAGCATTACTGCCAGACCCATAGCTTCTGCCTTCAGCGCCAATCCCGGACCACTGGTACCAGTGATGCCCAGATTGCCACCAAATGCAGCACCAATACTGGAACATATCGCTGCGATCTCATCTTCGGCCTGAAAGGTTTTTACATTGAAGTTCTTGTGTCTGGCTAATTCGTGCAAAATATCGCTGGCCGGGGTGATGGGATATGTACCATAGAACAGTTGTAAGCCCGTCTTTTGCGCGGCGGCGATCAGCCCCAGAGCCAGCGCAGGGTTTCCCGTAATACTGCGATAGGTTCCGGGAGCCATCTTGGCAGGTTGCACTTTAAAACGGCTCGAAAAGGCCTCGGTGATGTCGGCGTAATTGTATCCCGCCTTCAATGCTCTGATATTGGCCTCACGTACTACCTCATCATTTTTAAACTTCCTTTCGATAAACTGAATGGTATTCTCCGGTGTCCTGTTGTACAACCAATAGATGAAGCCCAGCACAAACATATTCTTCGACCGGTCTTTGTCCCTGACGCCCAGCTCCACTTCTTCGAGGGCATCCCGGGTCAGTTTGGTGATGTCGATTTTATAGACAATAAACCCATTGAGAAGGTCTCCGTCAAGTGGATTGTCCTGATATCCGGCGAGTTTAAGGTTGCGTGAGTCAAAGCCTGCGGTATTTAATATTATGATGCCATTCTGGTTGACGTTGCGCAGGTTGCTTTTTAGTGCTGCTGCATTCATAGCCACCAGCACATCGCAGGTATCGCCGGGCGTATAAATTTCTGTACTGCCAAAGTGGATTTGAAAGCCAGAAACACCTGGCAAGGTACCTTGTGGGGCACGGATTTCGGCCGGGAAATCGGGGAAAGTGCCTAGATCATGGCCTACGGAAGCAGTATTGTTAGTAAACTGTGTACCCACCAACTGCATCCCATCGCCCGAATCACCAGCAAATTTGATGACCACATTCTGCTTTTCTTCAATAATTTTACTCATTCGATTAGTTTGATTTTATATGCGCTCCTGTAGCTAACCGAACAAAATCAAAACCGGATAAACCACGGTTTTGTTAACACTCGGCGCAAAGCTAATAAGTTTTTAGAATGATTCTAAATAATTGTGTCTTTTAAATATTTATCACTCTTGTCGGGATAGTCGGTCATGTGGTGCAAGCCCCTGCTTTCATTTCTGCGCAAGGCCGATGTGATAATCAAAAAAGCAATGGCTGCCAGATTGCGCAATTCGACCAGATCGCCCGATATTTTTGATTTTTTGTAATAATCTTCGATTTCCTGATAGATGACATGCACCCGTCGCTTGGCGCGGTTGAGCTGCTTTTTGCTGCGCACTATGCCCACGTATCCCCACATAATGTTCTGGATTTCTTTCAGGTTGTGACGGGTGAGCACCCATTCTTTTTCATCTACTATACCCGATTCGTCCCAGTCGGGGATGATGACCGAGCCAAAATTTCTGGGACGCTTGTTGATCACTTTCATGGCTGCATTGTGGCTAAAAGCCAATCCTTCCATGAGGCTATTGCTCGCCAAGCGGTTGGCACCATGCAGGCCTGTGTGTGCCGCCTCCCCCAGAGCGTACAGGTTTTGCATCGAGGTTTGACCATTGAGGCTGGTCATAATGCCACCACAGAAATAATGCGCCGCTGGCACCACAGGGATCAGGTCTTTAGAAATATCAATTTGGAGCGCATCTTTGCAATGCTGATAAATATTCGGAAAGCGGGAGGTAACTTCTGCACTATCCAGGTGTCGCATGTCCAGAAATACACAATCTTCCCTCCTCTTCTTCATTTCGGCATCGATGCCACGGGCTACAATGTCGCGGGGAGCCAATTCGGCCCTTGCATCGTATTTTGGCATAAAGCGCTCGTGGTCTCCATTGATCAAAAGCCCCCCAAATCCGCGCAAAGCCTCTGATATCAGAAAGGAGCGTTTACCCGGATTGTAAAGTGAGGTCGGATGAAATTGAACAAATTCCATATTGGCAATTCGTACCCCAGCCCGATAAGCCATGGCCACGCCATCACCTGTGGCAATTTCGGGATTGGTGGAATGTAAAAAAACCCTGGAGGCGCCCCCTGTGGCTATCACCGTATAGCTGGCTTGAAAGGGCACAACGACATTGTCCTTTTCGGACAATACATAGGCGCCAAAGCAGATATTAAACGCAGATTGCAAATTGCCCAGCACTTGATGCTCGGTAATGATATCTATAGCAAGGTGGTTTTCATAGATATTGATATTGCGATGCTGTCTGGCTTTTTCCAACAAGGCTCTTTCGATCTCTGCTCCGGTCATGTCGGCGGCATGGAGTACGCGATATTCAGAATGCCCACCTTCCCGGGCCAGGTCGAAGCTGCCATTGTCTGTGCGGGTAAAATTGACCCCCCACTCCACCAGATCCCTGATCCGCTCCGGCGCATTGGAAAGTGCCGATTCTACGGCGTCATGATGGCAGAGACCCGCTCCGGCAATAAGCGTGTCGTCGATGTGCTTTTGGATACTATCTGTATCTGTGGTAACGGAAGCTATACCCCCCTGGGCATACGATGTATTTGCTTCTCCGGCAACACGTTTCGAGATGATATTTACCGATCCGTGGTCAGCCACTTTCAGGGCAAAACTCAAGCCCGCGATTCCGCTGCCTATTACCAGGTAGTCTGAATTGATGATTGAAGACAAAAGTGTAGGGTTTAATTTTTTAATTTCCTGGATATTTCAAGCATCTTAAGCAATGGAGCTTTGGCCTTTTGCATAAGTTCCGGATCCATCTTCAATTCCGGCTGCTCAAATTCCAGACACAAATAGAGCTTTTCCATTGTATTCAATTTCATAAAAGAGCAATCGTTGCACCCGCAGGTAGAATCAATCGCCGGGGCTGGAATAAATACTTTGTCCGGACTGTCCTTTTGCATTTGGTGCAGGATGCCACTTTCGGTGGCTACAATAAATTTTTGTTTGGCACTCTTTTGAGAATATTTCAACAAAGCAGTGGTGGAACCAACAAAATCAGCCGCGATAAGCACCGGCTTTTCACATTCGGGATGGGCGATAAAATCCGCCTCAGGGTACCGGGCTTTCAAATCAAGTATTTTTTCCAGCGAATATTTTTCGTGCACCATGCAGGCTCCATCCCACAATATCATATTCCTGCCTGTGACACTATTGATGTAATTGCCCAGATTTTTATCAGGGGCAAAAATGAGTTTTTGGTCTTCAGGAAAACTGTCTACTATCAATTGAGCATTGGAAGAGGTACAGATCACGTCCGACAAAGCCTTGATCTCGGCGGAGCAGTTGATATATGAAATCACCTGATGACCCGGATGTGCAGCCTTGAATGCGGCAAATTTGTCGGCAGGGGCAGATTCCGCCAGGGAGCATCCAGCCTTAAGGTCAGGAATCAGTACTTTTTTATTTGGGTTTAATATTTTTGCGGTCTCCGCCATAAAATGCACCCCCAAAAAAACAATAATATCCGCCTGGGTGTCTTGCGCTTGTTGGCTTAGGCCAAGGCTGTCGCCGGTATAATCTGAAATATCCTGCAAATCGCCGGTAATATAATAATGCCCCAGTATGAGGGCATTTTTTTCTTTTTTAAGCCTTTTTATTTCAGATACCAGATCTATTTTCGGATCTACGGGAAGGTTCAGATAGCCATATTGCTCAAGTGAGTGCTGTACTTGCATTTCCATACTTCTTCAATTAGCGCGCAAACATAATAAATTGTATATACATTACCTTAATATTAATCGAAGGTGTCATGCTTACAACTATGCCGGCGAGCATAATGTTGTGAAGCGCAGCTTATTTGGCACGATTTGGCATCAGCCATGTGCATCGTTCCCAAGCTATCATACATGGTCCTATCACTACCACTGTGAAGCGTTGAGCAATACGGGAAAATTTCAGAGATCAATCGAAATACCATACTGCGATTTGAGGCCTTGTTTGAGCGTCTTTAAGGCCATTGTCATTTGCTTTTCTACCGTTCCCTGAGAAATCGGCTATTTCTTTATATGTAAAACCTTTTTCACGGCTCAGCTTAAAAATTGACCTCCTTTTGTCCGGAAGCCCATCCACCAATTTGGAAACGATCCCCAATAGCTCGTAGAAGTTCAGCAATTGTGCCGTATTTTCGCTGGTGGTAGCAGCCACCACTCCTTCTTTCAAAAAGTCTATTTGCCTTTTTTCCGCGGCGTATTTTCTGATTTTATCTATTACCAGATGTTGGGCAATGGTAAACAGTAAACTTGATAGATTTTTTTCAGGATCTATGCTAATTCGCTTTTCCCACAATTTCATGAAAACATCCTGTACTATCTCTTCGGTATCTTCGCTTCTGAGCGAAAAACGACTTACAAATGAATATACCTGCCTAAAAAATACATGATACACCTCCTTGAAAGCTTCGAGCTCTAAGCCGGGGTAAACATCATTTTTGTCGGGGTACAGGTGCTCCATAGGTTAATTTGAGGTCTGGCACTATGGTTTTAAATAATGCCCCGGTCACTTGCCACAGCGGGATAATTTGCATAACCAGGGCACTAATTTAATTATTAAACTTTATCCGGCACCACGTATGGCTCCCGATATTGTCTTGTGAGCAAAGCGTTGGCTCCTTCATTATTTACAAATTGCTCGGTATCAGAATTGAACATGAGCGCTTGCCCACCCACTCGATAGGAAATATTGGCCAAATGTGGTAAAGCCGTAGATAAAAAGCCTTCATAAATATCGCAAGTCAGATCGGCTTTGTTGCCAGATCGCACGGCAGCGATAAAGTTGGCATAGTGGCCTCCCCCACCCGGCGCGGCCAAATAAGCCGAAGGTTTTTCTTCCTGAACCTCCTGATCTGAGCTGGGGCCTGGCAGACCGTCTTTGCCAAGAAAAGTTTTCCAGTGGCTACCGTTCACTTCCATATAACCTTCGGTACCATAAAAAATATTACCGATTTTGATGCCCAATGAACCCTCGCCATTGGTATCCAGCCCCCTCACTTCAAATTGCAGTATTTTGCCATCGGCATATTCCAACACGGCCGACTGGGTGTTGGGCGTTTCCTGACTGCAATCGGTGTATTTATAATATCCGCCGGTGGAGTGAATTTTTACCGGATGTTCGTCTTTGTTCAGCCCCCACCTGGCCACGTCGAACTGGTGCGGACCTTGGTTGCCGATATCGCCATTGCCCGTGTTCCAATGCCAATGCCAATTATAGTGCCCCCTCAATTCGTTGTAGGGTCGCCAGGCCGCCGGCCCGAGCCACAAGTCGTAATGCAATCCGGCGGGCGGCGCACCGTTTTCGGCCTTACCAAATGACGCTCTGGGTTTGTAGCACATTCCTTTGGCCATATAGACCTCGCCGATCACGCCGTCGTGCAATGCCTGCATAGCCTTTCGCACATTGTTGATGGACCGGTTTTGAAAGCCCACCTGTACTATCTTATTGTACTTTCGGGCCGCTTCTATCATTGGCGTCCTTCCCAGATATTGTGCGAACAGGGTTTTTCTACATATACATCTTTTCCTGCCTGTACTGCCCAGATGGTGGCCAGCGCATGCCAGTGATTTGGTGTGGCTATAGAAACGGCATCGATATCTTTGTCGTCAAATACTTTGCGCATATCCACCTGGGTGCCTGGTTTTTCGCCCTGGGTTTCATTTACTTCATTTACCCTTGCGGCAAACAAATTTTCATCTACATCGCAAATGGTTTTTACAAATACATTTTTGTCTTTGGCCATCCGCGACCACTGGCCAAGGTGCCCGTTGCCTTGACCACGAACACCGATCACAGACATATTGATGCGATCATTGGCTCCAAGGATCGAGTTATAGCTTTTGGCACTAAAAGCAAGGCTGGTTGCGCCCAAGGTAAAGCCGGTAGCGCCTAAGGTAGTCTTTTTAATAAATGATCTTCTGCTGTCTTTCATTTTGGGTTTATTGAGAATTGAACAAAAAAGTTGAATTGGTAAGTTGGATAAATTTGAATAGAAAACAAACGTTTGCATTGGCATTGTTTGGCATTTTGTGCCAGGCAGGTAGCACATAGGTGACAGGGCAATTCAAAAGACCTGCGCGTATGAAATGCATGACCATCGCACTACTCTTCTTCAAGGATTTTAAGCCCAATTCTTCTAAGCTTGTGCTAATAGATTATTGGGACATTTACCTTATATCCGACAAAAATCCCGGGGGAATGACAGTTGCCAGCCTGCCAGTTCGACAACCCGCTGTAGCTCGTTTATCATTGAAATTGATGAAGAAACACAGCCAAATACTTAGGTCCCCAATGGCACTTTGGTATAAATTTTTGCGCAAGTCAAATCAAATCCTCCGGTAATTTTTTCTTCGGCACAGGATCGTAAGACCGCCCCTCAAACCACTTGAGCAGGGCTGCTTCCAGTATTTCTTTTTGGCCTACCTGGTTGTGGTAGGCAGCACGATTGAGCAGTTCGATCAGGTCTTCGCGTACCCTGAAGGAAGTTACTTTATATTTTTTCTTTGGTTCCGACTCCTTCTTGCCGTGGATTTGCTCCAGGAAATTTGGAGATTCTACTTTGGTGTGTTTCTTGAAATCCTTTTTGCTCATGACTTCAATATTTTGTTGGTCAGCATGGTGTAATCTTCCAAAATACGACTTTGCGGTGCATAGTCATGCAAAAGCTTACCCTTGATCTGTGATTCATCGGCTGAAATGTCTTCGCGTATAAATATATCCAGAAACTTGCGCCCCAAGGTTTCTCTGATGGAATTTATGATATCCTTAGCCACGATCCTTCGGTCGTTGGGATGGAGCTTGGTGATAAAAACGCCGCCAAATTCCAAATTGGGATTCAACTCCCTCACCTGCTCAGTCACCCTCAGCACTTTGTTTAACCCTTCGAGGGAAAAAAAGCCTGCCTGCATGGGAATATAAAAACTGTCGGCGGCAATCAGGGCATTGATGGTGTACAATCCCAACGCGGGCGGACAATCGATCAGTACATAATCAAACCTGTCCTTCACCTTGTCAAGTGCCTTTTTGAGCAGATTTTGCGGAAGAGCCGAAAAACCCATCAGTTCAGATTCTTTGGCATACAAGGCATCGTTGGCGGGTATCAAAGAGTTGTTGCTGACTTTGGAATTGAATATACATTTGTCCTTTCCCATCATAAAATCTGCGGAGGTCAGAAAAACGTGCTTCATGCCCAGCCCACGGGTGAGGTTGCTCTGTGGATCCAGATCGATAAAAAGCACCTTCTTGCCCATCTGGATGAGCGCAGAACCTATGCCGAGCACTGAGGTGGTCTTACCGGTTCCCCCTTTTTGATTTGTAATTGCGATTACTTCCATACCAGCCAACTATATTTTTTTGATGCGGCAAATATATATATAATTCAAATACACGGAATATATGTATTACAAATACCAGGGTACAATTCCTAATACATTTCCCGAAGGTGTTTCCTCCTTTTTGGCAAAAAATCAACGCCGCTTTGGAGGTGGTGTACGCGATGGTGATAACAGCGCAGAATAATTTTTAGACTCCAACATTTGTAAATCTAAAATCGCCGGCATACATTTATAGAGCAATGTTCTAGAGGATCGGACTAATACCCAAAATGAAAGACGTAAAAGTGGTTGTTGAAAATTTTGCAAGATATGACGATCAAGCTGCATTCAGGCAGTTTTATATGCATTACTATGCAAAGCTATTCAGATTTTCGCTGTACTATGTCAGGCATGAAGTTATTGCAGAGGAAGTAATTGCAGATGTATTTGTGAAGATATGGAATAACAGAATCCGGATGCTTGAGATTGATAATCTGGATATCTACCTGTTCACCTCCGTAAAGAACCAGTCTTTATCTTATTTGAAGAGAAAGAATATGTTGCTAGCCAAACTAGAAAAGTACGACAGCATTGCACTGATCAATCGCTACAATCCGGAAAGAGAGCTAATCGGAAATGAACTGATCGAAAAGGTAAATCAAGCCATCAACTTATTGCCTCCGAAGTGTCAGGTGATTTTTAAATTGTCGCGAGACGAAGGATTTAAATATGATGAAATTGCCGATATCCTTGGTTTATCGAAGAGCACGGTCAAAAATCAAATGACCTCAGCCTTAGCCAAAATCAAAGATGAGCTTTCATCGTATTTCGAGGATGATAAGGAAGTACCCACCTATTCGATATACCCGGCACGATCTAGCAAATCCTTATAGTCTTATTGCAGAATCTTAATAAGATGCATTTAGTTGTTTTGCATTCACACCGTTTGCAAAACTGTCACTTTCACCACCGCGCTCTTCCCTATTCGCAATTAAATCGGTCATCTTCAAATTTATTTTTCTTGTCGATAGGGTCTGAATAATTTATTGGAGTTTATATACCAAACACTTACAAGTTAAATGAACAATACTCATTTCATCGAATTGGTCGGTAAAAAACTTTCGAATAGCATTAGTGAGGATGAAGAAGTACAATTAGATTGTTTTCTTATGGACGAAGACAATCTAAATATTTATAATAAGTATAAAAATATCTGGATTGGTTCGAAAGAAGAGGCTACTGCCTTAAATACAAATGCCGTATATAATAAAATTCAAAGCAGGTTGCAAAAAAATTCCATCCCTCACCATGCGATAGGCTCCGCAGTAGGTAAACCTATTAAATGGATTAGAATATTTAGCTACGCTGCTGTTTTTATAGTATTGCTTGTTGCTGGTTTTTCATTGCCGAATTTTTTTGAACGCAGCCAGAAAGATACAGTGGTTGTTGCAAAAATGATTCACAAAGCCAACCCTATCGGCCAAAAATCAACTGTATTTCTACCCGATGGAAGCAAAGTTGTTTTAAATTCTAACAGCACACTAAGTTACCAGGAAAATTTCACCAACGGGGTGAGGGAAGTGACCCTGGAGGGAGAAGCTTTTTTTGAGATAGAAAAAGACCCAGACAAACCGTTTTCTGTGCTCACCAAGCAAATGAAAGTTCAGGTATTGGGCACCTCTTTTAATCTGAGGGCATTCCAGGAGCAGGATGTGCAAATTGCACTCCTTTCGGGCAAGGTAGAGGTAGTAGAGGAAGGCAACTACTACAATGATACTATTTCGTTGGAGCCTGGCGAAGCAATAGCGTATGACATTCAAAAAAAGAAGTTTCGCGCCAAGACTCAGTTTGATCCTGAAGAGGTAGTTTGCTGGAAAGATGGCATTTTGTACTTTGACACAGCCTCGATCAATGAAGTTATCGACGAACTTTCAGATTGGTATGGGGTAAGTTTTACGATAAGAGGTACTCCACACAAAACCTGGTCTTATTCTGGGAAATTTGACAATTATACCCTGCAGAATGTGTTGATAGCAATGAGTTTTACGGAAAAATTTGAATATAAAATAGAAGGGAAGGATGTTTTACTAAAATTTTGAATATGAGATAAAAAAAGACTAAAAGTTCAGGAAATGAAAAGCGATAGTGCGCTAACACCATCGCTTTTGAATCGGCTTCAAAAGCAATTTGAAGCCAGTAATAAATGTTTAATTGAAACTTATCAAAATTATGAAAAAAAATTAAGATTGATTGTAATCATGGCAATAAATGGTTTTTTGGTTGGTGTCACTCTGCAAGCCGTATTCCTATCATTGGTTGTGGCGGCAGATTCTGAGGGACAAACTATAGAAAGTGTCAAGGAGGTAACAATTACTAAGAATTTTAAAAACAATACAATAATCGATTGTTTTCAAACCTTGGAACAAAATACAAATTTCACATTTAATTATGATGTTGATGATATTAACAATACGGTTAGAATAAACTACAATTCAAAAAATGCCAGTGTTTCTGATCTGTTAATGGAAATATCAAAAACCGGCAAACTGATCTTCAGGCAGGTGAATAATACCATCAATGTGCGTAAGATTGAGGGCGCGGGGCAAATGATTCCGGAAATTGAGATTAGTATTCAGGGAAGAACTATTTCGGGAAAAGTGACCAGTATAGAAGACAACTCCGGCTTGCCGGGAGTCAATGTCATCTTAAAGGGAACCAGCAATGGTACCGTTACCGATGTTGAAGGCAATTATAGCCTGGAAGTACCTGAGGAAGGTTCGGTTTTGGTTTTTAGCTCAGTTGGCTACCTCCAGGAAGAAGTTACCGTAGGGAACCAGTCGGTTATCGATGTGGTCATGACCTTGGATATTACATCTTTGGAAGAAATCGTGGTGATCGGTTACGGAACGCAAAGCAAGCGGGATGTAACTACGGCTGTTTCTTCAATCGACAATCAGGACATACAACAACTGGCCATACAAAGTGTGGATCAGGCCATTCAAGGTAGAGTCGCTGGCGTATCGGTCACACAAAACTCTGGTCAACCCGGAGGCAATTTTTCAGTGAGAATACGTGGAATTGGCAGTAACAGGAACAATGAGCCTCTGTATGTTGTCGATGGCTTTCCTCTGGAAGGCTCTATGGGCAACAGCTTCAACCCGGATGATATTGAGTCCATCGATATATTGAAAGATGCCGCTGCCGCAGCCATCTATGGTGCCAGAGGTGCCAATGGCGTTGTGATCATTACCACAAAACGAGGCACCGCCAAGCAAACCACAGTTGATTTTAGTATGTACTATGGTCTGCAGCAAGCATGGAACCTGCCGGAAATGTTGAACGCCGAGGAATTTGCCTTGTTGCACAATGAGGTAAATGCAGCTTCTACCATTGGTCCTAATCCTGCATGGTCAAATCCGTCCTCTTTAGGAAAAGGAACAGACTGGCTGGATGAAATATTCAGAACTGCCCCGGTTCAAGAGTATAAGGTGGCGATTAGCGGAGGAAATGAAAAGGTTCAGACCAGGCTTTCTCTTGGATATTTGAATCAACAGGGTATCATTATTTCATCCGGATTTGAAAGGTATTCTTTGAGGATAAACGTGGACTACCATGTAAATAGCAATATTAAAATTGGAGCCAACATTACCCCTACCTACCGCAAGCAGGATTTAGTGCCCAACGGAGAAGGTTTTTCCGGCGACATATTGCTCTCTGCTCAAAAAATGAACCCGACCCTCAAATGGGATGATAACATGCCAACCGATGCCCGTTGGTATCCGCAGGCCCAAATGGCTCATCCAAGGGTATTGGCAGAGCAAATTAATGGAAATACTGAAAGTTTCAGGATTTTGGCCAATTCATTTGCGGAAGTCACCTTTCTAAAAAACTTCAGATACAAACTAAATGTAGGAGCCGATCTTGATTGGAATAAATCATACACCAAGGTGCCCACCATTGTAAATGAAGGAGGAGGCATTATGGCTTCGTACCCCAACAACCTCATTAATATGAACTACGGGGATGCCCTTACCTGGCTGATGGAGAATACCCTCACCTACGATGTTGTTATTGCAGATAAGCACAGTATCAATGCTTTGGTGGGCTACACCGGACAGAAATTTTTGTTTTCCAGTGCATATTCACAGGGTTCTGATTTCTTGAATGATGAAATTCGGTCAATCTCTGCCGGTGCCATCCGCGATGCAGGAGGAGATTTGGCAACAGGATGGGCTATGGAATCCCTCATTGGAAGGGTAAGCTACGATTTTGATGATAAATACCTGTTTTCAGCCAGTATTAGACGCGATGGTTCATCTCGCTTTACCGGAGACAATCGTTATGGTGTATTCCCGTCAGTTTCGGGCGGTTGGAGATTGTCATCTGAATCTTTTATGAGTGGGGCTCCATTTTTAAACGATTTGAAACTCAGAGGCAGCTGGGGTCAGTTGGGAAATGACCGTATCGCTGCATTTCAGTATTTGGATATTTATTCTATTGGCGATGCGTTTGGTTATACACTTGGTGAAACTGAGGGCGTATTTCAGGGGGGTGTTCTAACAACCTTGGGCAATCCGGATTTAACCTGGGAGACGAGTGAGCAGTATAACCTGGGCATTGACTTGTCGCTATTCGAGAACACCCTTACGTTCTCTTCCGATTATTTTGTAAAGACCACAAAAGATTTGCTTTTAGATCGTCCATTGCCTTCGACAGTTGGAGTATCATCTACCTTTGTCAATGCCGGAAAGGTTGAAAACCGAGGTTGGGAATTTGTGTTGGGTTATCAGAATCACTTGGGCGACTTTAATTATCGTGTAAGTACCAACCTGACCAGTATTAGAAATAAGGTATTGGACCTCAATCAGGTGTTGGAAGAAGGACAGACTGAGTATCCACCTACTTTTATCACCCGAACTTATCTGGCTGGCGCAGAAACTGAATCAAGAGTGGGTCAGCCCTTCGGATACTACAGAGGATATATTGTGGATGGCATCATTCAGAATGAAGGACAGATTCCTGCTCACCAATCCGATTATTCACCGGGAGAGTTTTTGTATCGCGATGTCAATGGAGACCAATCTTTGAATGAAGCAGACATTGCCAATCTGGGAAGCCCGTTTCCTGATTTCGAATTTGGCTTAAACTTAAATATGGATTATAAGGGTTTTGATTTCAATATGTTTGTTACGGCAGTACAAGGCAACGAGGTGATGCTGGTAACAAAAAGAGCTACGCATAGACCAGGCACAGCCAATGGATGGGCAGAATCACTCGCCAGGTGGAACGGAGAGGGCACAAGCAATTCCCATCCATCCATCGCCCAGGATAAATTCAAAAGCTTTGAGACCCCATCTACCTGGTTTATCGAAGACGGTTCGTACGTGAGATTTAAAAACATTGAGTTTGGCTATACTCTTCCCAAGGCTACATTGGACAAATTGAGCATTTCTAAACTTAGAGTTTATTTTTCAGGGCAGAACCTCTTCACGATTACCGATTACCCAGGGTTTGACCCGGAAATTGGTGGTTCAAATCCATTGTCCTCTGGTTTGGATATCGGAAGGTACCCAAAGCGCCAAGATGTATAGACTTGGGTTAAATGTTACATTTTAATCACTTAAAATAAAAAAGAGATGAAAAGCTTAAATATGTATAAATTCTTAATGGCTCTGGTTTTTGTTTCGCTTGCAGGGTGCGGAGATGATTTTTTCAATATCAATCCTCCGGGAGACAAACTAAGTGATGCTAACTTCTTTGTTGGAGAGGCCGATTCACAAGCGGCTCTGATCGCTGTGTATGATGCCATTCAGAAACAGGCAACCTATCAGGGAGACGACTTTAACCGAATAGAAAACTACCCGCTGGGCGATATCATCGTTTCTACAGGCGAGCCCGACGACTACGAGTTTTCAAATTTGAACTGGGACAGGGGTTTCTTTCGACTGGGCAATTCATGGCGTGCATTTTACGCTGGCATCGCCAGGGCAAACAAAGTGATAGACGGCGTATCTGGCATGACCGACGACCAACTGGTAGAAAGCAAACGATTGACGATAATAGCTCAGGCCAAATATCTCCGTGCTATTATGTATTTCCCTTTGGTGCGATTGTTTGGCGATGTTCCTTTAGTACTCGCAGCGCCCAGTCTTGAAAATGATATGTTTCCCGCCCGCACACCCGCAGTACAGGTCTGGGAGCAAATAAAACTCGACCTGATGGATGCATCTACTTCGCTACCCAAAGCATGGAGTGGTGAGGATGTTGGACGTGCTACCCAAGGGTCTGCTCTGGCCATGCTTGCTAAAGTCAGTCTGTACACCAAGGAATATGATCAGACAATAAAATATGCCGAGGAACTATTTGCATTGAACGAATATGGCTTATTGTCTAGCTATCGCGATGTTTTTAGCGATTTTAATGAGTGGAATGAAGAAATCGTATTTGCCACACGGTATCAGGAAACAAAAGTCGGAGGATGGGGCGATGAAAATGAAGGCCAGTTAAACCTCCCTCTCTACCTGCCAACAGGCGTACCAACCGAACTCACCAACCAGTACGGCGGCTGGGGTGGATTGGGCATTCGAGATAATTTCTGGAATTCTTTTGAAAGGGACACAGATGATAAAATTATCGACAAAAGATTTAGCGCAATGTTTTTGATGCAAGGTGAAACCCATCCCACTTTACCATTCACTTACGATACGCTTGTCAACTTTACTACCGGCAATTTCCCTGGCGCATTTATTAAATATTGGTACAAACCTGCGGATGTAAATCAAGTTTACTCTGGTCAGGACATACCAATTTCACGATTTGCAGAGGTATTGCTAGATTATGCCGAGGCACTAAACGAGGAAGGAAGATCAGATGATGCACTTATTTACATCAATAAGATAAGAACCAGAGCGGGTTTACCTGATTTCGACTCCACTGACAAAGACGAGATTCTGATGCAAATAATGGAAGAGCGGAGAAAAGAAACTTTTTACGAAGCCAATCTATTTAGCGAAATCAATAGAAGAGGTCTGTTTTTGGAATGGATAAAGGAAAAACGTGAAGATATCAGCAAGCTCAATTTGAATAAGCCATTTTTACAAACTAATCCGATATTGATGCCGATACCTCTCAGTGAACTGGAAATAAATCCAAACCTCACACAAAACGAAGGGTACGATTTTTAAGTAGTGTTTAATATTTTAAAGGAGTAACAATGCCATAATTGTTACTCCTTTTTTTATTCATTTATTTTCAATGTTTCACATTTTGACCTTTAGGCATCGGAAAATCAACACACCTATAGTGATCGTGATCATGATCCTTTGCACATGGTTAATTTCTGGATGCCATCACCCTGATGCTCCCATTCTTTTTCAGTCAATTGATGCCAGGCACAGCGGCATTGATTTCGTCAATTCCATTAAAGAAAAGGATAGTCTTTCAGTCATTGACTTCGAATACCTCTACAATGGCGCCGGTGTCGGAATAGGTGATTTCAACAATGACGGGCTTCCCGACATTTTTTTTAGCGGCAACGAAAATGCTTCGAAACTATATTTGAATAAGGGAAATTTTAAGTTTCAGGATATTACTGGTATATCAGGAATAGATGACCTGGGACGCTGGGGAAGTGGTGTTTCTGTGGTTGATATCAATGGTGATGGCTGGCAGGATATCTACCTGAGCGTCTCCGGAAGCCATGAGTTTGAGACGCGAAAAAACCTGCTATTTGTTAATCAGGGATTAAACGATCATCATATCCCCGTATTCAAAGAAGTGGGGGCCACGGTAGGCCTGGATGATAACAGCTATACCACCCATGCTTCTTTTTTTGACTATGACAGAGACGGTGATCTCGATGTATATCTGGTGATCAGTTCAAGTGAAATTTTAAGTCCAAATATCATCACACGGCGAATCAATGATGGCAGTGCTGTACACAGTGACCGTTTATACAGAAATGAAGGACTACAAAGCGATCAATTACCCCGTTTTAAGGATGTTTCGCTACAGGCGGGTATCACCTGGGAGGGCTTTAGTTTAGGTATCGGTATCAGCGATTTAAATTTAGATGGATGGCCCGACATTTACATAAGTAACGATTACATCACTAATGATATCGCCTACATCAACAATAGAGATGGCACATTTACCAATCGAATTTCAGAAATGCTGAAACACCAAAGCAGATCGAGTATGGGAATGGATATTGCCGACTTCAATAACGACTGCCTGCCAGATATAGCAGTGCTGGATATGTTGCCAACCGATAACTACGGACGGAAAGTAATGCAAGGCGCAGATAATTATAGCGCCATCGAAAGGGCCATATCCATGGGATATGAAGATCAATATGTTAGAAATGTCCTCCAAATGCACAATGGCATGGTCCCCGAAACCTCGGGCAAGGTTAGTTTTAGCGACATCGGACAACTGGCAGGTATCGAAAGCACCGACTGGAGTTGGAGCTTGCTTTTTGCGGATTTTGATAACGATGGATACAAAGATATTCACGTCGCCAATGGATATCCTGAAGAACTCACCAATATGGATTTTATCAATTTTAGGGGTATGATGTCACGTAGCGCCTTCGACAAAAAAGCAGCAGATGAGTTTTTGTACCGCCTGTTGAAAAAACTCAGACGAGTGAAAAGAAAAAATATGCTTTACCACAACAATGGTGATCTGACTTTCAGCAATATAAATACCGCGGCGGGCATCGGAGATTCCACATTTTCTTATGGCACAGCATATGCAGACTTTGACCTCGATGGAGACCTGGACTTGATTGTGAGCAACACCAACGACAACGCTACCTTATATGAAAACATATCAGCCCCTAAGCATTACCTGAGGATCAGGCTGGCAGGGCCACAAAACAATGTGAATGGCATTGGTACCAAGATTTGGATCGAATCTGATTTAGGCAAACAATTTCTTGAACAAAATCCTTTTCGCGGATATCAATCGACGGTCGAAGACATCCTTCACTTTGGACTTGGAGCCGATACACTCATTGCACAGCTAAGGGTTCAATGGCCGGATGGTAAAGTGCAGGAATTAGCGCATGTGCATGCTAATCAGGTGCTGGAATTAAGGTATGGCGATGCCCGATTCCCTGCTAAAGATCACGAGCAGCTCAATGCGACGCCGCCATTTAGAAAAAAAGAGGTATCTAATGCCTTTAAGCACCAAGAACAGGCCTACCTGGACTTCGCCAGGGAGAAGTTGCTTCCACACAGGTACTCGATGAATGGCCCCGGCCTGGCAGTCGGAGATGTAAACGGAGATGGCAAAGATGATTTTGTCATTGGTGGTGCCGGCGGGCAGGGCGCAACTTTGTATTTGTACAACGACGACTCTACCTATTTTGCCAGGGAAGTTGGCTCTCGCATCAACGAAAATCTCGGGATGCTTCTGTTCGATGCAGATGGAGACAAAGATTTGGATCTTTATATGGTGAGTGGTGGCAATGAGCACACTGACCCGGAATATTTTCAGGATCATATATATCAAAATGATGGGGCGGGCAACTTTATGGAGGTGCCTGAAGGATTGCCTGAAATCACCGCAAGTGGTTCTTGTGTCATTGCCCAGGATTATGATTTGGACGGTGACCTCGATTTGTTTGTAGGAGGCAGGGTAAAACCCGGATTCTACGGGCAGGCTCCCGTCAGCTACCTGCTGCGCAATGATTCACAGCCAGGGAAGATTATTTTTTCGGATGTTACCGCTACCCTACAGCCAGACCTGGTAAATGCAGGCATGGTAACGGGGGCATTGTGGACCGACTTCAATCAGGATGGGTGGTGGGATCTGATGATCGTGGGAGAATGGATGCCGGTAACGTTTTATATGAATGACCGAGGCCGTTCATTTGTAGATGTCACCGAAACCACCGGGCTTTCCCATACCCGGGGGTGGTGGAACAGCATAACAGGAGCAGACCTTGACAATGATGGGGATATAGACTATGTGCTCGGAAATCTGGGCGAAAATACCCCATTCAGCGCTTCACATAGTCAGCCGCTTAGTTTGTATGCTGATGATTTTGACAACAACGGCCAGTGGGATCCTATTTTAACCTACTTTTTGAATGATGAAGAAGTGGTATTTCATTCCTATGATGTACTTACAACCCAACTGCCGAAAATCGGCTTGATGTACCGGGGCTACGATGACTATGCCCAAGCCAGACTGGAAGACATACTCGGTACCAAAGATAAGAAACCAGCCATAGTACAAAAGGCCAGTTACTTTTCTTCCTCCTGGATCGAAAATACCTCGAATGGCTCCTTTCAGATACATAAGCTGCCAAAGCAAGCGCAAATTTCTCCCATTTATGGCATCCAATGCCTGGACATCAACAATGATAATTACCTGGATATACTCGCCGTGGGCAATGCGTATTCGGCAAATATGCGGATCGGCAACTACGATGCGCTGATCGGCTTGACGCTGATGGGCAACCCGGAGAAAGAATTTGAATGTGTCAACGCTTCTAAAAGTGGTTTTTATGTAGATGGTGATGCCAAGTCAATGGTCTGTCTGGCCTCCGGCGAAAAGCCAGACATCCTGGTTGCGCAAAATAATGGCGAATTAAAAGTTTTTGAAATGAACAACGGCAATCCAGGTATTAAGTCACTTAGCCCCGATGATAAAAAGATGCTGATCACCTTTGCCGATGGCTCTACCAGATTGGTAGAACATTATTATGGAAGCGGTTATTTGTCACAAAACGCTGGCTTGCTCCTGCCTAAAACCTATGTGGAAATGAAAATAGTTGAAACAAATACAGCCTTCACTAAAAAGGGCGGTTTATGAGGTCAAAGGTCAAGATCATCGCATTTTGGGGTGCCTGCATGCTGGCTTTGCATGCGTGCAAGCAGCCATCGCAATTAGAACCATTGTTCAACTCGCTGCCATCCAGCGTGACGGGGATTACCTTTACCAACCCGCTAAGAAATGACTTTGAATTTAATATCCTGGATTATAATAACTATTTCAACGGAGGTGGTGTAGGCATAGGTGACTTTAATCTGGATGGTTTACCGGATATTTATTTCAGTGCCAACATGGTTTCCGGCAAATTGTATCTCAATCGTGGCGACATGCGCTTTGAAGATGTCACACATACTGCCGGCCTGCATACCAGCCAGTGGGCGTCCGGAGTGGCAATCGCCGATATCAACCAGGACGGTTTACCGGATATTTATTTAAGTTGTTCGGGGTACCCCGACTCACTCAGCCGCAAAAACCTGCTCTTTATCCATCAGGGAATGGACGCACAAGGCATTCCCACCTTTAAGGAACAGGCCAGAGCATACCATCTGGATGATGCCGGCTACACAACCCAAACCGCGTTTTTTGATTATGACAAAGATGGCGACCTCGATGCCTACTTGCTGACTTCTTACCACGATGACAAATACAGGTATTTTGCAAAACCAAAAGACACCACGCAACTGCATCCCAGTACCGACCGGCTATATCGAAATGACGATGGCAAATTCAGCCTGGTTAGTTTGTCTGCAGGTATAGTGCACGAGGGCTATGGCCTTGGTATGGTGGTGACGGATTTCAACTTCGATGGGTGGCCTGATATTTATACATCAAACGACTTTATCTATGAAGACCGGATATACATCAATAACCAGGATGGAACCTTTACCGACCATTCAAAGGATTTTTTGGCACACCAGAGCTTGTCGTCCATGGGCATGGACATAGCGGATTTCAACAATGATTTGCTGCTGGATATATTCGTGTTGGATATGCAGCCCTCTACCATTCGAGAAAGAAAATGATGAGCCTGGCCATGATCGAGGAATTATTCGAAGTGGCCGAAATGAGGGGATATCAACCCCAATTTGCCCAAAATGTCTTTCAAATGTGTACTGGAAAAGATGCCAAGGGCCATTATCAATTTAGCGATATTGCCAGGATAAACGATATGCAGCATACAGACTGGAGCTGGAGTGCTTTGTTTGCAGATTATGACAATGATGGGCTGAAGGACATGTTCATCAGCAATGGCATTCCCACGGATATTACCAACAACGACTATATTCAATTCAAAAGCCAACTACTCAAAAAAAACCTCGACAGCACTACCACCAAAAAGATGTTGCTCGAGTATCTGGCAGGGCTTGAAGATATGAGCTTTCACAACTACTTTTTTAGAAATGAGGGAGGAATACTGTTTCAGATCAGTCTGATCAGTGGATCAATTCAAAGCCATCGTGCAGCAATGGAACGGCCTATGCCGATCTGGACCTGGACGGTGATCTGGATCTAATCATCAATAATTTGAATGCTGAAGCTGAAATTCTTGAAAACCGAACTAACGTTATGGGCGCAAACCATTTCCTCAGGATCGAACTCGATGCAGGAGTCATGGACAAAACAGGCACTTCGGTAGTAGTGCATAGCAGCACGAAAGCTCAGCTATTGATCTCTGGGGCGGTGCACGGTTTTCAGTCAAGCATGGAAAATACCTTGCACTTCGGCCTGGGCCGCGATAGCCTTGTAGCCAAAATTGTGGTGAATTGGCCTGATGGGAGTGTTCAGACCCTTTACAATCCTGTTGTCGATCGCACGCTAATCGTTAAATATGAGCAAAGTGCTCCTCTACACTTTGCTCCCACCGAAACGAGCCATCTGTTCGAAAACGTAAGTGAGGCAATTGATGTGGACTATGTACATCGGGAAAATAAATTCAACGATTTTAAAATAGACCCCATGCTCCCCTGGCAGTATTCCAAATCCGGACCCGGCATGTCGGTCGGCGATGTAAATGGAGATGGTCTCGACGACTTTTTTATAGGCGGAGCCAGTGGATTTGCAGGGGAAGTTTTCTTACAAACCGACTTCGAAACATTTTCATCAGTTACCCTTACCGACCAGGCATTTGAAGATACAGGCGCTTTGTTATTCGATGCAGACAATGATGCCGACATGGACTTATACGTGGTCAGTGGCGGGTCTGAATTTAGCAATCCACTTGCTTATCAAGACCGATTGTATATCAATGATGGTGAAGGAAATTTTAGCAGATCAAAAACAGCTTTGCCCAGGATCGTCGGTAGCGGCACCTGTGTGCGCAGTGCGGATTTTGATCGCGACGGCGACCTGGATCTGTTTGTCGGTGGTGGCATTCATCCGGGCAGCTACCCACAGCACTCACCGAGCTATCTGCTCAGCAACCACCAGGGTGTTTTTTCGGATATCACGCAGCGCAACAATCCGAAGCTTGGCGATGCCGGGTTGGTCAGGGATGCCCTATGGGCAGACATCAACGGCGACGATTGGCCTGATCTGTTGGTAGTGGGTGAATGGATGCCCATAATGGTTTTTCTTAACCATGAGGGGAAACTGGAGGAGGTTTCTGCCACATGGAAAACAGACAACTTGACCGGCTTTTGGAATAGCATAGCACAAGGCGACTTCGATATGGATGGAGATATTGATTTTATCATTGGAAACCTGGGCTTGAATACCAAATATAAAGCATCAAATGAACATCCGGTCTCGGTTTACTATCACGATTTCGACCGGAACGGTAAGGTAGATGCCATCATCACCACCAGCGAAAAAGATCAGTTTGGCACCACCAGGGAATACCCATTGGCCGGATACGATGAGGTTGTGAGGCAGATCAAAGGTTTGGAAAAGAAATTTCCGATGTATGGAGATTTTGCAATGGCAGATATCCAGGCGATCCTTAGTAAGGAGCAATTGGAAAAAGCTAAAATCAAACGTGTAAACCTACTGCAGAGCATATATTTAGAAAATGCATCAGGCTCGTTTATTGCCCGTCCGCTTCCAATCCATGCGCAGTTGGGGCCGGTTCGCGATATACTTATCGATGATGTGGATGGCGACCTTATCCCTGATGCCCTGTTGCTTGGCACATTAAAAACCACACCTTCTACAGAAGCCTGGTACGATGCGCTCACCGGAGTCCTGCTTCTGGGCGATGGCTCAGCAAATTTCAAAACAGTCTCATCAGATATATCTGGTTTATGGGCGCGCCATGCATCCATGGTCAGTCCAATATTAATTGGTGACAGCCCTCATCTGATTGCAGTACAAAATGGCGGTAAGCCACTATTTTTTAAAATGAAGTCACCTATTTCCAATTCCAAAAAACATGAAAAACAATAGAAATAAAGCAGTTTATCGCCTCTGGCGGTATATTCCAGTGGTATGGGCATTGATTTTTTCTGTGCATGCACAAGCCCAGCACCAAAAGTTAACTCCGACACCTCCAATGGGATGGAATGCCTGGAACTGCTTCAATTGGGAAATTGACGAAGTGAAAATAAGGGAGATCGCCGACGCAATGGTCAGTAGGGGCATGAAAGACGCAGGGTACGAATATGTGGTGATCGATGATCAGTGGCACAAAGGTCGCATTGCCGGCAGCCCTTATGAATACAGCCGCCACCCGGCAGACATCACTGGCAGAGATGCACAGGGCAGGCTGCTCGTCGATGAGCAAAAATTTCCCTCCGGCATAAAAGCCCTTGCAGATTATGTTCATTCCAAAGGCTTGAAGTTTGGAATATACACGGCACCTGGCAGAAAAACCTGCACCTACTGCCCGGGCAGCGAAGGGTATGAGGAAATCGACATTCAAACCTTTGCCGACTGGGGGGTGGATTTTATTAAACTGGACTGGTGCGAATGGGTCACCGAAGATTATAAGACGCTTTTGCAAAAATGGAGACGGTTGCTGGATGAAAGTGAGCGACCGATGGTGCTTAGTGTAAATTTTCACAGAGGAGATGACTTTTCGGAACACCGTAAGGCAGCAAATATGTATCGGACTACCACCGATATACTCAAATTGTGGTCTTTCGAACCGGGGGAATTTCGCGTGCAGGCTTCCGTGTTGGACATCATAGACCGCCAGGAAGGTCTGGAAGAATATCATGGAAATGGCGCCTGGTGCGACCCAGACATGCTGCAAGTAGGCAATGAGCCCTTAAGCTATGAGGAGAATAAATCACATTTTAGCATGTGGGCCATTTTTGGGGCGCCACTGATCGCCGGCAATGACCTGAGAACCATGTCGTATAAAACACGCGACATCCTTACCAACAGGGAGGTAATCGCCATTGCACAAGACCGGCCGGGATCAAAGGTGTGAAAGTGGCCGAATACCGTGATGGGTTGGAGATTTATGCAAAACGCTTGCAGAAGCATGGATCTCAGGCGGTAGCACTTCTCAACCGGACAGATAAAGCAGCCACAATTGAAGTTAGTTTTAAGGATATTGGCATTGCAGGCGAAGCATTTGTGCGCGACCTTTGGGAACACAAGGATAAAGGACTTTTTGTAAATTCCTATTCAACCCTTGTTCCTGCCCATGGTACCTCCGTAATCAGCATTGATGCCAATGAATACCTGAAACCCCTACCGGACAATCGCATTAAGCTCAAGGATATTCCAGACCAGGGATTGGTTTTTGAATGTGAAGACAAGGGTTTTATTTGGCTTTGCGGCAAGATTGACGATAAAACTGAAGGATACTCAGGAAGCGGATATCTTTATGGAGAAAATACCTGGTGGATGCTGACAGCTATTTGGAGGGTAAGTCTGGAGCAGGCAGGGAAATTCAAATTGACTTTTAGATATATCAATAGAATGGATAGCGATGTTGAATTTGCGTTGAATAAATCATCACAATCAGTTTTACTCGAAAAGGGTACCAAATGGAAGGAGGTCTCAGTGATCGGGGATTTAAAACAGGGTATCAACTGGATCGAATTGATTTCTCCTGATAAAAACTTAAACAATATTTCATTTGATTACATGCGTTTATCCAAAGTTGAATAAGCACCTAAATTTTACAAAATGAAAAAATAATAATGATAGCAATCGTTACCTGTAATCCCCCATATATTTCAAACATTTACTTTCAGAGCTAACGATGTATTGCGCCCATCCATCTTTTTCTTAAATTAGTTAAGCTCTAAGAAAGGCCGATTTTTAAACTGTTGCTCCTCCGGGAAGCAC
>JAAUQL010000105.1 GCA_012033595.1 Cyclobacteriaceae bacterium | reverse complement strand
ATTCCTGTATGGAAGAAACAAACCTGACAGGTTGATTTAGAAGGGTTATTAAAATTTCTAAAACTATTAATTCCTGTAGGGAAGAAACAAACCTGTCAGGTTGATTTAGAAGGTTTATTAAAAATTCTAAAACTATTAATTCCTGTATGGTAGAACAAACCTGACAGGTTTCCAAAACCTGTCAGGTAAACTTAAAAGGTGAATTGAAATTCCTTAAAACAACACTGCCGAAGTCTTTGAGATTTCGTATGTTTTCGAATGACCAAACCTTCAAGGTTCAAAAAAAATACGAATGTTGATCAAAAGCCCAGTCTTCTTTCTGTTAATTCTATTCGCCCTTGCTTCCTGCAAAAAAGAAGAGGTGGTGCGAAGTCCACTGGTAATAAATCGTGTGTTTATCGGTGCTCATGAGCTCAATCTCGCTGGTGGGGTCAACGACAACATGCCTGTTGATCAGCATATTTCCGTGGTTTTTTCGTCAGCAGTCCGGCGGCCGCTTGTCTCAGGTGCCATCACCCTGACAGCCAACGGACAATCCATCGATTTTGATGTCAACTACTCTGACGAAAATAAAAACGTGGTGATCATCCCCAGACAAACACTGCCTCACAATGCTAATCATACGCTGTCTGTGAGCGAACATCTGGAAGGAGCCGGGGGTGAAAGCATAATTGCCGAAAACATCACTTTTAAGACCGCACCTGGTCAATTGGTAATTTCTTCTGTAAAAATCGGTGATCAGGAGGTCATCGGTTCCGGGGTGCTTTCCAATGTGCCGCTGGACTTTTCTATGATTATGGAGTTTACCTTTCCGGTAAATGAGGATGATGTTAAAGAAGCCTTCAAGCTTAGCGGCTATGTGGCTGCCGGACTGGAGTTCCAATTCCACGAAAGTGGAAAACAGATAATGGTGACAGGCAAAACGCCTTTGCCATACCTAAGCAAATACCGAGTGGAAATCACTAAAGCGCTCAAGGGTACGGGAGGGGAAAGTTTCGCCGGATTTTCGACCACTTTTTATACTACCATCGACCCTACACCTAAGTTCCCGCTGCTCAGCGATGATGAATTACTGACTAAAACCCAACAACAAACCTTTAAATACTTCTGGGATTTTGGGCATCCGGTCAGTGGCTTGGCGAGAGAGCGCGACACTTCTGGCGAAACGGTGGCCACCGGGGGAAGTGGTTTTGGCATCATGGCCATTATGGTGGGTATTGAGCGGGGCTTTATCACGCGAGAGGAGGGTTTGACCAGACTGCGCACCATGATAGATTTTTTGAGCAATGCAGATCGCTTTCATGGCGCCTGGCCGCACTGGATAAACGGCTCCACAGGCAAGGTGATCCCTTTTAGCACCAAAGACAATGGAGGAGATCTGGTAGAGACCTCGTATGTAGTAATGGGTTTGCTCACGCTCAGGCCATACCTCCATGTCACAGAAGATGCTGTGTTGATTGATAAAATTGATGCTTTGGTCGATGGGGTGGAGTGGGACTGGTACACACGAGGTGAAAACGTTTTGACCTGGCATTGGTCGCCCGAATACGGTTGGGATATGAACCTGAAAATCCGTGGCTGGAACGAAGCCCTCATTACCTATGTGCTGGCCAGAGCATCGAAAAGTCACCAAATCTCCGGAGAGGTGTATCAGCAGGGATGGAAAAACAGTGATCATTTTCTTAACGGAAAGACGTTTTACGACATCACATTGCCCCTGGGCATCGACTATGGAGGCCCTTTATTCTTTGAGCATTATTCGTTTTTGGGCATTGATCCGCGCAATTTGAAAGATGACCGGATCAACTATTGGCAGCAGGCCGTAAACCATACCCTCATCAACAGGGCATATTGTGTGGCCAATCCAAAAAAATATATTGCCTATAGCGGCCAGTGCTGGGGTCTCACGGCCAGTGATGGACATAACGGATATTCGGCACATTCGCCCACCAACGATCGTGGTGTCATAAGTCCGACCGCGGCCTTGTCCTCGTTTCCCTATACTCCGGAAGCATCCATGGATGCGCTCAGGTTTTTTTACGATACCATGGGCGATCGACTATGGGGGCCTTATGGATTTTATGATGCCTTCAATGTGACAGAAGGCTGGTATGCCACATCAAATATTGCCATAGACCAGGGGCCAATCATGGTGATGATCGAGAACCATCGCACCGGGTTGTTGTGGGATTTGTTTATGTCGAATCCTGAAATTCAACAATCATTGACTGACCTTGGATTTACCTTTTAAACCAGAGATTATGAAAAACTTTCTTATGCTTATTGGCCTGTCGTTCACCTTGCTTTATTGTACTTCCAATAAAGAGCACGAGACAAATACCGCAGATAACAAAGCCCTCATTTCTGAAGATTCGCTCCTCAATCTGGTGCAATACCAGACGTTCCAGTATTTCTGGGAAGGGGCAGAGCCTGTTTCCGGCATGGCCCGTGAGCGCTTGCATATGGACAACGTATATCCAAACCATCCCCCTGAAATCGTGACCTCGGGTGGTTCCGGTTTTGGCCTAATGGCCATTCTGGTGGGGATAGAAAGGGGCTTTATCACCAGAGCTGACGGAGTGAAGCGATTCGAAAAAATAGTTGGTTTCCTTGAAAATGCAGACAGTTTTCATGGTGTGTGGCCGCACTGGTGGAATGGTGAAACCGGAAAGGTGGTGGCATTTAGCCAAAAGGATGACGGTGGCGACCTGGTCGAAACGGCCTTTCTGGCTCAGGGCCTGCTTGCCGTAAGGCAATATCTGAAAGAAGGAAATGAAGAAGAGCAGGATCTGGCCAGGCGAATGAACAAGTTATGGAAAAATATAGAATGGGACTGGCATACCCGTGACGGTGAAAACGTGCTCTACTGGCATTGGTCGCCCAACTTTGGCTGGGACATGAACTTTCCCGTAAGGGGATATAACGAATGCCTGATCATGTATGTACTTGCTGCCGCATCGCCCACACATGCCATAGATACGGCTGTGTACCACCAGGGCTGGGCCATGAATGGCAAGATACAGACCGACCGCGAATACCTGGGCTATAAGACCATCCTCGACCACTACGAAACCAATGACGACCCGATTGGCCCACTATTCTGGGCGCATTATTCTTATCTTGGTCTCGATCCACGAGGCTTGCAAGACCAATATGCTGACTACTGGAAATTGAACCAAAACCACGCACTCATCCACTATACCTATTGTGTACAAAACCCGGAAGGCTACCAGGGCTATGGCAAAGACTGCTGGGGCCTCACTTCCAGCTATTCCATCAATGGCTATGCCGGCCACCGACCCGGGCACGACCTTGGGGTGATTTCGCCTACGGCTGCGCTGTCATCTTTTCCTTACACACCAGACGAGAGCATGGATTTTTTGAAATATTTGTACCACGATGCCGATTCGCTGGTGGGCAAGTATGGGCCTTATGATGCTTTTAGTGCCGATAAAAGTTGGTATTTGCCCAGGTATCTGGCGATAGACCAGGGACCTATACCGGTAATGATCGAAAACCACAGATCCGGCCTGCTATGGGATTTGTTCATGTCGTGCCCCGAAGTACAAAACGGGTTGGATACATTGGGGTTTACAAGTGGCCGGTAGGCGGAGCTTAGTTCACAGTTTCCGGCTGGTTACGCCAAAGCAGTGATAAACCCATTTTCATTCTCAGCCAAATTATCGATTTCCTCAATATGAGAACAAAGTTGCTATTTGAAATTTTTATCTGATAGAACGAACTACTTTTTATTCAAATAGCGTTATTTGCCGGAATTACTTTTGCTCATGCTAATACAGGTTTTTTTAATGATTTTAGGTTTTGCTTTGCTCGTTTTTGGGGCAAACTGGTTTGTGGACGGAGCCTCTTCGCTGGCCGCAAAATACAATGTTTCCAATCTTACTATCGGTCTTACGGTAGTGGCTTTTGGCACATCGGCACCAGAGCTGGCTGTTAGCGCCTTTGCTTCCTTCTCCGATCACCAGGAGATTGTGTTTGGAAATGTAATAGGCAGCAACAACTTCAATTTGTTTCTTATCCTGGGTATTGCCGGGCTTATTGCTCCATTGGTGGTGCAATCCAATACGGTTTGGAAGGAAATACCACTTTCGCTTCTCGCCGTTATCATTGTTTTTTTTATGTCATACAATGTTTTTTCCAATGAAGCTCACTTCCTCTACCGCTACGAGGGTTTCGTACTTCTTGGTTTGTTTGCGGCTTTCATGATCAGAATATATGTTCAACTTAAATCTGAGCAGAATGACCAGGCGCAGGGAACCAAACAGTTGAATGGTGTAAAAATGACTGTGTTTATAGTGGCGGGTCTGGCTGCCCTGGTAGGTGGAGGTAAGTTGGTAGTGAACAATGCCATCGTGCTGGCATCGGATATGGGAGTGAGTGAAAAAATCATAGGACTAACCATAGTGGCAGCTGGCACCTCTTTGCCTGAGTTGGTGACATCGGTGGTAGCAGTGCTCAAAAAAAACAATGATATTGCTGTTGGCAACGTGATCGGGTCCAACATATTTAATATATTTTTTATTCTTGCCATTAGCATAATTATTCGGCCCATGCCTTACGATGCCCGGTTCAATGTAGATTTGCTGCTATTGGCGGGTGGTACCATGTTTTTGTTTGTCGCCATGTTTACAGGGCAAAAGAAAAAACTTGACAGATGGGAAGCCGCAGTTTTGTTGGTGACTTTTATCATGTACACCCTTTACCTCATACTGGGGGAAGTTTAAATGCTGCTTTCGATGACATGCCATTGCCATCAGTCTTGCGTTTCAACTTTTTTGTTGATTAATGAATATGTGCCACGGAAGCGTACATGTTTTACCGGATAAATCCATCATTTGTACATTTGACTTGACGAAGGTTTTAGACCTGCCAGGTCATTCAGCCAGGGTTTTGCTTCCTGGTTGGAATGGTGAAAGTAAAGGTGGTTCCGGCGCCTTCCTGGCTTTCTACCCATATTTGACCGTCGTTTGATTCAATAAAATTTTTGGTAATATAGAGGCCCAGTCCCGTACCCCTTTCATTTGCCGTGCCCCTTGTAGTGAAGGTTTGCACCTGAAAAAGCATTTTTAAATTTTCCGGTGACATGCCAATACCATCGTCCGTCACCGTGATCACGTTCATATCGTTCTCGATTTTAGCACTCAAGTCAATGGTACCTCCCCGCAAAGAAAATTTGATGGCATTGGATATAAGATTTTTGAAGATGAGGTTAATCATGTTAGGATCGACAAAGGCTGTGCAATCTTCCCGGATGTTGTTTTGCAGATTTATTTTCTTCTTGTCGGCCATTGAACGAAGCATTTGTACATTTTCCTCGGCCATTTCACGCAGATTGATCATGGTAGGCCGGGCGCTAATGCCTTGCATCTGGCTTTTGGCCCAATTGAGCAGATTGTCCAAAAAGATGGACGTGCTGTTGATCTTGTCTGTCAGTTCACGTGAAATTAAGTTGAGCTCATGGGGCGAAATAGCTCCGATTTTCAGCAAGGCCAGCGTACCCTTCAGCGAATTGAGCGGGCTTCTGAACTCGTGCGATATAATGGAGAAGAGCTTGTCTTTGATGCCATTCAGCTCCTCCAGCTTTTTTTTCTGAGTTTTTATTTCATCATGTTGCTTGGTGATTTCGTCGTTGAGTAGCGACAAGGCCATGTTTTTTTCTTCTATCTCGGCCTTTTGTTTATGCAACAGTTCGTTGGCTCTTTCCTTGGTCTGATTGCCCCGATAGTAGATGATCGCCATCACGATGGAAAGCAGCGTAATGATGAATATGCCTATGCCAAAGAGGTATTGTAGCCTGATGGTGGCCGTATTGGCCTCGTTTTCTTTTTTGAGCAGGCGGTTTTCGCTTTCCGCTATTTCATTTTGGTATTTCGATTGTATCTCTGCCAGTTCTTTTTCTTTTTCTATATTCAGGAGGCTGTCTTTCAGGTTGTGGTATTCGTTGGAGTACCAGTAGGCACTTTTATAGTTTTCCATTTTGCCATAGCAGTCGGCCTGGTATTTATAATTGTCCATCATCAAAAATGGAGAATGTAGTTTTTTAGCTTCTTCCAGTCCTTGTATAAAATAGGGGAGGGCCTTTTCATAGTCTTTCTTTTTATAGTATGCCCTGCCTATATTGTTGGTGGTGTTAGCTGCGTGCTTGCTATACCCAAGTTCTTCGAAAATCACCTTGGAAGAAACCATGCTATTGATGGCCTCGTCAAATTTATTTTGATTGATATACACCAGTCCGAGGTTGTGATAGATGGCTGCCACATTCAGCTTGTCATTGTGTTTTTCTTTTATCGCTAATGCCTGTTTGTAATAGTCAATGGCCAGATCGACCGAATCCAGTTCGTAATACACCAAAGCGATGTTGTTGTACACGCCCCCTGCCCGTTGTTCATCGTTTTCTGCTTTATAATGATAAAGCGCCTTTTTGAAATATTCGAGCCCGGTGCTAAAGTTTTCCATGTTGTAATATACCCGACCGATGTTGTTGGCTGCATCTGCGATACCTGCTATGTTTTTAAGCGACTCAGCGTGCTTTAGGCAAATGAAAAACCTGTCGAGTGCCTGCGAATAGTCCTCGGCGGCAAAGTATTCTTCACCGACCAGCAGCAGGTATTTGATGCTGTCTGTCTTATTGGCATGGTTCAGTAAAGTTTGCAAGCTATCCAGTTTTGGTTCATCTATGGCTTTGGCTTGCAGGCAGCCCAACAAAAGGAAAGATGTGGTTATGAAAATATATTTATCCATTAAGGGCAATTAGATCGGGTCGAAATTATAATATAATTGTAGTTCTTCTAATAGAAAATACAGAATATTTACTCCACGTAAGGCCCGGACTGCCTCGTAAATTTCAGTGAAAGCTAGCGGCAAATTCTGTTGTGGATTAATTAGAATTGTATTTCCTTGTGGTATCTTTATATTTATAGCTATACAATCGCGCAATTAAATTAATAGAAAGCCAAAAATATAGGAACACAAGCTTTTTTTGATCGAAGCGCAACATGATTTTTATTTATAGAATCTTTTCTTTGTCCGTATTAACATCCAAGGCAACTACCAAAATACAAAACGTAAGCACTAACGTATTTTTTTATCACAAAAACCCATTAATAATAAACACAGTATGAAACCAAATTTGAAAGCAATTTTTGTCATGGCATGTTTTACGGCCTTACTCTACGCTTGCACCGGCGAACGGAGCAAAACAGAGCCGGTCGAATTGCCCAATATTTTGTGGATTGTCAGCGAAGACAACAGTCCGTTTTTTGGATGCTATGGCGATTCGCTGGCCACTACACCAACTTTCGACAAATTGGCTAAAGAAGGTATTTTATATGAAAATGCCTTTGCCAATGCCCCGGTTTGCGCTCCGGCCCGGTCTTCCATTATTGCAGGTGTTTACCCACCATCTATGGGTACAGAAAATATGCGGAGCACCTATCCGACGCCCGACGTCATCAGGTTTTTTCCGCAGTACCTCAGAACGGCGGGCTATTATTGCACCAACAACTCCAAGGAAGATTACAATATGATCAAGCCCGACAGTGTCTGGGATGAATCGTCTAACAAAGCCCACTATAAAAACCGCAAAGAAGGTCAGCCGTTTTTTGCGATTTTCAATCTGACGGTTTCGCACGAAAGCTCCATTCATAAAAGTATTCCTGCCGAAGCGCTTAGACACGATCCGGACAAAATGGTATTGCCCCCTTACCACCCCGATACCCCCGAAATGCGCCACGACTGGGCACTGTATTATGATAAAATCGAAGACCTCGACGGCCAGGTCGCCGCTTTGCTTCAGGAACTGGAAGATGCCGGACTAGCCGAGAACACCATTGTTGCTTATTATGGCGACCACGGAGGGGTGTTGGCACGTAGCAAGAGGTTTTTGTACGAGTCAGGTACCAGAGTGCCAATGATTTGGCGTTTTCCAAAAAAATATGAAAAGCTGGCTCCGGCAGCGGCTGGCACGCGTACCGACCGCCTGGTAAGTTTTGTCGACCTGGCGCCCACTATGCTCAGTCTGACAAACGTAGCAATACCGGAATATATGCAGGGGTATGCCTTTACAGGAAAACAACAGGCAGCAGAGCGCGAATATGTACACTTGTTTCGCGGTCGTATGGATGAACGCATCGATTTGATCCGTGCCGTGCGCGACGAGCAATTCCGATACATCAAAAACTATATGCCGCACCGCATCTATGGTCAGTATATCGAGTACTTGTGGAAGGCTCCATCGTGCCGATCGTGGGAAGCAGCCTACAAAGCAGGCAAGACCAATGAAGCGCAAAGCGCATTTTGGCAGCAAAAACCGGCAGAAGAACTATATGATGTCAGCAAAGATCCATGGGAAGTAAACAACCTCGCAGATGACCCGGCTTACGCCGATGTACTGGTGCGACTGCGCAATGAAAATGACCGATGGATGAGGGCAATAAAAGACTCAGGACTAATGCCCGAAGGCATGATGTCGATCAAAAATAAGACTCAGCCTACCTATGATTATGTGCATTCTGCTGAGTACAATTTTGATAAAATCAAACATGCCGCAGACATCTCTACCATGAGAGATATGGAAAAACTACCTGAAATCATTTCTTTACTCCACGACGAAGACCCGGCTGTGCGCTACTGGGGGGCTACCGGATGCCTGATATTGGCCGACAAAGCTATGGAAGCCAAAGAAACCTTGCTGCAGCTATTGCAAGATGAGTCGCCCGATGTGCGCATTACCGCGGCAGAGGCATTGTGTCATATGGGCGCCAAAGACCAGGCAACACCGGTACTGGTAGCAGCACTCGATGTTGACAATGAATGGTACGGGTACATGCCATCAACAGCCTCGAAGCCGTAGGCGGCGAAGTGGCCAGGGCGGCAGTAGGCAAAGCTCGTGAGCTGGTAAGCAGACAAGATGCACCCACTTATGAAAGAGGCTATGATGTGCGGGCAGCCAATCATTTGATCGAAATGTATGAATAGCTTGCGCGAAGGCTGCAATGCAGAATTTTAAGCATGGTAATTCAAGTGTGAAAAGGCGTTAAAATACCGAGATATGTCAGTATATTCGGGCGATTATAAACTGATAAATGCTAATTTTGCGTTTATCGATTATTAATATATTTTTTATAAAAATGAAAAACTCTAAATCTTTATCAAGAAGGTCATTTGTGCAAACTTCCATGCTGGGAGTGGCCGGGTTGACCATTTTGCCATCCTTTAGGGGGTTGGCATCCAGCGACAATATCAACATGGGTTTTATCGGCGTAGGGCAACAGGCCATGTTCCTGCTCGACGGATTCATTAACATAGATGGAGTGAAGGTAGTAGCTGCCGCCGATGTATATGGAGTCAAGAGAAAGCGCTTTGAGCAGCGTGTCAACAAGCACTACCAGGAAAAAGGCAAGTCGGTAGATGTGAGAACATATGAAAGCTACAAAGACCTGCTCGCAAGACAAGATATAGATGCCGTAGTCATTGCCGTACCAGACCATTGGCATGCCCTCATAGCAGTGGACGCGCTCCAGTCTGGTAAAGATGTGTATCTGGAAAAACCACTGACTTTTACCATTCAGGAAGGTAAAGTATTGCGCAAAGCCGTGCGAAAATATAAGCGTATTTTAGGCGTGGGTAGCCAGCAAAGGTCTGATCCCAGCTTCCAACATGCGGTCAAATTGGTTCAGGACGGCAAAATAGGCGATATCGAAAAAGTATTTGCCTACGTAGGTGCGCCTCCAGTACCTTATGACCTGCCACGGGAAATACTGCCTGTCGATCTGAATTGGGATATGTGGCTCGGTCCCAATCCGTATGTACATTACAACAAGGAACTTAACCCACCAATCTCTGTGAATCCGGTAGAAAACGAAAAATTCTGGGGCGGATGGAGATGGTATAAAGAAATGGGCGGTGGATTTACCACAGATTGGGGCGCTCATATGTTCGATATTGCCCAGTGGGGTCTGGGTATGGACGATAGCGGCCCGGTTGAGATAACGCCTGCGGGATATCAGGACTTTAAATACCTGACTTACAAATATGACAACGGAGTGATCATGACTGAGGAGCCTTTTAATGAAGGCAAAACCAAGGGAGTGAAATTTCAGGGAAAAGATGGCTGGATAGAAGTTTCGAGGGATTATTTTAAAGCATCCAATAAGGCATTTGAGCCTAAAGTTGAAAAGGAATCCGGGCCTTATGAAACCAAAATCCCACATCAAATCAACTTTATAGAAGCAGTGCGCAGCCGAAAAGACCCGCAGGTGCCTGTGGAAATCGGACATCGGTCATGTACGGTATGTACACTTGGCAATATAGCCTACGATCTTCGGCGACCAATAAAATGGAACCCGAAAACCGAGGAGTTTGTCGATGACCTGCAGGCAGACCTGTATATGCACCGCGAATACAGGCAAGGATACAGCCTTCCGCTTATTTAACAATTTTCAAACATCTGCATATTAAACCTGATGAATGGATTTTGTCAGGTTTTTTTTTATACAGTGTGTCCTGGTCAATGGGCGCTATGGCGTATTTCAGCCACATATGCACATTGGAATGTGAAATAGTGCTTTCTTTGTATTGCAATGAGGGCTTGAAGGCTCAGGTATTTGCATTCAACATTAAACCCGACACTGTAGAAAATAGCCCACAAAGGGGCTGAAACTTAATTTTATTTGACCAATATGAACAGGTATAGTGATTTTGAGATTGACTGGCCGGTAATGTCTGAGTGCATGACCGAAAGTGTGCTCATTACCGACGCCGACCTCAGTGAATCCGGTCCTAATATTATATATGTAAACCCTGCATTTGAGAAAATGACAGGTTGGAGTAAAGCCGAAGTGATTGGAAAGTCCCCGCGTATATTGCAGGGGCCGCTTACCGAGCGTTGGATATTCAACAATATGAACCACACCTTGCAGACAGGTCAGACCTGGAGTGGTCAAACCATCAACTACCGCAAAGACGGTTCGGAATTTTATATGCAGTGGTCGATAGTGCCCATTCGCAACACGGCCTGGGTGATACACCAATACCTGGCCGTACAAAAGGATGTGACACACCTGGTACATACCGAGCAAAAGTTGCAAAAGGCAATGGAAGAAGAGCGCATCCGCACCCTGGAAATAGAAAAAACCAACAAAGAACTAAGCCAATTGATCGCCAAGCAAAATAAGACGCTTGAGTTATTTATTAAGTATGTACCAGAGCCTATTGTAAAAAAGGCGCTCACTCAGCAGGTGGACAATATCAGAGAAGGTGAGCAGCTCGAAGTGGCCTTGTTGTTTTGCGATATCCGTAGTTTTACCAGTATTGCCGAGCGGCTGATTCCTACGGATGTGGTGCATTTCCTCAACATCTACTACTCCATGATGTCTGAGGTGATCAAAGAACACAACGGGGTCATTAACCAGTTTGTTGGCGATGAGATTTTTGTCTCTTTCGGTGCTCCATTGCCCATCGAAAAGCCCCACGAGTCTGCCGTGCGCTGTGCCAAAGACATGATAAAAAAGCTGGATGAAATCAACGAAGCCCTGATCAGTACCATCAACGAAAACATTGCCGTGGGTATAGGCATCAATTTCGGACCAATCATTGCCGGCAACCTGGGCTCAAACGATCGACTTTCCTATTCCATTACCGGCGATGCCGTCAATATCGCCAAAAGGATAGAATCACTTACACGAGGCTTGCCCAATGCAATACTGATCAGCGAATCGATCTATGAGCATACCCGCGACATTGCCCGTACTATTCCATGGGGAGAAGTGGAGATAAAAGGAAAAAACAAGAAGGTAAATGTGTTTCAGGTGGTAGGGTAGATGCAAGGTCTGCACCTGCTATGTCGGCAAAGGCGGCGGTCTTGAGCTAAAAATCCATTAATTTAGACGTAAAAAAGCCCCATGCACATATGCAAAGGGCTTTTTTTTTGGTAGGTTAAAGGTGTGCACTATGAATTAATCACCTTGCCGTTTTTTACCTCTCCTACATAATGTACATCATACATGTTTTCGTATCTTTTTATCGCCATTTTTATCTGGTCATGTGATTCACGCCATATTTTTATGCCCCTGTTTTCGCCTCTGCGGCGCAATTCTATATAAAATCCGTTTTTCAATTTTACTTCTCTGGTTACAGGCCTTGCCATATCTCGATATATTTTTAATTTAACATGCAGGATTTGATCCTAATATCTATTTGCAAAAAGCGCATTTCGCGGTAAATAAGATGAACTCACATATTAAAAAATGGTTTGAAGATGATGCCACTTTTGCAATCCGCAAGTATAACGATTATTTCTACTAAAATTGTCACTCAAATGAATTTTTTATATAAGAAAAGTCCTCTAAAGCAAATATTTTCGATTGCCAATTTGCTAAGTAAGCGGTAAAATCATCATATAAAAATGGAGCTGCGAGCCCATTATCTTCACATTTTCATAATTGCGTAGTTGCCGGCTATTTAAATATTTTTCTTTCCAAATTTTCACTTTTTGAAACGGTTGTTTAAAAAAGACACATGCGGCCAACCCATTTTGGCATCACCTCCGAAGCTGAAGATTGGATTTTGTTGCACATTTATAATTTACCTAACTTGCCTACGCTATTCACCTGAAATTTTTACCTAAATGAAAAATACGTTTTTGCTTTTTCTGGCTTTCGCCCTCATGTTTTCCTGCACAACCGACCACACACCAAAAGCCGTGAACTATCCTGAGGAGGGGACATTGCAACTGCACCCCGAAAATCCACATTATTTCCTCTACAAGGGACAGACACTGGCCCTCATCACCTCAGCAGAGCACTATGGCGCGGTGCTCAATCTCGATTTTGATTACGAAACCTATCTGAATACCCTTGCCAGCGAAGGGATGAATTACACACGCATTTTTACCGGCACCTATTTTGAACGACCGGGTGATTTTGGGATTGAGCACAATACCCTGGCTCCCGCCAAAGCGCGCATTTGCACTCCCTGGGCCATAGTCGTGTCCGGACTGGAGGGGGAAGTGCAGTACGACCTCAACTCCTGGAACGATACCTATTTCGACAGATTACGGGCATTTATGGCCATGGCCAGCGCCAAAAATATCATCGTAGAAGTCACCTTGTTTTCATCGGTTTACCGCGGCGAAACCTGGGGCATCAACCCTCAAAATCCTGATAATAATATTAATATCGATGGCAAAATGACACACTTGCAGGCACATGTGGCCGGTAATGAGCCCTTGTGGCAATATCAGGAAAAGTTTGTGCGTAAAATCGTGACCGAGCTCAACGATTTCGATAATTTTTTCTTTGAAATACAAAACGAACCATGGTCAGACCATACGGTACCTGTCTTCAATATCGCCAACAAATCTGAATTAAAGGCCGATGACTGGACAAACAAAGCTGATTTTGCCTCAGAAGCCTCACTGGCCTGGCAGCAGCAAATAGTAGATATCATCGTAGATGAAGAAGCCGGTCTTGCAAAGCAGCACCTGATTGCGCAAAATTATGCCAATTTCAAAGCGCCCATTCCTATGGTCAACCAGCACATCTCTATCATCAACTTCCACTATGCATGGCCGGAGGCAGCGCTGTGGAACTATCACTATGGCCGGGTACTGGGTTTTGATGAATCTGGTTTTGCTGGCGCAGGTGAAGAGGTGTACCGAAGACAGGCCTGGCAGTTTATGCTTAGTGGTGGCGGATTGTTTAATAATCTCGATTATTCATTTTATGAGGGGCAAGAAACCGGCGATGGTAGCAACAATGCACCCGGAGGTGGAGGAAAAATACTTCGAAGTCAGCTAAAAGCACTGAGCAGCTTTATTCATTCTTTTCAGCTCGCTAAGCTAAGGCCTGCAAATGATCTGGTGGCGAAATCTCCGGGACTAATACCGTTTGTCATGGCAAATGGCCATGCCGAAATTGCAGTGTATCTTAGGGTCATAGGTACGGACGTGGTGCAACTTGGACTCCACCTTCCCGATGGCCTGTATGCTATTCTGGAGCTCAATACCCTCACCGGCGAATATAACGATGCCAGAGACTTGTCGGCAAAAGATGGGATTTTGTATATCGAGACCAGTGCCACCACGGGCGAACTGGCACTAAAAATATCAAAGAAAGATTGACAGACGTTTAGGACATTTTGCGAAGGTAGCGTAACATCTTGCTGCGGGGGATGGTTCGACCTACTTCCGTTTTTTTACCCCGCTAATGGCCTGCGCTTGTCTCGGATCATCGGGCCACTCGTGTTTGGGGTACCGTCTTTTCAGTTCTTTTTTCACTTCAAAATAGGCGGTGTCCCAAAAGCTCTTGAGGTCAGAGGTGATCTGTACCGGCTTAAATCCGGGTGAAAGCAGGTGCATGAGCACGGGAGTTTGGCCGGCATTTATCCTTGGTGTTTCTTCCATTCCAAAAACTTCCTGCAATCGAACAGCCAAAACCGGCGCTTCGCCATTGCGCTGGTATTGAAGGCTAATCCTCGATCCGCTCGGAACTTCGATTTTGCCCGGAGCCAGTTGATTGAGCGATTGCTGCTGCTCCCAGCCAAGATTGTTTTGCAAAACTTCCGTCAGGTTGATTTTTCTGAGGTCTTCGGGTTTTTTTATGTTGTGAAGGTAGGGGCCAAGCCACATCTTATTGGTCATGAGCAACGAGTGGGTGGCCATATCGGGCCATCCTTCTTGCGGTCTCCATTTACGCAGGCTCATCACCCGTTTTTGCCATTGTATAAATTCTTCATCAAAATTGAGCAGTTGCTCCCCTTCTTTTTTGATGGCTTCTGAAATGGCATCGAGCAACTGTGTGCCATCTGGGGTGGGAAGGGGGGTAGAGCGCAACACGATGCTTCCTATGCGCAGGTCTTTGCTGGCGATAAGGCCACCTTTTTTGGTGTCCCAGGTAATGACCTCTTGCTCCTTGACCATAGGAGCCAGGTCTTGCGGGTTTAGCGGTGAGGCCAGGAATATTTTGCCCATGCCGTCTCGTGCGTCCAAATTGGCTATGGCCAGCCAGGGTTCGTGAGCAAGGTCATCTCTATGTCCGGCCATGGCATATCGCCCGTTCGACAATTGAAACTGTGCATTGTTGCCAGGTCTTGCAAATGCGATGCGTTCAGGATAGGCATTCGCCAGCAGCAAGCCGGTTTCGTAAGGATCGACAGGATCGTTTATGGCTTCAATATCAAACATTTGTCTGTATTGCCGGGCAATTTTTTCTATTCTTGCAAATCTCGGATTGCTTCCTGCCAGTTGTCTGTATCGCCTCAGGGCTATGATGCGTTCATTGATGTCTATCCCGGCTTCTGCGCCGAGCGGATCCCGCTCTTCCATGAGTGGGGCTATGTCTGTGGCCAACTCTAAAATCCCTTCATTTTGGGCCATAAGCAACATATGGGCTATTCGGGGATGGCATGGCAGCTCGTGCATACGAACCCCAAGTGCTGTAATTTTTCCATTTTCCAATGCATCGAGTTGGTGGAGGGTGTCACTAGCCTGGGCGAGCGCAGCCTGAGGCGGAGGGCTAAGCCAGGTGAGCTGCTGTATGTCTAGAATACCCCATTTGGCCATGTCAAGGACCAGGGATGCCAGGTCGGCCTCCATGATTTCCGGAACCCGGTGGTCGGCCAGGCGTTCGTGCGTAGCTTTAGACCACATGCGATAACAAATGCCGGGTCCCAGGCGTCCTGCGCGTCCTGCCCGCTGGTCGGCAGCATCTTTAGTGATTTGTATGGTTTCCAGGCGCGACAGTCCCGATTTGGGATCGAATCGGGACGTGCGACCAAAACCGCAATCGACCACAATGGAGACCCCCTCGATGGTGAGGCTGGTCTCAGCTATCGAAGTGGCCATCACTACTTTTCTTTTCCCTTTTTGTCAGGAAAAATGGCGGCCAGTTGTTTTCCCTGAGGCAACTGGCCATAGAGTGGATGAAGTGAAAAACCCCTGAGATCATGGCGCAAAATTTCTTCGCATTTCCGGATTTCTGCCTGACCTGGCAAAAACACCAATATATCGCCTTCTTTATTTTCCCTGGCGGCCATCTTCACCGTTTGGGCCGTCAGTTCGCCAATCATCCATTCATCCTGTTGTCCCGTATAGCGGATATCCACCGGATACTGCCTGCCTTTGCTGGAAACTACCGGTGCTTTGAGCAAGTCTTCCAACATGGGCATATCCAGGGTGGCCGACATGATCATGATCCGAAGATCAGGCCTTAGTATATGCTGAGCCTCACGGCAGAGCGCCAGCGCCACATCGGCATGGATGCTGCGTTCATGAAACTCATCGAAAATGACCAGGCCTACCCCTTCCAGGGCGTTGTCACTATGGATCATTCGGGTCAGGATGCCTTCGGTAAGGACTTCTATCCGGGTTTTTGCACTGATTTTGTTGTCGAACCTGATGCGGTAGCCCACAGTCTCGCCGACCTGTTCGCCAAGCAGTGATGCCATCCTTTCGGCGATGGTTCGAGCCGCAAGTCGACGAGGCTCCAGCATCAGTATTTTTTGTTTTTTAAAGATGGCTTCATCGAGCACAGCCAGAGGCAATATGGTACTTTTGCCGGCACCAGCAGGTGCATTTACTATCAATGTGTTTGCGTTTTGCAATTGCTGCCTTACCTCATCTATTACTTCTTTGATGGGCAGATCAATATCAAATGGATTGAAATACAAATCGGGATGGTTTATTCTATGTTTAGGCCGCAAAGGTAATTAATTTTGACTTGTCTGTGACTGTAACAATAAAAATGACCCATAGCATATCTCGCAGGGAGGTTTTTTGCTAAATTACGGGTCATTAACATAAATTTTTTAATTAACCTATATTGATATGATTGAGAATAAAACCTACGGCAACAAGCTAAGAGGTGCAATGCCAAAAATTGGAATCAGACCTACGATAGATGGCCGTCTTGGCGGTGTCCGTGAATCACTGGAGGACATCACCATGAACATGGCTCAGGGAGTGGCAGAGTTGATTTCAGGCACCCTTAGGCATGCCGATGGCAGCAGGGTAGAATGTGTGATAGCCGATACCACCATAGGCAGGGCTGCAGAAGCCGCCTCATGTGAAGAAAAGTTTGAACGGGAAGGCGTAGGCGTATCGCTGACCGTGACTCCGTGCTGGTGCTATGGGAGTGAAACTATGGATATGAACCTGACAAGGCCCAAGGCGATTTGGGGGTTTAATGGAACCGAGCGCCCTGGTGCGGTGTACCTCGCAGCAACCCTTGCGGGACACAATCAAAAAGGATTGCCCGCCTTTAGCATCTATGGGCGCGATGTGCAGGACGCCGGCGATACCAATATTCCCAATGATGTAAGAGAAAAAATTCTGGCTTTTGCCAAAGCAGGTTTGGCAGTGGCCACCATGAAAAACAAATCATATTTATCTATTGGTTCAGTATCCATGGGCATAGCCGGGTCTATAGTCAATACAGATTTTTTTGAGGACTACCTTGGCATGCGCTGCGAAAATGTAGATATGTCAGAAATTTCAAGAAGGATTGATCAGGGTATTTTCGATCAGGATGAATTTAAAAAAGCCTACGCTTGGGTAAGGAAAAACTGTAAGGAGGGCAAAGATTACAATCCAATCAAAGACCAGCGTACAGCCAAGGAGAAGGACAAAGAATGGGAATTTGTAGTGAAAATGACATTGATTGTCCGCGATCTGATGGTTGGCAACCAAAAACTCGCTGACATGGGTTTTGGTGAAGAAGCACTCGGGCACAACGCAATAGCATCGGGCTTTCAGGGTCAACGCCAATGGACAGATTTTTTGCCTAACGGTGATTTTCTGGAGGCCATCCTCAATAGTTCCTTCGACTGGAATGGACTGAGGAAGGCCTATATAGTCGCGACAGAAAACGACAGTTTGAATGGCGTAAGTATGCTTTTTGGACAGTTGCTCAATAATTCCGCACAAATATTTTCTGATGTGCGTACCTTTTGGAGTCCCGAAGCCGTACAACGCGTCACTGGTTGGAAGCCGTCTGATATGGCCAGTGATGGCTTTATTCACCTGATCAATTCTGGCTCGTCGGCACTCGATGGCACCGGAGCCCAAAGTATAGATGGTAAACCGGCCATGAAGCCTTTTTGGGAAATATCGGAAGCAGAAATGCAACAATGTCTTGATGAAACCACCTGGCCACCAGCTATGTACGAGTATTTTAGAGGCGGGGGATTTTCATCCTTATTCAAAACCAAAGGCGGCATGCCGGTGACCATGTGCAGAATCAATCTGGTGAAAGGTGTCGGGCCGGTGATGCAAATTGCGGAAGGGTGGAGCATTGAACTGCCAGAAAAAGTGCACGAAATCCTCGACCAACGTACCAATCCTACCTGGCCCACAACCTGGTTTGTGCCCAGAACTACCGGTACCGTCCTTTCAAAGATGTATATTCGGTCATGGCAAATTGGGGAGCCAATCATGGAGCCTTTAGCTATGGCCACTTTGGCAACGACCTCATCACACTGTGTGCCATGCTGCGCATACCTGTGAATATGCACAATGTCGATGAAGACCGAATTTTCAGACCGAGTACATGGAATATGTTGGGTATGGATGCAGAAGGTTCTGATTTTAGAGCATGTCAAAATTTTGGCCCTTTATATGGCAAGCATTAAGCGTATTTGCCATACTACTATATTTAGAAAGCACCCTGGCAGGGTGCTTTTTTTTTGGCGTGCCCATTCGCCTAAGTTTTTCAAGCAGAAAAAAACATCCA
>JAAUQL010000009.1 GCA_012033595.1 Cyclobacteriaceae bacterium | reverse complement strand
GCTTAAGGCTGACGCCTTTGCCGGTGTAAAGCTGGGGTCATAGACGGCGTAAAGCTGGCGCAATTGCCCTAAAAACCCACTATTGCCGTCTTTGCATACTGTCTGAATCAGGATGCGCAGGATTGCAGGATGAACAGGATTTAGTGAAAATTATAAATATCCTCCCATTCCCTGCCAGTAGCTGGCAGATTGCCACACTCCGCGAAAAGCTCCGTTCGCAATGACGGCGTGAGGCAGGCGCCTTTGCCCGTGTAAAGCTGGAGCCATAGACGGCGTAAACTGGCGCAATTGACCCTAAAAAACCCACTATTTGCCGTCTTTGCGAGCTGTCTGAACCAAGATGGGCAGGATTGCAGGATGAACAGGATTTAGTGAAAATTATAAATATCCTCCCATTCCCTGCCAGTAGCTGGCAGATTGCCACACTCCGCGAAAAGCTCCGTTCGCAATGACGACGTAAGGCAGGCGCCTTTGCCCGTGTAAAGCTGGGGTCATAGACGGCGTAAAGCTGGCGCCATTGATTCTAAAAAACCCACTATTTGCCGTCTTTGCATACTGTCTGAATCAGGATGCGCAGGATTGCAGGATGAACAGGATTTAGTGAAAATTATAAATATCCTCCCATTCCATGCCGGTGGCTGGCAGATTGCCACACTCCGCGAAAGCTCCGTTCGCAATGACGGCGTGAAGCATACGCCTTTGCCGGTGTAAAGCTGGGGCCATAGACGGCGTAAAGCTGGCGCCATTGATTCTAATCAAAAGCACCATTCCCACTTCGACAAAGCGTTAGTGGCTAATAGCTGGCTTTTTTGTTCCTTCACCTGATCCCTTTTCAACCATTTTCCCGATACATGACCTAGGTCATTTTATAAAATCGCAGTTGTCTCTACCTTTGCTCACGCATTCAGAATGCTATTCTCTTATAAGAACCCTCACGTCCTTTTCTCCTAATTTTCGGTAGAAGCAACAGGACGCACAGCACATATTTATTTGCAATCAATTTATAATTAAATCAGATATTATGATTACCAAAGAGCATTTAGAAAAGTACGGGATTAATGGTGTATCCGAAATCGTTTATAACCCCTCTTACGACCAACTTTTCGAAGAAGAAACCAAGCCAGAACTGGTAGGATACGAAAAAGGCCAGGTTTCTGAATTGGGAGCAGTAAACGTAATGACCGGCATTTATACTGGCCGTTCGCCCAAAGACAAGTGGACAGTAGCCAACAATGCTACCAAAGATCATTACTGGTGGACCTCCGATCAATCTCCAAATGACAATAAGCCGATTTCAGAAGATGCCTGGAAAGATCTGAAAGGCTTGGTAGTAAAGCAATTGTCGGGAAAGAGGCTTTTCGTTATCGATGCTTTTTGCGGTGCCAATGAAGATACCAGGTTGAAGGTTCGCTTTATAATGGAAGTGGCCTGGCAGGCCCATTTTGTCAAAAATATGTTTATCCGCCCTTCCGAAGAAGAACTCAAAAATTTTGGCGAACCAGATTTTGTGGTGATGAACGGAAGCAAAACCAGCGATCCTGAATTCAAAAAACACGGAACCAACTCAGAGACCTTTATCGCCTTTAACCTGGAAGAAAAAATGCAGGTGATCGGTGGCAGCTGGTATGGTGGCGAAATGAAAAAAGGCATGTTTGCCATGATGAACTACTATCTGCCTTTGAGGGGCATTGCATCCATGCACTGCTCGGCCAACGTAGGCAAAGATGGCGATGTGGCTATTTTCTTCGGATTGTCCGGCACTGGAAAAACAACCCTGTCAACCGATGCCAACAGGGCTCTGATCGGTGACGATGAGCATGGATGGGACGACGACGGTGTGTTCAACTTTGAGGGCGGCTGCTACGCCAAGACCATCAAGTTGGACAAGGAAGCAGAACCAGAAATCTATGCAGCCATCAAAAGGAATGCCTTACTGGAGAATGTGACGCTCGATGAAAATGGCAAGATCGACTTCAACGATGGGTCGGTCACGGCCAATACGCGGGTATCGTACCCGATTGACCATATCGACAACATTGCGGTACCTTCCAAAGCAGGCCATGCCAGCAAAGTGATCTTCCTGACTGCCGATGCCTTTGGGGTAATGCCTCCGGTATCTAAACTGACACCTGAGCAGACGCAGTACCACTTTCTCTCGGGTTTTACGGCCAAACTGGCCGGTACGGAAAGAGGAATAACCAAGCCGGAGCCTACATTTTCTGCCTGTTTTGGCAAAGCCTTTCTCTCACTGCATCCTACCAAATACGGTGAGGAGCTGGTAAAGAAAATGGAACAACACGGTGCCACAGCCTATCTGGTAAACACCGGATGGAATGGATCTGGAAAGCGTATCTCCATCAAAGATACCAGGGGAATAATCAATGCCATCCTGGACGGATCCATCGACGCTGCACCCACGCGGAACATCCCGGTCTTTAACCTGGAAGCACCGACTGCCTTGCCAGGTGTCGATTCTAAAATCCTCGATCCTAGAGATACCTACACCAACCCCAAAGACTGGGACGAGAAAGCCGCAGATCTGGCCGGAAGGTTTATTAAAAACTTTGAGAAATATACTGATAATGAAGCCGGTAAAGCACTTGTTGCCGCGGGGCCTCAGTTATAATTTTAAGGTTCATCACCACAGGAAGCCCGGTACTTTCCGGGCTTTTTTTATATACCAATATTGTTAACTTTGATTGCCTATGCGTTGCCTGACATCTGCCACATGGAAAAAGTAAACGATAATAATCATGATGCTACACTCACTTTTTCAGTAATTTGAAATGGCCAAGTTCACGTTTCTGTTTGTGATAATGTTGACTTCCATGGCCGGAAGCGCACAAACATACCAAATCGATAGTCTGTTCGATGCCTCCAGGGCACAGTTTGAACTTGGCGAAACCGCTCTTGCAAAAAAATACTTGAACAGGCCATAGACCTGTTGCACAACGCGGCAGACCAGGAAGCCGCAGGCCAAATCCTCTTGGAAAGAGGCAGGGCATTTGAGGTCAACAGCCTGTACCATCTGGCCCTGATCGCCTATTACAGCTCATTGAATTTTTCCACCCTTCCGGAAAATAGAGGCAAAACCTACCTCGGCCTTTCCAATGTCAATTTTAGAATGGGCGATTTCACCCAGGCCCTCGAACATAGCATTCATGCCATCGACATATTTTTAGAAAACGGCGACACCACCAATCTCATTGGCGCCAGCATGCTCAAAGGCCAGGTATATATCTACCGGCAAGACTACGGCGATGCATTGCAGCTATACGAAGATATGCTCGAGCTGGCCTCTGCCAGAGATGAGCTCGTCTTGATTGCCGATATATTGGATCATATTGGGGCTATATACAGCTTCAAAAAGCAATTTCAAACCTCGCTTTCGTATCATTTGAGAGCACTTAAAATCAACCAGAAAATCAACCATAAGCGTAATGAAAGTATAAATCATGCCAATATCGGCGAAGTATATTTGCGGCTCCATGACTACGCTATGGCTTTTAAGTATCTCGATATGAGCTTGAAAATAGCCAGGGAAACCAATTTTAAATCCCTGCTGATCTTTATCCACTATACCCTGGCCGAAGCGTATAGCCTGACAGGCGAAAGCATCAAAGCCATGAAGCACTTCAACCAAAGCCTGAGGCTCATTGGCGAGCTTTCTGAGACGGTGCAAAAACCGCATGTTCTGCTGCTGATATCTGAACATTATGAGCGCAATTACCAATATGAAATCGCCCTGAACTATTACAAAAGATACAATACCCTCAACGACAGCCTCTCTAACCAACGCGCGGAATACAGGACTGAAGAACTCAAAACCCTGCACGAACTGAATATAAAAGAGCAATCACTCAGGGCGGTAGAGCTGGAGAAGCTCCTGCAACAAAAGGAGTTGAACACCAGCAGGCAGACCATCAGATTCCAGTTTATCATCATCCTGCTGGTGGTGGTAGGATTGATTTCGTCGGTATGGTTCACGATATATTTTTATAAAAATCAGCGAAAGCTACCGCATTGCCAACCGAACCAAAGACATGCTGTTTTCCATCATTGGTCACGACTTGCGCGGTCCGGTCGGCAACGTGAAGCAGTTGATCGTGCTGGCACAAAATACGGAGAGAGAAGAGCAAAAGAAAATACTGAAACTGATGGCTCAGCCGGCAGATTCGGCTTTTAACCTGCTCAACGACCTGCTCGACTGGTCGCGCAGCCTCAACAAAAATATCAGTTACGAGCCGGAGGCGGTGGAGATCGCACCCTTGATACACAAAGCCACCTGTATGTTCGAATCCCTTGCCCTCGAAAAGCAAATTAGCTTGTCGGTAGAGGCACATACTCCGCTGGTAGCGCTGGCAGATGCCAACCATATATCGACCATCTTGCGCAACCTGATATCCAATGCCATCAAATTTACCCCGCAAGGCGGCAGTATTTCTATCGAAGCAAGCGGAGCAAATGGCAAGGTAAACGTTTCCATCACCGATTCGGGGGTGGGCATCTCGCCGGAGAAGATAAAAAAATACTAGACAAAAACACCATATTCACTACCTACGGCACCAAAAATGAAAAGGGCAGCGGCATAGGCACCTTGCTATGCCTTGAACTTTTGAATATAAACGGAGCAAAATTGCACATTCAAAGCGTAGAAGGCGCAGGCAGCACTTTTTCCTTTGCCTTGCCGGGAGGTTGAAGATATTGCCCCGCAATGTTGTCGCCGCACTGTCTGGGGTTTTACCTAAATTTTTTAGTTTTGTCCCTCAACAAAGTTGTTTATGCTTTTAATCATTTCACCGGCCAAATCACTGGATTTTTCATCCATCTCCAATGACCAAAGCACCATTCCTGTCTTTTTCGACAAGGCTGATGCCCTCGCCCACAAGCTGCAAAAGAAATCGGCTGCAAGCCTGCAAAAATTATTTCACGTAAGTGAAGACATCGCCCGGCTCAATTATGACCGATATCAAAACTGGAACGCAAAGACAATAAGCGAAATAGGCAAAAAAGCCATCAACGCCTTTAGCGGACATGTGTATCAGCGAATGGATGTTGATTCCCTTTCGGAAAGTGAAATCGAATATGCCCACCGGCATTTACGCATTTTGTCTGGCATGTACGGCTTGCTAAAACCCACAGACCTTATTTTCCCGCACCGCTTAGAAATGGGCACCAAGTGGCCCGTGACCAAAAAAAACCTGTACGGCTACTGGTCGAAATTGGTGACCCGGGAAGTGAACAAGACCCTGGAAGCGATGGAAACAGATAAGTTGATCAACCTGGCTTCGGCAGAGTATTTTAAGGTGCTGGACAAAAAGGTAATAAAGGGTAGAATTATTAATATCGAATTTAAGGAAAGACGCGAAGCCGGAAAACTCGTCACCATAAGCATATTTGCCAAACAAGCCCGGGGAAGTATGTGCCGCTACGCTTTCCAAAACAAGGTGACACACCCGGAGGAGCTGATGGGCTTTGATGCCGATGGGTATATGTACAACCATCAATCATCTAATGCTGACACCTGGGTTTTTACCAGGGATTAGGCGCTTGGGGCGTACTTGCCTCTGCCCTACCGCTGCTAAACACCGGCTGGCTTATTGACAAAAGCGCTTCAGCGAAAAGGCCGCCTTTTTGTCGCCAAGATCAGAGGCCCGTTGCCAATCCTGGCAGGGGTCGTCATCAAGTTCATTAAACCGGTACTTGGTATTGCCCAAGGCTCGTAAATACTCCGGTTTGGAAGGATCCAGCTCCACCGCTTTGGCCATGTCTTTGACCGCAGCAGCAAAATTTTCGCTGTTGGCAAAGCAGCCTCCCCGGCTATAGTATGCATTAGCATCTTTCGGATTTAGTTCTATCACCTTACTATAATCTTTAGATGCCTCGGCAAAATTTTCCATTTGTTCGTACAGTATTGCCCGGTTGAAGTAGTTGTCGGGGTTGCCCTCTTCCAGCTTAATGGCCTCGTTGAGGTCGTTCATTGCTTTTTCGTTTTCTTCCAGAAAGATGTAGGCCTCTGCCCTGTTGGTGTAGATGTCGGGCTGATTGTTTTCCAGTTGCAGGCTGGCCGTAAAGTCGTTGACGGCAGCGGCAAATGATTCTTGCTTCATATGGCTAAAAGCCCGGTTTTTAAATCCATCCTTTAGGTTGATGCCCCCATTGATGGCCTTATCGAGGTAATTGATGGCGTAGGGATAATTATTGGTATAATAATATGACTGACCGAGAAAATAGTACAAGGCGGGCTTGAGCTCTTCTTGTTTTTCGAGGCTGGTGAGGTCTTCAATTACCCGGGGATAGTTTTGCATTTGATAGTAGCATGTGCCGCGATTTTCGAAAGCCCGGGTATAATCATTTTTGATTTCCAGCGCCTTGTCGTAGTCGACAATGGCAGCTTCATATTGTTCCATCAGTTGCCGGGCTTTGCCGCGATTATTAAATAGCAGGTGGTTTTCTACCCCAAAGGCCAAAGCCTGGTCATAGTCGGTGATGGAATTTTCGTAGTCTTTCAATTTAAACTTGCAATTGGCTCGGTTAAAGAAAGCCTCCCCGTGGTCGGGTTGTAAACTGATGGTCTTGTTAAAATTCTGGATGGCGCTGTTCACTTTATTAATTTCGTATTCGGCCACTCCCAGTGTATAGTAAATCTCTACGGTTTTGCCTCCACTTTCTACTGCCTTATCCAGGTCGGCAGCCGCATTTTCGTAATCTTGCAAGGCAAAATACGACATGCCCCGGTGCAGGTAAGATTCCATATCTTTGAGGCCATCCTCCAGCGACAAGGTGAGGTCGGCAATGGCAGATTTGTACTCCCCCTGATGGTAGTTGGCATGGCCGCGGCAATAATATGCCTTTTTGTAGGTTTCCCCTTTGCTAATGGCAATATTGAGCGATTCCAATGTTTTGATATAATCTGCCAGATTGAAATAAGCGATGCCAAGCAGTGTAAATACCTTAGTCTCGGCTTTGCCATTTTTGGCTACTTTGCCGAGGTCTTCGGTACAGCCCACCCAGTTTTGCCGGGCGTATTGAATCATACCTCTGCCTTCTAATGAGGGGATATAGTCCGGGTTGATCTCTATCGCCTTGGAATAGTCGTCAAATGCTCCTTCGCCATCGGCAGATTTTTCTTTGCATTTGCCACGGAGATCATAGATCACTTCATTGTTCACCCCCCGGTTTATGGTCTCAACAAAGGCCTGCATCGCTTTGGTACAATTATCCAAGGTATGGTAGGCAAAGCCCAGATGAAAATAAGATTCCCCATTGGTATCGCCCATCGCCATGGCCTTTTCGAGGTCTTTGATGCTCAGTTCGGCTTCTCTCATAAAATAGTAGGCATTTCCCCGGCTTGAATACGCCTCCATATCCATGGCATTTTTCGATTCGGCAATATTGACATCTTCTATCACCAGGTCATATTTTTTTAATTTATAATTGCACTGCGCCCGCTCCACATAAGCCCTGCCTTCTGCCACACCCATATTGATGGCTAAGTTGAGGTCTTCGAGTGCCCCTTTAAAATCACCCTCCGATTTTTGATGCTTCCCCGATACCAGTATGCCTTGGGCTCTTTGGTTTCCATTCGAATGGCGGTATTCAGGTCGTCCATTGCACCTGTCATGTCCTTCATATTGAACCTGGCCAGACCGAGCATGGTGAATAGTTTGGTACTGGAAGCCCCCATTTCCCCGGCCATGGTCAGCGAAGCCAACGCCTTGGTAAAATCGCCCATTTCGAAATAACAGGTGCCCCGGTTGATATATGCTTTGTCATATTCCGGATTGGCGTCGATCGATTTGGTATAGTCGGCGATGGCGCCTTGCATATCTTTGAGCAAATATTTGGCTTTACCCCGGTTGTTGTAAATGAGCTCATCTGTCCGCCCAAGATCATTGGATTTGTTGTAGGCGGCCACCGCTCCGGCAAAATCTTCATTGCGAAACTTGCTGTTTCCCATCAAATAAAAAATCTCCGCATCTTTGCTGCCCAGCGTGCCACATCGCTCGAAATCGGCCATAGCACCTTCCAGGTCTTTGGAGTTATATCTGGATTTTCCCCGCATTTCGTACAAGACAAGCTCTCCGACCCCCAGGGCCTCAGCCTGATCTAAATCCTTGGCTGCATTGCTAAAATCATCGTTGCCAAAGTTGATCTTGCCCCGGATAAAAAATGCCTGAGCCAGTGTGTTGTCCAGCTCTATGGCCTTGCTCATATCTGCCCTTGCGGCAGATATTTTGTCCTGACTGTAGTTGAGCAGGCCAGCATAATAATAGGCTGTGACATGACCGGGCATGGCCGATTTGGCTTTGCCCAGGGCGCTGATTGCCTGCTCAGTATCCCCGCTAAGGTAGGCATTTAATCCCTGGATCAGAAAGGGCTGTACCTGGACACTTGCCCCAAATTCAGCCACCGTTTTTGAAATCTCAGGTACGTTGACAATGCTGCCCGTACCTGCTATGGCCATTTGCCTGCCAGCTTCATCGGCAGCGATGACCATACCTACGGCCTGACCTGCGGCATTCACAACCGGAGCGCCGAGCGCTTGTTTGTCAAGTGCACCTTCCAGGATGATCGCTGGCTCATATCCAATAATTTCTTCTCTTTTGGCGACTTTATACTTTTGGGTATTGCTGGATTGCAGGCCATCGGAATGAATAACCTGCACCGTACTGCCTACTGCCGTCATGGTACTTGCGCCGGACAATTTGGTGATTTTTGTGCTTAACATATTATCCAGCTCCAGCCTGACCACACCTGTAAAGCGGTCAAAGCCAGCAATATTGGTAATACGATGAATGGTGCTGTCTTGGGTAATCACCCGGGCAAATGCCCCATTTTTGAAGATAAAAGCATGAGCATATCCTTCATTGCCATCCATAAAAAAACCAGTCCCTTCGCCAATGATGGTGCTGTCGCTTTTGAACACCTGGATATGAAACACTGCTTTGTCGGACTGGGCACTGGAAAAACCACTGAAAAATAGTAGCGCAGTGATGGTACACAACCAAAAATTTAAACACCTGTTCATTGTCTTCATCATTTGAATGTACATACCGGAAGCCAAAAAAATGGAACCGTGACAGCGTAGCAAATTTAAATTTAAATATTGAAATTACTGGCTTTCAGCCGCTTGCAGCTACTGTAAATTAGTGTCAAAAATTACATGGCATTTAGCGAGGCAGCGGAGGCAGCTACAGCTTGCCCGGTATGGCTCTGTTGCTTCACCGGCATCTTTTGGTTCATGCCATTGCCAAAGGATTTGAGATGGAAATAAAAGAAGGTCACTATAAGCGCACTGGCGGCAAAGCACTTCCGCTAAGGATATGCTTAGGTGTAGAAGCTAACATGCAGGCTCGGGGTTAATAGTGTTTTGCCGGCTTCTGCAGACGATGGCAATGGCGCATAGTTTCGCCCACCGACCTCATGACTCCCCCACCGGATTTTTCGAATCACGCGGTCTTTATATGGCTCCGGACACGAGCAAGCCTGCAAACATTGAAAAAAGGGGATATGCTGCCTGGGCAATCGGCAAAAGCTTGTGTTTTTGTATTTGGGATGGTATTTGCGTGCTTGTTGATGTGGAAAAAAGTTGACTTTTTTTCGAATTCATCGGCTACATCAAAGGCTTTTTTTTTGCTTCTTTTACTATTTTTGTACTTACCCCATTTTTATTCTTTTTAAACATGATCTTAAAAGAAACTAACTATGCGATTATTTCCATCAATCAGGAAAAAAGTATAGGAATCATCAAATGGATGGGCAAATGCACCAGCGAAAAATACCGGGAAGCCTTTCTGTTTTTGCTCGACAATCAGAAAATTTATGGGCTGAAACGCTTTCTTTCGGACGTAAGGGATCAGGGAATAATAAGCCCTGATGACCGCAAGTGGTTCGAAAATGTTGCTTTGCCAAAATCAATCGAATTGGGATTAAAGGCTGCTGCGGTAATTTTCATCGGCAATGTTTTTAAGAAATACTATTTGAATGTAATCATACAGGCCACCAACAAATTCAATCTGCCAGTCAAATTGTTCATTGATCAGGAATCTGCCGAAGATTGGCTGATAACCAGGAATTAATGCCACATCGTGACCAATCCTGAAGCGATAGTCCCAAAAAGTATAGTGGGTGTCCTCCTATGCACCTCCAGTTTTAGTGTAAGTCTCGCCTAGACAACAGTCATTTCATTTATTTTATATGATATAAGGTGGTCGTAGGACATATAAAAATGAAAGATAGACTGATTGTGCTACCTTTGTTTTTTTGATGTAGGCAAATTTTTTATATTCCTATTTTATAATGAATCAGCCCCCGGAAGAACGGCAATTGGTAGCTCAGCTCATAGATGGCGATCGCACGTCTTTTCGGATATTGTATTCTAAATATGCCCCCATTTTATTTGCTTTCTCGCGTAGATATCTCCGCACCTCAGAAGACGCGGAAGAAATCGTGCAGGAGGTTTTTCTGCGAATATGGGAAAAGCGCAAAAATATCGACGCAAGCCAGTCATTTTCTGCTTATGTGATCCAGGCGGCAAAGCATCGCATTTTTAATGGCTTTCGCAAAAAAGTGAATGAGCAGGCATATCTGGATTTTTTGATCTACGCCGATGATCGCGCCGGGAATTTTACTGATCTTGATGTGGACTACCGGGAGATAAAAGTAAAAGCCGAAAAAGCCATCGAAGCCATGCCACCCAAACGCCAGGAAATATTCCGGCTCAGTCGTGAGGGTGGCCTAAAAAATAAGGAAATCGCCGAAAAGCTCGACATATCCATTAAGACCGTGGAAAATCAAATGGGCCAGGCGCTCAAATTTTTGCGTGAAGAACTCAGCGATTATCAAATGATTATACTCCTGTTGCTGCTTTCGCAAATGTAAGATGAAGTACAAGCCGCTGGCTCAGCAAATAGGAAGCCAATTCCATACTGCTAGCCCGGCAGAAGATACTGCTCAATCGGTGTAAAATTAAATGAACTCCCCGTGGTGAAGCCTTCCCGGTGCTTCATTCATATTTCACCTGTCTGTTTTGTGATTAAGAATGGTAATCATGTGATGATAAAAACAAGACACCTGACTTAGCGATAGGTTACAGCACATTCAAAACCACCTGGCTCCATTTTATTATTTTGAGGATTTTCTCATATTGCCGACTTGTTGTTCACCTAACCTAATCAATATGCAATTTTTGCCATCAAAAAGACATCTTGTGATTGCTCTGCTGTGCCTGGTGTTTACTATGTTTCAGGATGTATTGTCGCAGCCGGCGCAACCGCTGGTACAAATCAACATCGCGCCCGACCACGAAGACTGGATCTATGATATCGGTGAGCAGGTACGCTTTAATGTCAGCATTCTGAAATATGGAAACCCGCTGTCTGACATCGAAATCAGCTATGAAATAAGGCCTGAAAAAATGGATCCGGTCAATAAAGAAACCCTGACCTTAAAACGGAGTGAAACCATGATCAAAGGAGGCACAATGGACTCCCCGGGATTTTTGCGGTGTTGGGTGTATGTCACCATCGATGGCAAAGAATACAGCAACATGGCGACCGCGGCATTTGCGCCGGGTCAGATTAAACCCACTGTAGCACTGCCCGATGATTTTATGACCTTCTGGAATGACGCAATAAAAGAAAACAACAAGATACCGATGGAGGCCAGGCTGACCCTGTTGCCTGATCGATGCACCGACAAGGCTGATGTGTACCATGTGAGTTTGCAAAATTTCCGCGAAGGATCGCACATCTATGGCATACTATGCAAGCCCAAAAAATCCGGTAAATACCCAGCGGTGCTCGATGTGCCAGGAGCAGGAATCAGACCCTACTATGGCAGGGTAGATCTGGCCGAAGAAGGCATTATCTCCTTTCAGATAGGCATACACGGTATTCCCGTCAATCTGGAAAAAGCGGTATATGATGACCTGATGAATGGTGCGCTAAACAGCTATTGGACACTGAACCTGGACAATAGAGACAAATACTATTATAAGCGGGTGTATTTGGGCTGCGTGCGCGCCGTCGATTTTATCGCCAGTTTGCCCGAATATGATGGCATCAACCTGGGCGTAACCGGCGGCAGCCAGGGTGGTGCTTTGTCTATCGTCACTGCCGGGCTCGACAAGCGGGTAAGCTACCTTGCGGCCTACTATCCGGCGCTGAGCGACATGAGCGGCTACCTAAATGGTCGTGCCGGAGGCTGGCCGCATATGTTTCATCCGGGCGATTCGTCCCACTTCAGCGACGAAAAAATAAACACGATCAAATATTTTGATGTGGTAAACTTTGCCAGGCAGATCAATCAAAAAGGGTGGTATTCCTGGGGATTTAACGACAACGTATGCCCGCCGACATCGATGTACGCCGCCTACAACGAAATCAAAGGAAAAAAAGAGTTGCATATCTTTCAGGATGCCAGGCATTGGACCTACCCCGAGCAATGGAATATGGGCAAGCAATGGCTTCTGGAGCAATTGAAAGAATAGAGTTGGAATTTGCCTGGGCTCTTCATTTTATGAAGGCTTCTTTCCCAATCGTCTTACATCCATTTGGTACCAGTGCAAAAAAAGGTAAAGGAAAACCAACACTGGCCTTCCTTTACCTTTATTATAAAAAAATATCCTTAAAAGATTATAGCAAGCTGATAGCTACCGTTACACCTGCCATTACGATGGTGACCATGCTCATCAGCTTGATGAGGATGTTCAGGCTGGGGCCGGAAGTATCTTTAAATGGATCGCCAACCGTATCACCGATCACGGTTGCTTTGTGTGCATTGGAGCCTTTTCCTCCCATATGTCCGGATTCAATGTATTTTTTGGCATTGTCCCAGGCACCACCCGAGTTAGACATAAATACAGCCAATACAAATCCGGTGGAAAGTCCGCCTACCAACAAGCCAAGAGAACCGGCCACGCCAAACAGCAAACACACAACGATGGGTATAAGGATGGCCAAAATAGACGGCACGACCATTTCTATTTGTGCGCCTTTGGTAGAGATGGCCACACACTTGGCGTAGTCAGGCTCGGTTTCACCTTCCATTATACCTTTGATCTCCCTGAATTGCCTCCTTACTTCGTCAACCATTTTACCGGCTGCCCTGCCGACCGCATTCATGGTAAGGCCACAGAAGAGGAATGCCGTCATCGAACCAATAAATACACCTATAAGCACGATCGGGTTCATGAGGTGTACCTGAAAATAATTCATAAAATCGTTGAGTTGCAAACTCATAAGTTGTTCCCTGCTGGTGACTTCGAAGCCACTGGGGAAAATATAAGACGATGAGGTTTGCATTAACCTGTCGATCCCGATTTTGAGTTCTTCGATATAGGAAGCCAACAAAGCCAGGGCAGTGAGTGCGGCTGAACCAATTGCAAAGCCTTTACCTGTAGCGGCAGTGGTATTGCCCAGAGAATCAAGTGCATCTGTTCTTTTCCTTACTTCAGGACCCAATTCGCTCATCTCAGCATTTCCACCGGCATTGTCGGCTATGGGGCCGTAAGCGTCGGTGGCCAGGGTAATGCCCAGTGTAGAAAGCATACCTACTGCTGCCACACCTATGCCATATAGCCCCATGGGCATATTGGTAAGATCGCCGCCCGAAGCTGTGAGGAATGAAAGCACAATACCTATAGCCACAGCAACCACGGGAATAAGGGTAGAAATCATGCCCATGCCCAAACCGGAAATGATAACCGTCGCCGGACCAGTCTCTGCACTATTGGCTATTTTTTTGGTTGGAGCGTACTCTTCTGATGTATAATACTCTGTGGCTTTGCCAATGACGATACCCACCAGCAGACCGATGACCAGTGAACCCCAAATGCCCAACCAGTTTTCTATCTGCAATAAATATAGCAGACCCAGCGATGCGATTACAATAAGTACTGAGCTGAGATTAATCCCCTTTTCCAGCGATTGCATCAATTGCTTTTGCGTAGCGCCTTCTTTGGTTTTGACTACAAATATGCCAATGATGGAAAGCATGATACCAATAGAGGCGATCAGCATAGGTGCAAGCACGGCCTTCATTTGCATTTCAGATGAGTTCATAAAGGCCGCAGCGCCAAGAGCTGCCGTAGCCAAAATAGATCCGCAATAAGATTCGTAAAGGTCAGCGCCCATGCCAGCCACATCGCCCACATTGTCCCCTACGTTGTCGGCGATGGTAGCCGGGTTGCGCGGATCATCTTCGGGAATACCCGCTTCTACTTTTCCTACCAGATCGGCGCCAACATCGGCCGCTTTGGTAAAGATGCCTCCACCTACTCTGGCAAACAGTGCCTGAGCCGATGCACCCATACCAAAAGTAAGCATGGTAGTGGTAATGATCATCATGTTGTGCGTGTCGGTGGCGGGATAGAAATAGTTGAGCACGATAAACCAGATGGAAATATCGAGAAGACCCAAACCAACCACCACCAAACCCATAACAGCGCCACTTCTAAACGCAATTCTAAGACCAGCATCGAGCGACTTGCGCGCTGCATTGGCAGTACGAGCCGATGCCATGGTAGCTGTTTTCATACCCAAAAACCAGCAATACCGGAGAAAAGACCACCGGTAAGGAAGGCAAAAGGAACCCAGGGGTTTTGAAGGTTGAAACCATAGCCAAAATGGCAAATAATAGTGTGAGCACAATAAAGAAGATAAGCACCACCTTGTATTGTTGCTTCAAATAGGCCATAGCGCCCAGACTGACGTGATGGGCGATTCTTTTCATTGTATCTGTGCCCTCATCCTCTTTGAAAACCTGCCTGTAAAAATACAAGGCAAACGATAAGGCCAGTAAGGATGCTATTGGCACAAGCCAAAAAATAGTGTTCATGATATCAAAAATTTAAACGTTAATATTCTATTTAAAACCCATAACCATTGCTGACTTCCACCATGCATAGTGTTTTTCATCCAGCTCTTCTTTGGAAGGCAGCGGATAAAATAGACACCTGGTGTCGTCGCCAATGAAAAATCCATTTTTACAAGTGCGGTACTGAACGTCGCCACTAAAAAACCTTACCACTGTTTTGGTAAATTTGCTGGTGTTTTGCAATAGACCGGCCAGGCAATCGCGCAAGTGAAACACATTGGAATAGGGTAGGTTGTCAGCCATGCCTGCTATAGGATCGTTGGCGAGTTCGCCCAGTTCCAACTGCACACAAAATAGCTTGGGCACAGATATGTTGTTTTTTTGGTCGCAAACGTAGTTTACAAATTTGGGAGGATTGAGGGTAGATGCGATGCGCGGGGTCACCGGGCACAGCTCCTGATAGAAGTACAAGCTCTCATTTTTCCTGGGTATAAATTCCCCCTGCTCCAGCTTCAGCACCCTGCCATCGTCGGTGGTCAGGTACAACCCTTTGAGTGCCTCAAAGGGAATGCGCTCCAACACCCGGTAAATCGAAAGATAGAGAGACCTCTTGGGCGTGCCGTTGGAATGAGGCACACAATGTTTTGGATATAGTCTTTAGAGACCAAATCGCCAACCTTGTCGATATCGAGTTCAAAAAAGACCGCCTGACCACGCGCACGTTTTTGGGTGCCCACCGCCAGGTAACTACCGAATTTTTCCGGTTCGAGGCCAGAAGCAATGAGCGCTTCGGGCGTCACAGAGAAATATAAGTATGTTTTCATTTTACCGTTTTTTGATGGTTAACTAAAAAAAAGATTTCATTATGTATAGGAGTTTAGACTAATCTGCCATCGAAATATTGACAGCCATACAAAGGTAAATTAGCTAAATCGCTAAAAATATGACTTTTACCCATCAAATAGTTATTGTCACGCTGCGCCCTAACGGTCAATGTAAGATATCGGGCATAATGCAGCCATATTTAAATAAAAAACTGCAAACGTTTGCAGTCATTTTTTGAGTATTCTAAAAATTGAAAGGCGCACAGAATATTATTTCAATAAAATACCTTTTTGACTAATAATATTTTAATTTTTGAATTAAATCAAGTGCGCGTAGTGGGGAAAGTGCCACCGATAGGGGTGTAATTAAAATTCGAAAATAAAACCGTCTTCGGTCAATTGGTCGTAAACCTTCTTGTCAAAATGATACAAATTGGCAGCGCGGTGCGAGACTCCTTGCTGCTTTTGATGGCAAGAAACAATCAAATCCATTTTCATAATCTTCCGTCTGAAATTTGGCTTGTCGAGTTTGATCTCCAGGATGGATTCGTACAATTCCTGGAGCTGGAGCAAGGTGAACTTTTCCGGAAGCAGGTTGAAACCTATCGGCGCATATTTTACCTTGCGCTTAAGCCTTTGCCAAGAAAAAGACAAAATCTCACTGTGGTCATAGGGCAGGTCTTTGATTTCATTGATGCTAAACCACCGGGCATCGGAAGCCGTGAAACCAGGTATGAGCTGGTAATTTTCGGGTCGGGTAAGGGCATAGTATCCAATGGTAATCACGCGCTTGCCCGGATAGCGACCCACTTCGCCAAATGCTTTAAGTTGCTCCAAAAATAGCTCCTTTACTCCGGTGAGGTCTTTCAACAGACGGTATGCCGCATCGTCAAGGTGCTCATTGTACGCTACCCATCCACCTGGCAGCGCCCACCGGTCTTTGATGATTCCCTCTGCATGCTTTACGAGCAAAACTTTAAGATTCGATTCCTGAAAACCAAAAATGGTGCAATCTATAGACAGCGAATCTATGGTTTGTGGTACACCAGCAGGCGGGTTTTCTTTGCTCATTAGTAGGTGACTAAACTTTTTTTGCTCAATTTTAATGAAATAAATTTTGAAAAGACAATAAAAAAAGGAATACTTGTAGTCATGATGACTATAAGAATTTAGTTACTACTTTTATCCCCCAAAGTAAAAAAATATGCTACTAGGATACGATCTCGGAAGTTCATCGATCAAAGCGACATTGATCAACTCCCAAACGGGCGAAGTGATGGCCTCTGCCACCTACCCAAAGCAGGAAATGGAAATGATTTCTAAAAAGCAAGGCTGGGCGGAGCAAAAACCAGAAACCTGGTGGAACAATATCAAATCTGCCACCAAAGAGTTGATGTCGAGTACCCGCACGCCAAAAGATCGCATCAGGGCCATAGGTATTTCGTATCAAATGCACGGACTGGTGCTGGTCGACAAAGAACAACAGGTATTGAGACCGGCCATTATCTGGTGCGACAGCCGTGCGGTAGCGATAGGCAAAAAGGCCTTTCACGACCTCAGTGGCGAATATTGCCTGGGACATTATCTCAATTCGCCCGGCAATTTTACAGCTTCTAAACTGAAGTGGGTAAAGGACAATGAGCCAGAACTTTATGAAAAAATATATAAGGCTATGCTTCCCGGCGACTACATCGCCATGAAAATGACAGGGCAAATCAATACCACCGTATCCGGACTTTCCGAAGGTATTTTTTGGGATTTCAAATCGAAAACGGTGGCCGATAAGCTGCTCAAATACTATGGCATAGAACAGGATTTATTGCCAGAAATCGTTGATACATTTTCGGTACATGGCCAGCTCACTGCTGCGGCCGCCAACGAGCTGGGTCTGGAGCCCGGCACCCGGGTGGCCTATCGTGCCGGAGACCAGCCCAACAATGCCTTCTCGCTCAATGTGCTCAATGCCGGCGAAGTAGCCGCCACCGCAGGCACCAGCGGCGTAGTGTACGGCATTATTGAAAAGCCGGAATTTGACCCACTATCGCGGGTGAATACCTTTGTACATGTAAACAACACAAAAAATGCGAACCGCTATGGCGTGTTGCTTTGTGTAAATGGCACCGGGATACTGAATAGTTGGATGCAAAAAAATATCATGGATGGACTTTCGTACAAAGAAATGAACGAAATCGCCATGCAAGCACCCATAGGCGCAGACAACCTGTCTTTTATCCCTTTCGGGAATGGTGCCGAACGCATTATGGAAAACAATGATATTGGCGCCAGCCTGCTTGGTCTCAACTTCAACAGGCACAACCAATCGCACATACTCAGGGCCGGGCAGGAAGGTATCGTATTTGCCCTCAACTACGGGTTCACTATTATGAAAGAGATGGGAATGGAACTCAAAACCATAAGGGCAGGTCATGCCAATATGTTCCTCAGCCCGCTTTTTGCCGAGGCTTTTGCCAACATCACCTGTGCCACCGTAGAGCTATACAATACCGATGGAGCACAAGGTGCTGCCAGAGGAGCGGGCATAGGTGCCGGGGTATATGGCAGCTTTGCTGATGCATTTACCGGGCTCAAGTCCATTAAAACCATAGAACCAAGTCCTCCGCTTTTTGGGGCATATGAAGATGCCTACGGGAGGTGGCTGAAAAATCTAAACGTTTAAATTTTAATATTATGAGCAAATTATTTTTTCCCCAGATTAATGAAATAAAGTTTGAAGGCAAAGAATCGAATAATCCGTTCGCCTTCAAATACTACGATCCCAATCGCCAAGTAATGGGCGGCAAAAACATGAAGGAGTATTTCAGGTTTGCCATTGCCTACTGGCATACCTTCTGCGGCACCGGAGCGGATCCTTTCGGTCCCGGCACCAAGCGCTTTCCCTGGGATGTGGCCGGAGATGCCGTACAAAGAGCCAAAGACAAAATGGATGCTGCTTTTGAATTCATCACCAAAATAGGGGCACCATATTATTGCTTTCACGACTTCGACCTCATTGAGGAGGGCAGTTCCATAGCCGAATCTGAAAAGCGGCTGCAAACCATAGTGGATTATGCCCTGGCTAAGCAAAAAGAAACCGGAGTGAAGCTGCTCTGGGGCACTGCCAATGTCTTTTCTAATCCACGGTATATGAATGGTGCTTCTACCAACCCCGATTTCAATGCGGTGGCCTGGGCGGGCACGCAAGTGAAAAATGCCATCGATGCTACCATTGCACTTGGCGGCGAAAACTATGTATTCTGGGGCGGACGCGAAGGCTATATGTCGCTACTCAATACCGATATGAAACGGGAAAAAGAGCACCTGGCGCAATTCCTCACCATGGCGCGCGACTATGCCCGAAAAAATGGTTTTAAAGGAACTTTCCTGATCGAACCAAAACCCATGGAACCCACCAAGCATCAGTACGACTTCGACTCAGAAACCGTGATCGGCTTTTTGAGAGCCAATGGATTGGAAAATGATTTTAAACTGAATATAGAAGTGAACCATGCCACCCTGGCCGGGCACACCTTTGAGCACGAACTACAAGTGGCCGCAGATGCCGGCATGCTGGGCAGTATAGATGCCAACCGGGGCGATTATCAAAACGGCTGGGACACAGACCAATTCCCAACCAACGTAGGCGAACTGGCCGAAACCATGCTGGTGATATTGCAGGCAGGCGGTTTTGGAAGCGGCGGGGTCAATTTCGATGCAAAAACCCGAAGAAACTCCACAGACCTCGAAGATATATTCCTGGCTCACATCGGTGGTATGGACGCTTTTGCGCGCGGTTTGCTCATCGCAACAGATGTATTGGAAAAATCAGACTATAAAAAATTGCGCAAAGAGCGCTACGCGTCTTTCGACGGTGGCAAAGGAGCCGAATTTGAACAAGGCAAACTCAAGCTGGAGGATCTCCGCGCTCATGCCCTTGAAGTAGGCGAACCAAAGCAGATCAGTGGTAAGCAGGAGCAATTCGAGAACATCATCAATCAGTATATTTAGATCAAAAGTATAATCGTTCACAGAAAAGGCCGTCATCAGATGGCCTTTTCTGTTTTTGGTCTGCCTGCCTTCTTGCATCGATGTTATCTCAGCTTTTGATGAATACCGGCTCATACCCGCGAGAAATTGAAACAAACTACCCGCCAACTTTGGATAAGTCCGCCCAATGAACCTATATTGGAAATTATCCTGAAACCATCGAACCTACATAATCACCCATGGAACACCTCAAAAAATATTGGAAGCGCAACCTGCTTTATCTTTTTGTATTGCTTTTGATATGGTTTAGCATATCATTTGGCTGCGGAATACTATTTGTGAACGAACTCAATGCCATCAAACTTGGCGGCTTCAAGCTCGGCTTTTGGTTTGCACAGCAAGGAGCCATTTATGGGTTTATAGTCATTATTTTCATATATACCTTCCTTATGAACCGTCTGGACAAAAAATTTGATCTGGACGAAAAATAAGCCTTCTCTTTTGTACCCACACATTCACCCCACATTTCCATGAGCGTTCAAATCTGGACATACATCATAGTAGGAATTACATTTGCCCTCTATATTGGCATAGCGATATGGTCGCGAGCCGGCTCCACAGGCGAATTTTATGTAGCTGGCGGCGGGGTGCACCCCATCGCCAATGGCATGGCCACCGCAGCAGATTGGATGTCTGCTGCTTCGTTTATCAGCATGGCGGGCATCATATCATTTGCAGGCTACGATGGCTCGGTGTACCTGCTCGGCTGGACGGGCGGCTATGTACTGCTGGCGTTGCTGTTGGCGCCCTATCTGCGCAAGTTTGGCAAATTTACCGTACCCGATTTTGTGGGAGATCGCTACTATTCGCAAACCGCCCGTACCGTAGCCGTATTTTGCGCCCTTTTTGTTTCGTTTACTTATGTAGCAGGCCAAATGCGAGGCGTTGGTGTGGTATTTTCGCGCTTTTTGGAAGTCCCGGTCAACTATGGAGTTGTCATTGGTATGTTCATCGTATTTTTTTATGCCGTCATGGGTGGTATGAAAGGCATCACCTATACCCAGGTGGCGCAGTATTGCATTCTGATTTTCGCTTTTATGGTTCCGGCCATTTTCATTTCTATTTTGCTTACAGACCACGCCATTCCCCAGCTTGGCTTTGGAGCCAGGCTTGCCGATGGCACCTATCTGCTCGATAAATTAGATGGACTCCATGAGGAATTAGGCTTTGCCAGGTACACCGAAGGAGCCAGGGGAATGTGGGATATGTTTTGCATTACCGGAGCGCTGATGGCAGGTACCGCTGGCCTGCCCCACGTTATCGTGAGGTTCTTTACGGTGCCCAGGGTTAGGGATGCGCGGCTTTCGGCAGGGTACGCCTTGATTTTTATAGCCATTCTCTATACAACAGCTCCGGCCATAGCGGTATTTGCCCGCACCAATCTCATAGAGACGGTGAGCGAAACGCCCTATTCAAAACTCCCGGCCTGGTTTGGCAAATGGGAAAAAACCGGACTTATAATATTTGAGGATAAAAATGGCGATGGCAAAGTGCAATATGTGGCCAACAAAGACCTGAATGAACTCACCATCGACCATGACATCATTGTACTGGCCAATCCAGAAATCGCCAAATTGCCAATTGGGTGATTGCTCTTGTGGCAGCAGGTGCTCTGGCTGCGGCACTATCCACGGCAGCAGGTCTTTTGCTGGTGATTTCCGCCTCTATCTCTCACGACCTGATCAAAAAGCAATTGAAGCCGGATATCAGCGACCATGCCGAGTTGGTCATCGCGCGGGTAGCAGCCGGATTGGCGGTGCTTCTGGCCGGCTATTTTGGTGTCAACCCCCCCGACTACGTCGCAGCTACGGTGGCCTTTGCGTTTGGCCTGGCTGCTTCTTCATTTTTTCCGGTCATCATTATGGGCATATTCAATAAAAGAATGAATAAAGAAGGTGCCATCTCGGGTATGATAACGGGCTTATTGTTTACAGGCGGCTACATCATCAACTTCAAATTTCTCGATCCGGCATCCAACACCGCCGAAGACTGGCTGCTGGGCATTTCTCCGGAAGGCATCGGCTTTGTCGGTATGATCCTGAATTTTGTTGTGGCTTGGGTGGTGATGACATTCACCCCTGCCCCACCGGAAGAGATCAGCGAACTGGTAGAGCACATCAGATACCCAAGAGGCGCTGCCGAAGCCCACGAACTAGAATTATAGCACAGCTAATTGAATGGATAAATTGAGTAATTGCCAGAAAGTATTGTTATAATTGTTCTTAACTAAAAACCACAATCTACCCCATGAAAAGCTCCATTATTTTAGCAATGGCCTTGTTGGCAATGGCCTCATGCTCCACCGTACAATTTCACTCCGAAAAAGATCGCGATGTAGATTTTAGCAAATACAAAACCATGAGTTTTTATGGTTGGACAGAGCAAAGTGATAAAATTCTCAACCGGTTCGATAAAGAAAGAATTGAAAGGGCTTTTACAGAAGAATTTGAAAAAAGGGGACTGGACAAAACAGACCGAAATGGCGATATCGTTATGTCCCTATTTATAGTGGTAGATCAAAAGACAGGCACCACGGCATATACTTCTCACTATGGCGCAGGTGGCCCTTATGGGTATTATGGTGGCTTTGGCTATGGTGCGGCATGGGGTTGGGGTATGGGCTACAATACCACCAGCTACAGCGAGTACGACTACTACGTAGGTACCCTGGTTTGTGATGTGTTTGACTCCGAAACCAAAAAATTGATCTGGCAGGGCACCATCTCAGGCGAAATTGACGAAAACCCAAAAAACAGGGAGCGCAATATCCCCCGGCTGGTGAAAGAACTGATGAAAAGGTTTCCGGTAGATCCGCTTCAGCAATAGCCAGCGACCCATCATTTTCCTATTGAAACACCGATGCTACTGACCGGTGTTTTTTTTGTGCGTGCCGGTAATTCCCCGGCAACAAAGCGCCTTGTTAAAATACCAGAACCTCTAGTACTCCCTGGTGCTAAAACCTGTCTGCCTTATACCGGGAGCCCTTTATACCATTGGCAAATACATTCTTATTTACACCTTTGGTTTTTTTGTACTTTTCTTTGCCATAAGCACTGTGGTAAGAAGGACAATGCTGAGGAATAGACCCGGCGCAAGAAAATATGCTAAAAGAAAGTGTGAGAACCGCCAAATAAAAAATTGCTCTTTTCATAATATAATAATTGACCTAAAAAATAATACTGGTTGGGAGCGGACTTAATGTTCAGGCATATATACGCCCGGGGATAGTCCAGGTGAAAAATTATCGACAAGGCCGGGCTCATTGTCTTTAAAACCTACAATTTTTTCGATAAAAAGTATAAAACGGAGCATGAAATAGGTCGCTTTTTGTACTATTAAATTATTTAATTGACTGTAACAAAGACAGTAAGAGCTGCTCATTTTTACCTGCATTTTTATCTTATTTGCGAATAATTCTGGTAAATTAATGCCTTCAATTGCCGGAAGCCGGACTCATTCGTGCAAGTACGCTTTGGTTGATTTACTTATTGAAATCAGTAAGTGCGCTATGGTGCCGGGTTAGTTCGCAAAAGAGGGCAATTTCTATTGAAGTCGGACTCAAGTACATATCAACCAAGAACAAGTATCAGACATGCATATCAATCTTAAGAATAAAAATATACTGATTACCGGCGCCAGCAGAGGTATAGGCAAATGTATAGCCGAAGTACTGGTTGACTGTGGGGCGCATGTGGCGCTTCACTACAGCAAAAATAAGAACAGGGCAGATAAAGTTATGCACAGTCTGGCACCAAAGGCCACGTTGTACCAGTGCGATTTTGACCAGGGGCTGGAAGTAAGCAGCTTTTTCAACAAAGTGATCCAGGATTTTGGCAAATTGGATGTGATCATAAACAATGCGGGCATCGCCATTAGTTCAGATCCGGATAAGGACGACATTTCATGGATAGATGATTGGTTGCTCACCATGGATATCAACCTGAATGCGGTGGGTCTTTTGTGCAAAAATCAATACAGCATTTCAAAGAGCATGGCGGGGGCATCATCATCAACATATCCTCAAGAGCGGCTTTTCGCGGTGATACCCGTGACTATATGGCATATGCCGCATCTAAGGCCGGCCTGGTGGGACTTACAAGGTCCATTGCCCGGGCATATGGCAAGGAAGGCATCAGGGCTTTTTTGGTGGCGCCGGGTTTTGTACGTACCGACATGGCCAGGGCTTTTACCGAAAAATACGGTGAAGGCTACGCACTACAAGACTCGGCGCTCGACCAACTGACCGAGCCCAAAGACGTGGCGCAGTTTGTTGCTTTTTTGGCTAGTGGCCTTGCAGACCATGCCACAGGTGGCACCTTCGATATCAACGCAGGCAGCTATGTACATTAATTTCATGTGATATCGGTCACCGTAGCCAACAGGCTTTTGGTTTTCTTTTACGTGCGCATTTCAACTACTTTTTCATAAACCAAATTTTTTAAATATACAAGTATGTCAAATCGTTTTCACTTCAGGAGTTTTGTAGCCTTTGGGCTTTTTTTTGCAATTGTATGGTTGCTGGTATCGGGCACGGTATTGTATGTATCGCCTCCGGGCAGAATAGCACATTGGCAGCACTGGCTCTTGCTGGGTCTTAGCAAAGAACAATGGCAGGCACAGCACACCCTCTTTTCGTATTTTTTTATTTTGTTAACTATTTGGCATATCTTCTTTCTGAACTGGAGAAACTTATGGTCTTATGTAAAGCTGAAAAGCAGCAGCCAAATGAGGAAAAAGAAAGAATTTGCCTTTGCTGTACTGGTGTTTCTTGGCGTGCTGATGGGCACACATTTGCAACTCCCGCCTTTCAGTAGTTTTTATGATCTCGGCGAAACCATCGGCTTTAGCTGGGAAGAAAAACAAAAAGCTGCCCCCATACCTCATATGGAAAACCTAAGCCTGGATGAGGTAGCCCAAAAATATTTAAAGCAGGAAGCTGAGGAGCTAATAGAAACGCTCCGTGTCGTAGGTATCCAGGTAGAGGGCAAAGAACAGTTGCTCAAGGACGTGGCTCAAAAAAATGGGAAGTCGCCGGCACAGCTCTATGCCATTCTGGTACCGGCACAAGGTCATGTAGGGCAGCCACGTCAAGGAGGTTCGGGAAAAGGCTACGGCAGAATGACCATAGAAGAAGTGGCTGCCGATATGGGACTGGAGCCGGAAACGGTGATCAGCACATTAAAAGCCCATCAAATCCAGGCTTCGCCGTCACAATCGCTCAAAGAAATCGCTTCCGAATACCATATGCATCCTAGCGAATTGGTCAAGCTGATTGAAGAAGGGAAATGATCGGGTACGACATGTTTTTTTTCATCATTCGTTCATGCTGGTCATTCGCCTGATGTTGCCAGCCTGACACCAAAGAAAAAAGTTCTTGGCCTGGCCGGCCCGTACACAAAATTGGAATCGCGATACGGACCGGTATCAAAATCATTTTGATAGGCATCGGAAATGTTTTTGATACCGCCAAAAAATTGCAATCCCTGGCCGATGGATTTAAGTTGCAGGGTATAGCTCACTTTGATCTGCTGATCAAAAAAACGTTTTGATGTGATCAATTCATCGGCCGGCACACCCGGAGCTCCACCATAGTGTGGCACAAGCATGGCACCGGAATATACCCCTGCCAGCGAAATGGCGAGGCCTTTTAGGGGCTGAATGTCGAGCATATAAAATCCATAATCATTGGGGGTGCGGAGATACTGGCTTTTGGCTTCGATATCAGAAGACCATTGTACCGGATCATCATACAGGCTGGTCTGCAAGGTCATTCCCATACTCCATTCCACCACATCGTTGTAGTTGATCCGCCCCTCCATCGACAGACCCTGCACTGTAGATCCTCCTCCATTTTTTTTCAACAAAATCATGTTCCCCAGACCATCGTCCCCGCGATCTTCCAACACAAATGCATCGAAAAGCCGGGTATGAAATGTTTCTATCGTAAATCCATAAATAGCCCTTTCGCCGGGTCGGTCGTAGTTGATGGAAAACGAATAGCTTTCTGAGGTTTCTTTATTAAGATCGGGATCGAGCTGTACGCGCGATACGCCTCCACCTGCAAAGGCGATATGCAGGTCGGTATCGAATGCCTGAGGGGCGCGAAATCCGGAAGCATAGCTAAGCCGTACCTGTGCAAAGTCCAGCGGTTTATAGAGCAGATTAGCCCTGGGGTTGAATACCAGCTTGTCGATCATGTTGTGGCTGTCCATTCGCAACCCGGCCAGCAACGTAAATTTATCGCTGATCTTCCATTCATCCTGGGCAAAAGCCCCAAATTGGCTGGTTTGCTGATCGACCTCGTACGTGTACAGTGGAATATAGTCCTGGATGCCATCCGCAATATATTCGGCTCCCACCGTGAAGGTATGTTTGTAGGCAAAATAGTGGTATTGAACACCACTCATGGCAGTTTGCCCAAAGGTGTTGCCGTATGCATCTGCATGGTCTATGCCTGTATAATGTTTGCGCTTTAAGTATTGACCGGCGAAATAGAAGCTTGCCGAACTGTTGAGCGCAGGCAGGCTGGTGTTGAGGGTAAGCCCACCCATAATGATATTAGCCGCCCTTTCTTCGGCCTGATCGGCTTTGTGCGGGGCTGCCTCGATGCTATTTCCACCACGGCGGTATTCATTAATTCCATTCAGATTAAACCCCAGTTTGGTGTATTTGCCTATTTTATAATAGCTGTTCAGGCCAAAATTTGTTCCCTCCAATTTGGGAAGTTCAGAAAATCCATCTTTATTGGCATCATATGCTTCCCGGTTGTTCTGGCTTATATTCAAGGTAATGCCCGACCTGGCAAATACCTTAGATGCGACGGCATCTACCTTACTTTCCCACGATTGCGCACCAATAAAATGCGTTGAAACACCAATATCTATCAAATCGGATTCAGGCTCTCTCGTAATAACATTTACCGTACCGGCTATGGCGTTGCTTCCATATACTGCCGAGCTGCCACCGCGTATTACTTCAATCCGCTCTATGGTACTTGCAGGTATTTGCTCCAATCCGTACAAGCCCATCATACTGCTGAAAATCGGCCTGCTATCGATAAGGATTAGCGAATAGGCACCCCCAAGGCCGTTCATCCTCAACTGGGAATATCCACAGGTCTGGCAGTCGGTTTCCATCCGCAGACCAGACTGAAAGTTGAGCCCATCGGCAAGTGTATTGGCCTGGGTATTGTCCAGCGTTTTTTTGTCGATGAGCCCCACAACCACCGGAGATTCTGTTCTTTTTTGTCCCATCCGCGCCCCTGTCACCACTACCTCATCGAGTTCGGAAAAGACCGATCCATGGAAATGGAAACAAAACTTTCTTCACCGGATCGCACCATTACAGGTATTTCTTTGCTTTGGTAGCCGACATAAGAGCAATGCAAAGTAAGGGTACCTGCGGGTACTTTGTCCAGGAAAAAATACCCCTGGTCATCTGAAAAAACGCCGGTTTTTTGACCCGATATGCCAATATGTACAAACGAAAGCGGCTCGGTGCCATCACTTATCCTGCCCCTGACGGAACCCTGGGCGAGGCAGTTGAGTTGTACCGAAAAGCAAAATAGTAGAAAGAGGACTGGCCGGTTCATGGGAATGTTACTTGTTTTTTTATACAACACAAATATATAAATTAGATTGGTATAAATACATATTTAGCCTTGTCTAATTTATTATTTTCCATATCGCAACATTGCGTAACCTTGCGCTGTATGATGAATGCAGTCCGTATATTGTATGCTGATAAAAAGGGAATAACGCTTTTTTATTCCTGAAAAGGACAGGTTAAAAATCGATGACGGTCAATATCTCGGGCTTGCCATCGGTCACCAATACGGTGTGCTCAAATTGCGCCACATCGCTGTGGTTATGCGTGGTCAGGTTCCATTCGTTGCACGATTCCTGTGCTCGTGTGGCGCCGGTAGAAATGTAGGGTTCCCAGGCGATCACCATGCCAGGTTCGAGCGCCAGGGTTTCCTCTGGGTGGTAATAATTTAGAATATTCTGTGGACAAGCATGGAGGCTCTTGCCTACACCATGGCTGCAAAGGTTTTTGATGATGGTGTACCCGCATGTTCTGGTCTGCTCTTCTATGGCCCTCGCTATTTGATTTACAGGCGTTCCGGCTGTTGACATGGTAACGGCGGTCAGGGTTGATTGCTTTGCGCATTCCAATAACTGGTTGCTGCTGTGCGTAAGACCTCCAAGAATTATGGTGTAGCCGACATCTCCAAAAAACCCTTTGTGCGCAGCAGAGACATCTATATTTACTTTGTCGCCGCAACGCAATATCCGCTTACCCGGTATGCCATGAGCGATGATTTCATTCACACTTATGCAGGTATTGCCCGGGAAGCCTTCCAGGCGGGGCGCAGAACTTGCCTCCATTTTTTTAAGATAATATCCGGCTATTTCATCTAGTCGCTGGGTAGTCATGCCAGGCCTGATCGCGTTGATCATTTCCCACAGCACAGTGGCTACAATTTTACCTGATTTTCGTAGTCCGGCTATTTCCTTGTCTGTTTTTGAAAAATTTGGCTTTTTAATCAATGACATTAAATACTGCGGATGGTTTTAAAGAAAAGGAGGATGTTCCATCCTCCAATACTAGACAAATTGTAAATAAAAATGTTTGCTATTGCCCGGCATTTGTTTGGGGCAGCCGCCCGGCTTTGAGCAGTGCTTCATGGATTATCCACTCGATTTGCCCGTTGCTGCTGCGAAAATCATCCACAGCCCATTTCTCTACCGCTTTCAGCACTTCCGGATCCATTCTCAATACAAACGGCTTTTTCTTTGGCATAAATCAATAGCAATTTTATTTCATTCTAATTTGAATTGTCTTCCAAGGCACCATCCGGCTCTGAAGGCCAACTATGTTGAACCGCTCAGTTGCCGGGTCATTTAGTGCAATGGGTTTATTTTCTCGCTTTCTGGAGCAGCATCGGTCTGTTGATCATTCTTCGTGAAACTTATCCACTTTTTGCAACAGCACCATGGCACTACCATGATCAGATGTCAATGAAACCGGCTTCCAGCCTTGCTGGCAGGTTTCATTAATTCTTTTTTCAAACTTCGCAGTTCCTTCAAAGAACTTTTGTTTCAGTAGTTTATATTCTTCCATCACTATTTATTGATGTAAGGTACCGGTGTTGATGACGGGGTGAGCATCTCTGTCGCCACACAGCACCACCATAAGATTGCTAACCATAGCAGCTTTTCGCTCTTCGTCCAGATTGATGATGCTCTTTTGTGATAGCATTTCGAGGGCGCTTTCTACCATGCCTACTGCGCCTTCCACTATTTTGAATCTTGCCGCAACGATGGCCGTTGCCTGTTGGCGGCGCAGCATGGCTTGAGCAATCTCCGGGGCATAGGCCAGGTATCCGATCCGCGCTTCCATTACATGGATACCCGCCATGGTCAGACGCTCATCCAGCTCTTTTTCAAGCGCTTCGTTTACTTCCTTTACGCCGGAGCGCAAAGTAATTTCATGGACATGCTCATCAAAATTGTCGTAAGGATAAGAACCGGCAAGTTTTCTCACCGCCGCATCGGTCTGCACCTTCACAAATTGCGCATAATCATCTACTTCAAATGCAGCCCGGTAGGTCTCTTGCACACGCCAAACCAATATGACGCTGATCAGAATGGGGTTGCCCACCATGTCGTTGACCTTCACACGCTCACTGTCGAAATTGCGGGCGCGCAATGAAATAGACCGGTAGCCAAAAAATGGATTGATCCAAAAAAACCGTTTTCCTTTACCGTGCCTTTGTAAGCGCCAAAAAGCACCATCGCCTTGGAATGATTGGGATACACAATGTAAAAGCCTTTGAGTACCAGAAGAAAAAACAGGAATAGAGCCAATGCAGCAAGTATTTGAGCTTGGATGATAGCAAAGACGGCTCCTGCCAAAATAAGCACCACGAGCAGCAAAAAGGGATAGCCGCTTTTAGGTTTCAACAAAACTTCTTTTTTCATGATTAGTTAATTTATTATGATATTATTTTGATATCATAATAAATAACGCCAAACTACGATGCAGGTTCAAATTATTTTTACAGCCGAAAATCTGACTAAAACAATTGCATTGCTGATAATGAAAAAAATGAATAAATGATTGCTGCCGAGCATGATAGCGCAGTTAGTTTTCATCAACATGCATCACGCAACTTTACTGAGATAAACTTGAAGGCACCAAAACGGCCATGAAACCGGCTGCTGTTGGTATTAATTTATGCAGTGGTCTCAGCGTACATCTATAAGCGCGGTTTTAATGGACAAAACGCCATTTTCATAGGTCGTCCAAATTGGTCGCACATAGCCGGCATAGGCGGCAATATTGATATAATCGCCCATGTAGATATTGTTGTCGGGCTCAAAAGGCTGATCGCTGATCTTTTCATTGCTGAAAGTCTGTCCCCCATCTGTAGATATGGCCATATACACGTCTGTCTCCAGGCCTTCATGTTCTCTGCGATCATAAAATACGAGGTAGATATTGCCGCTCACCGGGTCAACGGACATCCAATTGTAGCACTGGTGCCGGCCCATCATCGTCACTTCATCATCGTTCACCCTGATGGGATCCGACCAGGTATTGCCTTTGTCCGCAGATTTGGCCAACCACACATCGGTATTGTTTTCACCATTGCGCTGGTCAGACCAGCTAACGTATATTGTACCGTGCCGATCGCCATAGCTGATATCGCATGCACTCACGGGCGCTCCCGACGCTTTGCCAAACCCGGGCACGTTCAAATGCCAGCCACCGATCTGCTCTGCTACTATTGCATCCTTTTTTGCCAGGTGACTCCGCCATCAGCCGAACGGTCAAAATAAATTTTTCCATTATTGGCCCAGGTCACGTACACTTCCTGCTCCGGACCCGCCACAGGTATGGCGCCAAGAGGCGTACCTGATTCACCGAGACAATTACCGCCGAACTGGTTGATGCGCATGGCCGGAGACCAGTTAAGTCCGCGGTCAGTAGAAAAAGACAGCATAATATGCGCACTGTCTTGCGGATTTGATGAGGCATAGTTGTCGTAATGGGTCCAGGTGGCATAAATATATCCTGATGTTTCATCAAATGTCGCCCAGGCTTTTTCATTTTTTTTGGGTGGATTCAGTCCCCATAAAGGTACCACTATTCCATGATTTGCCATTGCCAGATCGCTGGCATACAATGCGATCCATCACCATCTGGCCTTCCCATCCCATTTTTTGGGGTCGGAGAGATGAAAATAATAAAAGATACCCTCATTGTCTGCAATGATGCAGGGGTCGCCGAAGTCACCGTACCTTGATTTTATGTTCTTTGTATTCCAGGTGTGGCCAAAGTCCTGTGAATAGTATATTTTGTTGTGACGGGTTTTGGTGCCACTGGTCTGCATGGTTTTTTCGCTCACAAAACTTGCCACCATCATATTGGGCGATTTGGGATTGATAAATATACTGGGCTGGCAAGGACCGATACCATCGGCACGGTCGCTGGCAATTGTCACGATCTTGTATTGACCAAAACCAGGAATGCAGGAAAGCATAAGGCCTGCAATGAATATAAACTTGGCTGTGCGCATCATTTTGTCGTCAGATTATTGTACAACATCATCATAAAAACCTATGGAGGCGATCAATCTTTTTCAGGCAATCAAATATACATCTGGCAATTAACACAAATTATCAAATATTCATTTAAAAAATAAGTGCACAGCATCCGCTATCACGATGAATTTATGATTATTGATTCGCATAGGCCGGCCAATGTCATTTTTTTCTATATTGCACCAAGACAAAACTGAACCTGACATTTTTTAGAAAATCCCCAAAATATGAAAACAAATGGCCTTGTTGCCAAGCTCGATTCGGTCAATGAATACGAGCGTCAACCCATTCCCCCATCCAAGCTCAAAAACCTCAGAAGCTTTATCGGTATGTATGCCGGTGAGCACACGGCAGGCACCGAATTTGTGATCGGGCCACTTTTTGTCGCCCACGGGGTCACGGCATTCGATCTCATTGTTGGTCTGTTGGTAGGAAATTTTTTGGCTGTATTGAGCTGGGCATTCCTTACTGCTCCCATAGCCGTGAAGAACCGGATGACCTTGTATTATCAGCTTGAAAAATATGTGGCCCCATACTGGTGAAAAGCTATAACCTGGTCAATGGCGTCATGTTCTGTTTTCTGGCAGGCTCCATGATCGCCGTTTCGGCCACAGCCATTGGCATTCCTTTCGGATTGGAAATGCCCTCACTCAGCGATATGTTGCCCAATAGTTTTGGCTGGATTGTCACCGTGTTTATCATCGGTTCGTTCACCACAGTGGTGGCCATGTTTGGCTATCAACAAGTATCGAAATTTGCAAATATCGCCGCGCCCTGGATGATTCTCATTTTTTTTGCGGCGGCCATAGCGGTGTTGCCCAGACTTGGGGTAAATTCTCTGTCGGATTTTTGGACAGTAGCCAATGAGAAGATATGGAGTGGCATTCCCTTACCCGGCCAAAGTCAGTTTACTTTTTGGCATGTCATGTTCTTTGGGTGGTTTGTTAATATGGCCATGCACATCGGAATGTCTGATCTCTCGATATTTCGATATGCAAAAAATGGCAATACGGTTTTTCCACTGCCACTGGCATGTACATAGGACATTACTTTGCCTGGCTTTCGTCCGGCATTTTATATGCACTATTCCTTCAGCAATCCAACAACAGCGCCGAATTTGCGCCTGGTGTGGTGGCCTTCAATGCGGCCGGCATCGCCGGTGCTGTCTGTGTGATCATAGCCGGATGGACCACGGCCAACCCTACCATTTACCGTGCAGGTCTGGCGTTTCAATCTTTGGCTCCCAGGTCGAAAACCTGGAAGGTGACCCTAATCACCGGTTTGGTGACCACCATGGCTGCATGTTTTCCGGCATTGGTCATGAACCTGCTCGATTTTGTGGCCCTGTATGGGTTTCTCCTTATGCCTATGGGTGCGGTCATTTTCATAGATTTCTATGTATTGAAGCGCTTGGGATTGTCTGATTTCTATTCCGAAAAGACGCATAGCAACATAAATTGGGCAGCCGCCATAGCCTGGATCGTAACCCTTGCCATTGGCTTGCTTCTGAATTTGCTGCTGGGCGTAGAGGTGTTTTTTCTTGGCCTTCCTGGCTGGTTTATCGCATCGGCCATTTATATCGTGGTCAGTAAATTATATCAATCCAGGCTTTCACCTCCGACTGTACTATCATGAAACATGCTATATTAAAAATAATTTCTTATCTGGCCTTATCGGGTACCATCGTACCTTCCCTGCTCGTATTTTTTGGAGATTTAGACCTGCAGATGAATAAAAATATTATGGCCTTTTCCATGGTCATTTGGTTTGCCACCGCTCCGTTTTGGATCAATAAAAAGGTAAGTCCCGATACCGAAGAATAAGCCCACGCATAGAGGCGCCATCGCTCCCGACCGGTGTGTTGCAGGAGGTACGGCGTTTGCGCCATCTTGTATCAAGTCCGCTTCATGCATCCTTTAAGGCCTTTCTCCAATGGCTCCTTTTTGATGTTGTGGCCAATAAATACAATTTTGCTTTTGCGGATTTCTCCAGGCTGCCACTGACTCCCCAAATCTATTTTGCTGTTGGAACGTACCGATTGAAAAACCACTTTGTGGCTTTCTCCTTCCAACTGAAGTATTCCCTTGATCCGATAAATCTGATATCCGCTTAAAAATAGCAACATATTTATCCAATGCTCGAACTTGTCGGCAAGTAGAGGCGCTCCAAATTCGAAACTGTGCGCGACGAGTTCGTTGTGGTGATGGTGATGTTGTGGGTTGAGCAGTGTGTTTTCCAGCTTAAGGCCATCATAGGCCTGGAGTTTCAAGCTTTCCGGCGGCAATTTCCCATACTGTGTTTCGATAACAGGCGCTTCTGCGTTGAATTTTTTTATGTGTGCGATGGCCATTTCCCTTTCCGGCATATCTACCAGATCCGTCTTGTTCAGTACTATGAGGTCAGCAAAAGAGACTTGCTTGATTGCTTCGCCGCGCTCTTGCAGGTTTTTAACAATATCCCGGGCATCGGCCAGGCAAATGGTTCCATCAAGGTAAAAACGGGTGGCTTTGTTGGCACCAACAAAAGCCGCCGCAATGCCATCTGGCTCAGCTATGCCCGTAGTCTCAATGATGAGGTGGTCAAATTGATAGGCATCATCAGATAACTTTCGCAGCAATTCTCCCAGCTCGGTATTGAGCGAACAACAAATACAACCATTCGACATCTCGAATATGCCGTCTTTAGCATTGATCACCAACTCCTGGTCTATGGGAATATCGCCAAACTCATTTTCAATAATGGCAAATTTTGTTTGAGGATGTGCTTCTATCAGGCCATTGAGCAAGGTGGTTTTTCCGGCTCCGAGAAAACCTGTGACAATGGTGACGGGAATCTTATTTTTTGTCATGATGGTGATTTTTGTGTGGTACCGGATCATAGCCACTGCCGCCCCAGGGGTGGCAACGACCAAATCGCCTGATGCCTAATATAAAGCCCCTGCCCGGTCCATGGATTTTAATTGCTTCGACCATGTATTGCGAGCAAGTAGGCGTATAGCGGCAGGTGCTGGGAAACAAGGGCGAAATCGCGCCCTGATAAAATCTGACCAAACCAATGAGCATGCCGGATATCGCACGTTTTATCATAGCGAAGTATAATGTTCGTTGATCCTGCAATATACCCGCTTTTATCTTTTTAAATGATAAAGTACCTAAGCAAGGATACTAAAATCTGTCGCGATCTCAAACCGGCAGGGGAACAGTGGCAGGCAGTTTACCACTTAAAACCTCAAACATAAAGACCATAAAATGATTATATACATTGGTGAATTCCAACAATTAGCATGAATCGCTATTAGCTCAGATATTAAAAAACTAATTTTGATGTTTGACAGCCTAAAAAGCCTAATAAAGACAGCATGATTGCCCCAGACAAGTTTGAAGAAATAAAGGAACTGTTCCGAAAATATTTGGAAGAAAAGGAATTGCGCAAAACACCGGAGCGCTTTGCCATTCTTGAGGAAATATATACCAATCAAGGCCACTTCGATGTAGAATCGCTCTACATCAATATGAAAAACAAAAATTATCGTGTGAGTCGTGCCACCGTTTACAACACCCTGGATTTGCTGTTGGAATGTGAATTGGTAAAAAGACACCAATTTGGCAAGAACCTGTCGCTATACGAAAAGTCGCACGGTTTCAGGCAGCACGACCATGTAATCTGTACCGATACCGGCCAGATATTTGAGTTTTGTGACCCGAGGGTAATGGAGATTCAGAAACTTGTAGAGGAAACGTTCAACTTTACCGTGTCCAGCCATTCGCTATATTTCTATGGTAAATTGAACGTACCCAAGAAAAGTGGTGATCAATATTGATTTTTGGTTTGTGACCCATGTCACATAGTCATTGAGCCGACAAAAGAATCATTTAATATTCATAATTTCGCCAAAATATTATACCGTAAAACAAATTAATCGTAGGTATTATTGCAATTAAATTTTTATTGCTGTAAAATTGCAATTCGATTGTAGAAAAATCATCCAATGAACCTTATTATTGATCCCGTAAATCAAAAAATCTCAGCATCTAAGCGATGTGCCTGCTGGTACTGGTGTTGTCCTATGCCATTTTCCGGGAAAGGTTATGAAGGTTTATTTCTCTAATGTTTTAGTATTAGAATCAAAAAAAATAGATGTATCTCTAGCCTTTCTCAAAATCGGGGGAAGGCTTTTTTATGTCCCAAAAAATCAAAAGAACCATGCTTAGCTTTAGAAGTGAATTAGAAAATTTGGAAAATCCGGTGGTCGAAAACGATATTATCGATCTGGCCAACAAGATATCGCAATTTCGCAACCTGCAAATCGACGATGAGAAATTTAGGAGTATTCGCCTGGCCAGGGGGGTATATGGCCAGCGACAACCCGGGGTGCAGATGGTCCGCATCAAAATCCCTTACGGCAAAATGACCTTCAGACAATTGCGAAAAATCGCCGATCTGTCCGATGAATTTGCCAGCAGCAAATTGCACGCTACTACCCGGCAGGACATACAAATCCACTACGTAAGCCTGGATAAAACGCCGGAACTATGGGCCAAACTGGAACAAGACAACATCACCATCCGTGAAGCCTGCGGCAATACCGTTCGCAACGTCACGGCCTCAGACAAAGCTGGCATCGACCCCAACGAGCCATTTGACGTAAGCCCATACGCCCATGCCGTTTTCGAATATTTCTTGCGCAATCCCGTTTGCCAGGAAATGGGGCGCAAATTCAAAATCGCCCTTTCGTCAAGCACCGAAGATTCTGCTTTTGCTTTCATACATGATGTGGGCGCAATTCCAAAGATAAAAACCATCGATGGCAAAGAAGTCCGCGGGTTCAAAGTTTATGTGGGAGGTGGGCTGGGAGCCCAGCCCTTCCTGGCGCAACTGGCCTATGACTTTTTGCCCGAAGACCAACTTATCCCCTTTACCGAAGGCCTGTTGCGTGTTTTCGACCGCTATGGTGAGCGTGCGCGAAGACAAAAGGCACGATTGAAATTTTTACTGAATGACCTGGGGCTTCAAGAACTGCTGCGACTGGTAGCCGAAGAACAAAAAGCCCTGAAGGTAAAAACATACACAATAGATCATGAGTCTTTTGATGCCATTCCTGCTTTGCCAGCTCATGCGGACTATGGCCAGGTGGAGGTGCACGATGTCAAAAAATTTGATCAATGGTATCAAACCAATGTGTTCGAACAAAAGCAAAAAGGCTACTACGGCGTGTATGTAAAGTTGCTGTTGGGCGACATGTCGTCTGATCTGGCCAGAACATTTGCTGACATTGCCGAGAAATACGCCGGAAACGACATCCGGGTCACGGTCAACCAAGGCTATTTGCTCAAGTTCGTTACCAAAGAAGCGCTGAAGCCGCTCTTCAACGAACTGAATGCGGCAGGTCTGGCAGAGCCGGGCTTCGACTCTACAGCAGACATCACCGCCTGCCCGGGCACCGACACCTGCAACCTGGGTATTTCCAGCAGTACAGGCATAGCCAAAGCCCTGGAAGACGTGATCAGAAACGAGTATCCTGATCTGATCCACAACCAGGACATCAAAATTAAAATAAGCGGTTGCCCCAATTCTTGCGGTCAGCACGGTATGGCGGCCATAGGATTGCATGGCAGCTCCATCAAAAATGGCGAGCATGTATTGCCTGCTATTCAGGTGATGCTCGGTGGTGGAGTCAATACCGATGGCGAAGGTGAAGTAGCCGACAGGGTAATAAAAGTGCCCAGCAAAAGAGGACCGGAAGTGCTCCGTTCTCTACTCGACGACTACGACAGCAACAGCCTGGATGGTGAATACTACAAGGACTATTTTAAGCGACAAGGTAAAATGTATTTTTACACCCTGCTGAAACCGCTTGCAGAATTGAGCACGGTAACGCCTTCTGACTATATCGACTGGGGAAAAATGAAGATTTTGCTGTGGAAACGGCGGTTGGGGAATGCGCGGGAGTGATTATCGACCTGGTTTCTACCTTGCTGTTCGACTCCGAAGAGAAACTCGGCTGGTCTGCAATGGCCTTGGAAAATGGCAACTATGCCGACTCCATCTACCACAGCTACAACGTATTTGTGAATAGCGCCAAAGCGATGCTATTGGGCGAAAATGTTAAAAACAGCTCTCAAATGAGTGTGATCCAGGATTTTGACAGAATATTTGTTGAGCCTGGCACCTTCAAATTCGCAGAAGGCAGTTTTAAAGAACATGTGTTGCAGATCAACAAACACGAGCCGGACCAAGATTTTGCCAATACATTTTATCAAAGGGCGAAGGGCTTTCTAAATCAAATAAAAGAAGTGCGGGAAAGTCAGACCGAAAAAGCGGTTTAATGGAACAAAAGGAACGCATACCCAAACTTACCCTGGTAGGAGCAGGCCCCGGCGATGAAGAACTCATCACGGTAAAAGCCATCAAAGCCCTTGCCGATGCCGATGTGGTATTGTACGATGCCCTCGTCAATGAGGCTCTGCTTTCGTATGTGCCCGACAGGGCGCTCAGGCTATTTGTGGGCAAGCGTGCCGGTATGCATAGTGCGCAGCAAGAAGAAATAAACAGCCTTATCGTAAAATATACCAGGAGCCACGGCCATGTAGTGCGCCTCAAAGGCGGCGACCCTTTCGTCTTTGGGCGCGGGCTGGAAGAAATGGAAGTGGCTCAACACCATGGCATCGCCACGGCATTTGTGCCGGGTATCAGTAGTGCACTTGCGGTGCCTGCCATGCAGCATATACCGCTCACGCATCGGGGTGTGGCCGAAAGCTTTTGGGTGGTGACAGGCACTACGCGATCTGGCAGGCTCACCCACGATCTCCACCTGGCAGCGCAGTCGAGCGCCACCATAGTCATATTGATGGGCATGAAAAAACTGGAAGAAATCCTGAACGTATTTAGGGATTTGAACAAACACAACACTCCTGTAGCTATCGTACAAAACGGTTCCCGGCCTGACGAAAAGTTGGGTCTGGGGACTGTTTCTACGATTTCAGAAGAGGCAAAAATATTGGGTTTGAGCTCGCCGGCCATCATAGTGATTGGCGAAATTGTGAGACATACTAAAAAAGATGCTTTTGCTCATCTGCTAAGTGAATATATCCAATAACAACCACGATGGGACAGAACAAACTTTATCCGATATTTCTAAAACTGGAAAACCTGCACACCCTGCTGGTGGGTGGGGGCAATGTTGGTTTGGAAAAGTTGGAGGCCTTGCTCAAAAGCAGCCCTGCAGCCAGGGTCACCATCATAGCCGACCGCATATGTGATGAAATAGTGCGACTTGCCGCAGCAAACAGCAACATTAAACTGCTGTTGCGAAAGTTTTTTACCAGCGATCTGGAGGGGTTTGACCTGCTGATACTAGCCACTGACGACCGCCAACTACATGAGCGCATCAAAGTGGAAGCACGTAAAAAGCGGATATTGACCAATGTGGCAGATACACCAGATCTCTGCGACTTCTACCTGGGATCGGTGGTGCAAAAGGGCGATCTTAAAATCGGCATCAGCACCAACGGCAAGTCCCCGACTTTTGCAAAACGATTTCGGGAATTTCTCGAAGATGTTCTTCCGGAAAACCTTCAGGAACTGATCGACAACCTGCACAATTATCGCAATGGGCTAAAAGGAGATTTCCAGCTAAAGGTAAATGCCCTCAACGAGCTTACCGCTTCGTTTTTATCAAAAAAAACAACGACGTAACATGCCAGCAGCACTGCAAGATAACGTACCCGCCAAATATACCTCAGCGACCGGATCAGAACCTGATTTGGACGAGCTGAACGAAAAGTACAAAAAGCTCACCCCGGTGGAGCGAATACAGGAGATCTACAAAGATTTTGACAAGGTATTGTTGACTTCCTCATTTGGCACAACGGCAGTTTACCAATTGTTTCTTTTTCACCAGGCGGGCATCAAACAACCGGTTCATTTCATCGATACTACATATCATTTCCAGGAAACGCTGGATTATAAAGAAAAACTTACTAACTTGTTCGACCTAAATGTAATTAGCATTACACCGGATATAGATCAAAACGAATATTCCAGAATAGGTGAATTGTGGCGTTACGACCCTGACCAATGTTGCCATATAAACAAGGTGGAACCTTTTGAAAAAATCCGCGACAAGTATGAAGTTTGGATTTCAGGATTGATGTCCTGGCAAAGCAGCCACAGGGAAAATCTGAATATTTTTGAAGTAAAAAAGGGGGTCATCAAGTTTTACCCTATCCTTGATGTGAGCGAAGAAGAGGCTCTTGGTGTAATAGAAAAAAACAATTTGCCAATGCATCCGCTCAAACCTCTAGGCTATGAATCGATAGGGTGTAAACATTGTACATTGAAAGGAAAAAAAAGAAAAGGCAGGTGGGCTCAAACGGTAAAAACCGAATGCGGGCTGCATCTATAAAGATATAAGGTAACAAGCAAGGCGATCAATTTCTTAATTTGTTTCAGAAATCAGATTTAATTAGTTAGAGGTAAAATAAATCCCGATCCTTTGCTTGTTTACCTTATTTTATCCTTCAATTAACAGGTTGAAGGATACTCCTCTTCATTTGATAGGGTAAACAGGCGGTTTTATACCGTCTGTTTCCATTTTTGGGCTATTATAGTTAGTCCATTTTCTACTTTCCACTCATTGCCAGGCATCTGGTATTTGAGTAAATTTGACCATATCTGTTCCTTATTACCATTTGGCTCTCCAGACATTTTTTTGTTTCGGGCTCAGGTCTGAATGGTATTATAAACCCATAACATAAAAAAGAGCATCATCATTTCGGCTATTGCGTTGGCAGCCATCGCCTCCGCTGTCATTTATTTCAGTTCCATAGATGGACTAAGTGAACAAGAATTGATCTATGAAGTAGAGTAGCAATATTTTGAAGTAACGGTGGTCAATACCGGCGAAAATGCAGCAAGCGGAGCCAGACCAGAGAGAAGCCAAAATGAAATCTGCTCAATCATTGGGAGTACCAAATATTTCCTTTGCATTTGAATACGATTCCTGTTATTCAATCATTATTCGGTTGCTTGTTATCGTGATCGGCATGCCCACAACGCTCAGCGGCATGAAATTGGGCAATTAGAGCTCCCTTAATATCAAGGTGCAACGACCTTTGATGCGAGTGATGTTTTATGCATAACTACCTAAACTTCTGTATTTTATACCGCTTATTATAGATTGACATTGTCGCACTTTCTTTTATCTCGTAACTATCTGCTCTCCTTCCGAAATAGGGATTAGCTCTCCATTCCATAAAAATGTGCCATGCATCCCTTTAGGAATTTTAATAAGGGCTTCCATCTTTTTTTCATTTTGCCTTTCAATTTTAATCTCAATTATACCTTGTGGACAAGGCACCTTCCCTTTAGCAAATGAAAGTGCTCCCAGGTGCGGTTCAATCTTTACTGTCTTAAAACCGGGACTCCCTGGCCGCACCCCTAAAACGGTGGCTAGTAAATCATAATTTGGACTGGCGCTCCATGCATGGCAATCAGACCGGCTTGGCTCAGGTTTTTCGGCAAAAGTGGTTAGACCAATCGACAACATATCTCGCCAGGGACTTAACATTTCAATGTATTTATCCCCCATCCCTGCCTGCCTCAATGCTTGGTTTAAATAAAACCGGTAATACACCGTACATTCAACAAGGCTTGTGTCATTAATTGTGCGTGTCAATAAATCTTTTGCATCAATATTATCAGGGATTCCGGATAGAACAGACAAAACATTTGCATGCTGGCTAAATTCGTTTTTATTAGGTAAGCTAGCCATCATCATTCTTTGGTTGTCCCAACATAGTCGGTAGGTATTCTCCTTTAGTGACGAGGCAATTTTTTTATACTCATTTGCCTCTTCAGACATACCAAAAGCATCAAACATCTCAACTAATTGATTGATGGCATAAACATATTGTAAGGTATGAATAGCGGAATTACCATTGCTCGAACCCTTGGGCAGTCCACTAACCTCATCGTAACCCAGCCATGGCCATTCTTTTGGCCAGTCAACAAAATTCCAGAAATCCAACTTGCCCAACATACCCGATTCCTCATCAATCTTGCTTTTATGCCATTCCAAAACGTCTAAAATCCCCTTGAGAAATTGCTTAACAAATGCATCATCTTGTTTATGCATCCAATAATCGTGAACCATTAGTGTCCAAAACAAGGAGAAAGGAGGTATTACCTGCTTAAAAATGCCAGGATAGCGACTTTGAGTAAGCCCCTCATCAATTTGTGAATTATGAAATTGACTAATAGCATTTCTCATCAAACGGTCATCTCCCGTCATATATAATGAAATTAATGCCTGAATGCGGGTATCGCCAATATACTGTAGCTGTTCATAGTACGGGCAGTCCATATAGCTGTCGTAAGCGCATAGTCTGGCAGTACGCCAACCAGTATTCCATATATCTGCTAGTGTGGAATCACTGCTTTGAAAGTGTGCTATTTTTTTAAAAGGATACCCTGTAAACTTTGAAGAAAAATCGTGGATAATGAGTGGTTGAAGGTAGTTTTCAATGTCAACTTGCACATAGCGAAATGTCCGGTAATACAAGGGGCGATAAAGGATATTGCTATCACCGTTTGGATAAATTATGTCAAAATAGCCATGAATCTTTTTTCCTTCTATTTCATTTCTGTTGCCTTTATATTCCTTGTCAACGTCGATAAATGGGGCTTCCATATAGGTTAGAGTTATTCTTGAACCTTTCCCGCCACTCAACAATAACTCGGGATAAGCGGTTGTCAGATGTTCCTGGTCAATTAAGATTGTTATCTTCCCCCAGGGATATATTTCTAAATCTCCGTTTCCTTTAATAAAATTGTCTGAATAATTAATGTTTTCCATTTTCCTTATCGAGGCAAAACGCTGATGTTTTTCTTCGGGTAATGGAATGGTACTTTGAATCAGTTTTCTGGCATAATTACCGCTAAACCCCGAAGGAACTGCATCTTCCGACACAACAGCCTTGACAAAATAACTCTCATCAGCATCTGGTTTTTCCCATCCAAATGGAAATTTTACTGCAAAAATGCCTCTCTGGCTCCTATGAATTTATACCCATCGTACAACGGGTAGTATGCGTTATTTTCAGCCACCTTCCACGTCTCATTTGTATTTAAAATGGCTTCGACCGATGAGTTTCCCTGTACCACCAATCCTGTTTTATAAGTCTGTTGCCATGCCGCCCTGTAATCTCCTTGATTCCATACAGTAACAGCCAAAACATTAGTTCCTTTTCTTAAATGACCTGATATTTCCAAACTCTCAAAATTCCAATTGGCAACATCGCCTTTTGCAGGACCTGTACAGATGCGTTTTCCATTTATGTATAACCAATACCTGTTATCGGCAGATATGTGAATAATGAATTTTTTGGGTGCCTGTTTTAGCTCGAATGCTTTACGAAAATTATACACGCCAAATTGTTCATTACTTCGTGGATGAGCTATCCATTTAGCATCCCACTTTTCACGAACCAATTTTGGAGATATCTCAGTAGCATGTTGAGCAAATATTTGAGTGTGCCAAAAAGTGCTTAAAACTAGTAGTAAAAAAAGTTTGCATTTAATTTTCATATTATTTTTAATTTCGTTTAAATCATTTCCTGAATAATAGATTCTTTGAAAGCAATATTGAGCAATTTGCTTTTACACATCGGTGGCAATATATGTATGCCGGCAAATCAATGCTCAAACGTATCAAAACGTTACAATTTTTTAGTAAATGTACAAAAGTTGGATTTACCTTCACCGCCCGGTTTACGTCTCCTGCGTGTTGAATTAAATCCGCCGAAAGGTGGATAGCTTTTTTAACAGTATTTCGTATCATTTTCGCTTCAAATGCTCATCTGTCCATCCAAAATACTTCATTTTCATGAAGCGAATATCCATATTGCCCAAAAACATGGCTTACTCCAAATTTCGTTACCGGGCAGTACAATTTGGACATGCCTGAGGGCAAATATCATCAAAGAACAACATATCACTGTCGGTTTTGCACCTGACAACTCCCCAATTTTTTGTATATCAATATCACATGCCCAATCTCCATAATGCTCCATCTGCTTGACTTAGCATTTGCAATATTTCTATATTATAATCCTTATTTAATTTTTTAATTAAAAACTAAAATAAGAAATCAGAGAACCGGGGCGTGTACTCCGGCAATAACTACTTTTTTGCTTGGAACAATTTTAAAGTTGATCCAGCCAAAAAATAATTTTTTAATAGTTTTGTTTAACATAAAAAAAGATACAGGTGTATTTTGATCAGCAAATCAAAAAACGACCAGCTAAACTTTTTGAAGACGCCAAAGGAATTTAAAATGATTTACTCAAGCTTTCAATATTTATTACTATCGCTACTGATAGCAGGGTTTGTTGGGTGTGCCAGCAAAAAGCACCTCCCGATTTCGAGCGGCATAGGCAAAAATCCGGTGCTGCCAGCGCCCAAAACATCGCTGATTCCGATGGTAAACGTTGTAGATGCCAAAGGCTGGAAAGATGACCATAAACCAGTAGCGGCAGAGGGTTTGGAAGTCAATGCATTTGCCCGTGATCTCGACCACCCGCGCTGGCTGTATGTCCTCCCAAATGGTGACGTGCTGGTGGCAGAGACCAATGCCCCCAAAAGGCCAAAAAATGGAAAGGGAATTAAAGGTTGGTTGTTTAAACTTTTTCAGAAAAAAGCCGGTGGAGCGGTACCGAGTGCGAATCGAATTACCTTACTGCGCGATGCTGACGGCGATGGTATTGCAGAAATTAGAAAAATATTCTTGTCGGGGCTGAACTCCCCCTTTGGCATGGCGCTGGTTGGTACCCAATTTTATGTGGCCAATACCGATGCACTGGTAAGCTTCCCTTATGCAGCAGGGCAAACAGAAATAACTGCGCAGGCCACTAAAGTCACGGATCTTCCGGCCGGGCCGATCAACCGCCATTGGACCAAAAGTCTTGTGGCTTCTCCCGATGGCTCAAAATTGTATGTAGGTGTTGGATCTAATAGCAACGTGGGCGAGAGGGGTATGGATGCAGAAAAAGAGCGCGCAGCTATATTGGAAGTTAATCCGCAAACAGGCAGCTACCGAATTTTTGCTTCCGGCCTGAGAAACCCTGTAGGTATGGCGTGGGAGCCACATACCAACGCACTTTGGGTAGCAGTAAACGAACGTGATGAACTGGGCAATGACCTGGTGCCTGATTACATGACTTCCGTTCAGGAAGGTGCTTTTTATGGCTGGCCATACAGCTATTTTGGCTCTATCCTCGATGCCCGTGTAAAGCCACAGAATCTGGACTTGGTGTCCAAGGCGGTGGTGCCCGATTATGCCCTGGGATCGCACACGGCCTCCCTTGGCCTCGCTTCTTCGCAAGGTACTGCGCTGCCTGCCCGATTCGAAAATGGAATGTTTATAGGCCAACATGGCTCATGGAACCGCAAACCGCGCAGTGGATATAAAGTCATTTTTGTGCCGTTTGCCGAGGGAGTCCGGCCGGGGAATCGATCAACGTCCTGACAGGTTTTGTCCTGGAAAATGGTGATGCAATGGGTCGGCCTGTGGGAGTTGTGAATGATAAGTATGGTGCCTTGCTGGTGGCTGACGATGTGGGTAATGCCATCTGGCGGGTTACTGCTATCAAGCCTTAGTGTTTTTCAACCTTAGCTTTTCGGTTATTTGATACTAATCTAATCAGCCGAAAAACACGAATAGAATGGCCGCCAATACAAAAACACAGCTATGCAATAAAGAGGAGAAGGGCATGTATAACTATTCACACGATAAAGCTTATTAATACCCTGCCTTACAATCAAAAATCCATTCTCAATCAACCCCTACCAGTGCCCTGATGTATTGTTGCCTTTCGAAGTATTCAGGTTGTTTGGAATTTTTGTGGCTCATGCGCCCACGGAAGTCGTCAATGGTTTCGTAGCCATGCTCCTGCATCCAATACGACAAATCTTCCAGCATCAGGTTGATCTGACCCATGCCATTCACAAACAAGGTGGAGCAAATCTCCACCGCTTTGGCGCCGACCAGCAATTGCTTGATCACCGCTTCCCCGTCGTGAATGCCCGTGTTGCCCACCAGCGAGCAACCGACCTGTTGGTACAACAGTGATATCCAACGCAGCGTGTTTGACATTTCGGCCGGACTGCTGTATTTGTTTTTGGATTCGTGCGACAGCTTGTTGATGTCGATATCGGTTTGGTAAAAGCGATTAAAGAGCACCAATCCCGAAGCACCGGCTTTGCGGGCACCTTTGGCCACTCTTGGCATTGAAGTGAAGTAGGGCCCCAACTTGACGGCGATCGGGATATTCACCTCCTTTTTTACATTCGAAATTATGCTGTAGATATGCTTTTCGATTTTTTCCGGGTCTTCATCAAACTCCCGGGGCATTACGGCGATATTGAGTTCTATGGCATCAGCCCCAACTTTTTCAATATATTTGGCAAATTCCGTCCATCGGTCGCCCGATATGCAGTTGAGACTGGCGATTACCGGTATATCCACTCTCGCCTTCGACTCCTCAATAATGGTGAGGTATTCGTCGGCATTCATATCGAGGCCCATACGCTGGATGTAATCCCACTCTTCAGCATGAAATTGAGTAACCGTGCTGTTGGCCAGCGCTTTCACATCTGCATTGATCTGCTCTTCAAAAAGTGACTTCAGCACCACTGCACCGGCACCGGCATCGGCACATCGCTTCACACCATCTGCGCTGTGCGTAAGGCTACAACTCGAAACGATGATCGGGTTTTTCAAATTCAACCCCATGTATTTTGTGGCCAGATTTACCATAGTTTTTAAAATTAAGCTTTAAGCTCTTAGCTACCAGCCTCAAGCTTTATTGTACACATTTTTTGTTGTGGCAACAAACACCCAGCACCCAGCACCTGGAACCAAGTACCCAGCCCCTTGCCCTAAACCAGTCCCGCAAAACCCATAAAGGCCATAGAGAGCAAACCGGCTATCACCAGTGATGTAGGAACTCCGCGCATTCCCTTTGGCAAATCCACCAGTTCCATTTGCTCTCGGATACCGGCAAAAATAACCAGTGCCAGTCCAAAACCGACTGCATTGGCCACGGCAAACAACACACTTTCGATAAGGTTGAACTCATTTTGGATAACCAAAATGGCCACCCCTAATATTGCACAGTTGGTGGTGATCAGTGGCAAATATACCCCCAAAGCCTGATATAATGACGGACTTACCTTTTTCAAAATAATCTCTACCATTGCACCAGAGCGGCGATAATGAGAATATAAGATATAGTCTGCAGGTAGGTGATTTCCAGCGGAACCAACACATATTGCTGGATGAGATAGGTAACGGTAGTAGCGATGGCCATCACGAAGGTGACGGCGCCAGTCATGCCCAGTCCGGTAGATACCTTGGTGGAAACACCCAAAAAAGGACATATACCAAGAAACTGATTCAGTACTATGTTGTTGACGAAGATCGCTCCAAATACGATTATAAAATATTCCATGATACTCAGGCCGTTTTTCTAAAATGATTGATAAAAGCTATTAAAAACCCAAGGGCTATAAATGCACCGGGAGGCAGAATAAAAAGCAAAATGCCATCTGCTTCTACCAGTTTGAACCCAAAAAGGGACAGACTGCCAAACAACTCCCTCACTGACCCCAGCATGGTAAGTGCCATGGCAAAGCCCAGACCCATGCCCAAGCCATCGAAAATAGAATCTGCCACACCATTTTTGGAGGCAAATGCTTCGGCACGCCCAAGTACAATGCAGTTGACCACGATGAGCGGGATAAACAAGCCTAGCTGCGCATGCAAGGCAGGCAGGAACCCGGCCATGACCAGATCGACCACCGTGACAAAGGAAGCGATGATGACAATATAAGCGGGTATCCGCACTTTGTCGGGGATGAGATTCTTGACCAGGGAAATGGAAATATTTGACATCAGCAACACAAAAGTGGTTGCCAACCCCATGCCCAGACCATTGATGGCCGTAGAAGTGACCCCCAGTGTCGGGCACATGCCCAGCAACTGGACAAATACCGGGTTTTCTCTAAAAAAGCCCTTCGAAAAATTCATTGCGTTATTCATGCTTTCCTCCTTTCATATAGGTATCAAATGCCAACTGTGCCGCATGACCAAAAGCCCTCGACGAAATGGTAGCACCACTTAGGGCATCTATGTTACCACCGTCTTTTTTTACGCTAAGATCAAATGATGCTGGATTTTTGCCTAAAAACTGATTTTTGAAAGCATCATCGGCCATCTTAGTGCCAAGACCAGGGGTTTCGTGGTGCTCCAAAACGGAGATATTGTGAATACTGCCATCGGGAAGCATGCCTACCATAAGCCAAACATTGCCCCCATATCCTTTAGGAGAATAGGTTCGGATGGCGCTGGCCACAAGTTTGCCCTCCTTTTTGGCCGGGTACACTTCGAGACTATCAGCAGAACCCTCTATGGGAATTTTGTACATTTCTTCCACAGGCTTATTGTTATACTCCAGCACCACCTCGTCTATCGCCTTTAGCTTCTTGGCGAGCTTTGCTTCGGCAATGGGCCCCTTGGTCAGCTCATAGACATATCCCAGTGCGGTAGAGGCGATCAGCGTCACCACCACCAGGCTGCTAATCATGTTAAAAAGTGTTGATTCTTTCTGTGCCATGTTACTTGATTCCGAATCGTTTTGGTTTGATGTATTTGTTCATCAAGGGCACTACCCCATTCATGATGAGTATCGCAAAAGAAACCCCTTCGGGGTATGCGCCCCAGGTTCTGATTACTATGGTGAGTATGCCAATACCTGCACCGTAGATCAACATGCCCTTGTGTGTCATGGGCGAAGTGACATAATCAGTAGCCATAAAAAGGGCACCAAGCATGATGCCGCCGGTGAGCAAATGGAAAACCGGATCAACAAAGCGGGTGGGATCGATCATCCAAAGCATGCCGGAAAACACAACGATGCTTGCCAACATAGCCACCGGTGTATGCCAGGTCACTATTTTTTTCCACAACATATAAAGAAAGCCCACAATGAGTGCTAAAGCTGATATTTCACCAACAGAGCCTGCCATGCCTCCTGCCAACAGGTAGAGATAGGAAGGCACTTCGCTCATCAGATCCGAAACAGGACTGCCGGCACTTATTCCTTCTTTTAATTCGCCAAGTGGCGTAGCCCCGGTAGTGGCATCTAAAAACTGAAACCTGGAAACAAAGGGCACCGGCCAACTGGTCATTTGCACCGGAAAGGAAATGAGCAAAAACACCCGGCCTACAAGGGCCGGATTAAATGGGTTATTTCCCAGTCCGCCAAAGGCAGACTTGCCAATGCCAATAGCGACAATACTGCCTATAATCACCGCCCACCAGGGCAGGTTGCTGGGCACGTTGAATGCAAGCAAAATACCGGTGATCACTGCAGAACCATCTACTATGGTTGGTTCTTTTTTCAACAGGTATTTGCTTAGCGCAAATTCGACAACCACACAACTAACTACCGAAAGCAATGTGACGAACAACGCACCAATACCAAAGACATAAAAAGATACCGCCATAGCCGGAATCATAGCGATAATGACCCCATACATCAACTTTTGCACTGAGGCATCGGAATGAATGTGGGGCGACGGAGATACAGTTAAAAATGGAGTGCTCATTAGTTATTTCTTTCCCTGATCAATGATGCAACAGTTTTCTTTCCTAAGCGGATATAATCTAAAAGTGGGCGGTCGGACGGACAGGTAAAGGAGCATGAGCCGCATTCGATGCAGTCCATCACCTTGTCACTTTCCAGCCGTTCAAAGTATTCCTTTTGTGTAAGTGTCATGAGTAAATATGGCTCCAAACCCATGGGACATACCGTCACGCACTGGCTACAGCGAATGCAAGCCTTCATTTTTCCACGCCTGGACTCTTCGTTGGGGATCAGCAGTATGCCTGAGGTACCTTTGGCTATTGGAATATCCACAGCATTGAGGGCTTTTCCCATCATGGGGCCGCCACTGATTACCTTACCGGTATTTTCGGGGATGCCCCCGGCCGCTTCGATGAGCTCGCCAACCGGCGTGCCTATCCTCACCAGAAAGTTGGAAGGATTTTTTATATCTTTTCCGGTCACGGTTACCACCCGCTCTATCAATGGTTTGTTTTTTTGTACTGCTTCATACACCGCAAAGGCAGTCCCGACATTGTGCACTACAGCTCCTACATCTATGGGCAACCCGCCCGAAGGAACTTCGCGCTGAATGGCGGCCCGTATCAATTGTTTTTCACCACCCTGTGGATATTGCACCTTTAAGGGCTGAACAGACATTCCGACCTCTGTAGCCACCAGTTCGGCCATTTTTTGAATGGCGTCCGGCTTGTTGTTTTCTATGCCTATTATGGTCTTGGTCACGCCCAGAGCTTTCATAAGTATTTTAGCTCCAACCACGATCTCGGCGCTTTTTTCCACCATCAGTCGGTGGTCTGCCGTAAGGTATGGTTCACACTCCACTCCGTTCAAAATGAGGAATTCAGCACTTTTACCTTTTGGCACCGATAGTTTCACATGCGACGGAAAGGTGGCTCCACCCAATCCGACTATGCCTGCTTCGGCGATTTTCTTTATGATGCCTTCCTGATCCAGGGAAATGGTGGTGACTAGTTCAGGACTCAGGTCTATGCCTTCCGCCCATTCCTGCTCGTCTTTGCCGGCCTTAATGATGATGGCATCGCGCTTGTACCCTGTCGAATCCATCACTTTGTCGATCTTGGCGACGATACCCGAGATGGAAGCATGAATATTGGCAGATACAAATCCACCGCTGCTGGCAATTACCTGGCCTATTTTCACTTTTTCCCTTTGCTCTACTATGGGCTTGGCAGGAGCTCCAATATGTTGCGAAATGGGAATGGCGACTTCACCGGGTGTTTCCAACCTTTGTATAGGCTTGTCGGCGGTGAATTTGTTTTCGTCGGGATGCACACCACCCATCGGAAAAGTTTTGGTTTGATTTATGGTTAAACTCATCAATTTCTATGCTTTATCGTCTGAGTCGGGTTCATTACTTTCTCCTTCGTTGGCCTTTTTCACCATCTCGATCACATCTACCTCCACCGGAGAATTGAGTGTGGCCGTTTCGATAGCGTCATCCTTTTTTACCCTTTCAGGTCGTTCTTTTTTCACTCGCTCTTCTTTTTCTTCCTTTTCTTTTCTGGGCGGGAAATTGATTTCATGGATAGAATTAGACTTGCATACCGGCGCGCATTTACGGCAGAGTTTACATTTGTCCGCATCGATATAGGCCAGGTAGTTGACTATGGTAATGGCGTCGTACTTACATTCACTTTCGCATTTGCTGCAACCGGTGCAAGCTACCTCGCAAGCTTTTTTGGCTGCACCACCCTTGTCGATATTTATACACGACACAAATATTCTTCTGTTTTTGCGACCCATGGGTCGAAGCTCAAGGATATCCCTTGGGCAGGCGGTGACACAAGCATTGCAGGCTGTACATTTGTCCTGAATGACCACGGGCAGGCCGGTCTTTTCGTCCATATACATGGCTTCAAAGTCGCAGGCATCCACACATTCGCCAAAACCCAGACAGCCATACTGACATCCGGTATCGCCCCCGTAGAGATTGTGGGCGATGGTACAATTGGGCGAACCGTCATATACATTTACTTTTTCGCGGTATTCGAAAGACCCCGAACAGCGAACCACGGCTACGTAAGGATCGCGCTCCTCCACTTCCATACCCAGGATTTCGGCGACCGATTTCATGGTGGGATTGCCACCAACGGGGCAATGGAGGTCGGCGAGGTCGTCGGCTTTCACACAGGCCTCAGCAAAGGCACGACAGCCGGGGTGGCCACATCCGCCACAGTTGGTCTTGGGCAGGGCAGCTTCTACCTCATCGATTTTTGGGTCTTCATAAACTTTGAACTTGCTGGCTATAAAATACAGAATAGCAGCAGCCAGAAAGCCCAGGATAGTGATGGATCCAATGGTAAAAAGAATCGTCTGACTCATAGCATTTTTTGGTCTTTTAGTATTCTAAAAGTGAAAGTGTCTTTTAGTTTTTTTCTGAACAGTGATAAAATCAAATAATAGGTGCCGGTAGAAACTAATGAAGCGAGGCCGGAAAAAACTTCGTCCTTTGTCGCTGACCATGAGATCATTAGCACTATAAAAAAAACGAAAAAAGGCAGGAGATACCCAAGCCCAAGCGCCAGGGGTCCCAATGATTTTTCGAAAGCTACTTTTACTTTTTCGCCGGTTTGGTATGTTCCGCCCAGGTTGATGACATCAATTACTTTGTTGTCGATGTCGGAAACGGCGCAGGTGGATTTGGTATGGCAAGAGGCACAGCCGGACACGTTGAGCAGGCTCACCTTTATTGTTTTCGGTGTAATTTCCTTTATTACTCCCCAATGTTCTATGGAACTACTTATTGTCTCTGTAGTCATTACCCTCTACCTCAAAATAAGGCTGTAAATGTATGTAGACTGAAACTGAAAAAAATTGACAATTATCAGCTTTCTAAAAAATACCTTAAAAAATCCACTTTAATTTTAATACTGTTAAAAAAAAAGAGCAGAAGACTGCTTTGTAAAAAAATGATTCACTCAGACCGCTTATCAGACGAATTGTTGGCGAAATGCATGGTTAGAAAAAAAATGATACTGCTTTTATTCTAATTGAAATCTACCGGGATAGCTCTTATGACCAAAGAAAATTCACCAATGACCTCTTTATACCGCGATTTAAACTTCGAGCATCACGTTTTAGTTCCGAATTCGGACTTCGGTGTTCGAACAAAATAAAAATCAAGACCACACAATGCTTCCAGGCACTTCCCTTCCCGCCCCCGAAGTGTAGTTGGGTCATCGCTCATGCCCTTCCGTTTAATCATCACAAAATTTTAGGTGTTTAAGCTGAGCCCGATCTAAGCATATAAACAAAAAAAGGCTGTTTGACCGGTATCGGTTCCAACAGCCTTTTGAATATTTTTTGTTTTGGACTACAAGCCCAATTCGCCTTTGATCTGCTTCACCCAGGCAGCAATGCGGCCATCGGTTTTATTGGATTCATTATCTTCATCGATTACCAGGCCAAGGAATTTTCCATTGACTACACCTTTTGATTCATCAAATGTGTATTCTTCGGTAGGCCATGCACCAAAAAATTCGGCTCCTGAGTCTGCTATTTTTTCATGTATAATGCCAATGGCATCAACAAATGTATCGGGATATCCATCGGCATCGCCCACACCAATGTAACTTACCTTCTTACCTTTGAAGTCCACGTCGTCGAGAACATCTATAAACGACTCCCAGTCCTCCTGCAGCTCGCCAATTTCCCAGGTCGAAGCGGCCAGAATTAAGGTATCATATTCGGCAAGGTCGTCAGCGCTGGCTGAATCTACATTGTGAACATCGGCATTGCCCAAAGCTTTTTGTACTTTTTCGGCTACTTCTTCGGTATTGCCCTCTGTTGAGCCGTAAAAAATTCCAATTTTTCCCATAGTGAATTAATATTAAAAACGATCAAAAATTAAACGGTAAAAGCAAATATATGCTTTTTTAGATGAATAGGGGGCAAGTTAAAGTCATTAATTTTCCCTCAATGTGATGCGCGTTACCTGATGGTGGTATGACATGAGCCCCGTCAGCCATCAATTCATTGACCGCGAAAGCCTTTCTGCAAAAAACGGGCGATGCTATGTTATCTCAAGTTGATCGAAGCCGAAGGCCCGAGCCCGGCAGTGAATTACCTATTCAGCAGCTCGCGGGCGCTTTGCAGGGCAGCGGCCGATGGATGATCGCCCCCTATCATCTTTGCTATTTCCGTTTCACGCTCCTCATGTTGTAGTTTTCTGATTTTGGACAAGGACTTGCCTTTCAGATTTTCTTTGTAAACAAAATAATGCTCATTGCCACTGGCGGCGATTTGAGGTAGGTGGGTAATGGCCACCACCTGATGCCGTTGTGCCATCTCTTTCATCATGGCCACCATTTTCAGGGCGATTTCTCCCGAAATACCGGTATCTATCTCATCGAAGATATGGTGGGGAGCGAGGTTTTGCCGGCCAGCATATATTTAATACAAAACATCAATCTGGAAAATTCGCCTCCCGATGCTACATTTTTCAGTTCATCAGGCACTACCCCGGCATTGGCACTAAACATAAGTACTATTTTGTCCAGTCCATTTTCAGATGGCTCGATCCGCTGGTGTTGGATGTCAATTTTGGCAAATGGCATCGCCAGCTCTTTGAGCAAGGCCTGCAATTCTTTTTGGAAAGAAGCAAACACGACTGACCTGGATTTACTGAGCTTTTCCCCGGCTTGCATCAATGCTGAATGTACCCTGTCCATTTCATGTTTTGCCTGCTCCAGTTCAGCATCGATATTCGATACTTTATTGACCTTTTCCCTTAGCTCAGTGGCAATTTTCAGCAGTTCTTCGTCGTTTTGCACGTGGTGCTTTTGCAACAGTTGAAAGAGCAAACCCAGTCTGTTTTGTACGATTTCTTGTCTTTCCGGGTCAAATTCGACTTTTTGGGCTTCCGCGTCTATTTCTTTAGTTATATCTTTGAGTTCGAGCAGGCAACTCTCTATGCGGGACTTCAGCGGACTAAAATGTTCGGCATACTGGCTTACCTGGCTTATGTTCTTAAAAACTTGCTGTAAACTACTATTAATAGAAAATTCGGCGTTGTCGAGTAGTTCCTGACTTTCAAAAAGTCTGCTTTTTATCTCTTCGGCATGTTCTATGATCTTTTGTTCTTCTTCGAGCGCTTCAAGCTCTCCTGATTTTAGTGCCGCTTTTTCAAGTTCATCGAGCAAAAAATGGTTATAGTCCGACTCTTTGTTCAATCCCTCCGATTGCTGCCTCAGCTCCTGGTATGCTGATTCGAGTTTTCTGAAATTCTTATAAATTGTTTTATACGCTTCAACCAGGTCGGTATTTTGAGCATAGCCATCGATCATGCGGAGCTGATAGCTCGATGCGCCAAGGAGGTAGGTGTCTCTTTGGGAGTGGACATCTACCAGGAAGCTGCCTATGGACTTGAGGACATCCAGCGTGACTGGTGTATCGTTGACAAAAGCCCTGGATTTGCCTGCAGGGCTTATTTCACGTCGGATAATAGACTCGTTGGCATAGTCCAGGTCGAGGGCAGAAAACAAATTTTGCAAATTTTGCTGGCTGAGCTCAAAGGTGCCTTCGATCACGCACTTCTCGTCTTCTTCAAACAATACCCTGGTATCTGCACGGTTGCCCAATAGCATGCCGAGGGCGCCAAGCATAATGGACTTGCCGGCACCAGTCTCTCCCGTCACGGTATTGAAATGCGGCGAAGGATCCATTTTGAGCTGTTGGATAAGGGCATAATTTTTTATGAGCAAACTTTTGATCATGATTTTTTCATTCGAAATAAAGCGGGCAAACAATTATAAAAGTAAAGCCTAGAATCAATTTCCAATAATGCTTTTATAACTTTCTGTATTGGTGGGATCGAGATTGATCAACAAGTTGTACGCTTCCTTTCTGGTGGCGGGGTTTCCCTTTTCAAAAATTTTGGACAACTCACTTTTTTTTGTATCGAAGAAGGAGATTTTGAGTATGCTATTGGGAATATTGCGGTTTGCCGCCTGAATATCCTTAAGCACACCAAGAATCAACTCTCTCGACTCGTCCGGCTTAGCTTCAAACTGGTCGAGGCCAAGGCGATGGTAGGTATAGAGCCCTTTGCGTATGGGGCGCAGATCCTGGTTGTTCAGATTCTCCGAAAGCCAGTATCTGTTGCGGTTGCTCTGGAAGGCCTGCCAGCCGACCCTGTCTGACTGTTGGGCAAGATTGACAATATCCAGAGCCTTTTTAAACTGGTTTTCACCACCAAATTCAGAAAAGGTATCATTGTCTAAACCGATGATGATATACGCATAAAATGCCAGGATAGAAGTGAGGTTGCTGGTGTAAATATTGTCTCCATAATCCAAAGGAGTAGATTCTATGTATTCAAATTGCCAATCGCGGTCGGCAAAGTTGAGTAAGAGTGAAAAATAGCTGGAATTATAAACAGGCCTCGATGATTGTATTTGTACTGTGGCATTGAACACCCCAACGGCGGGCATGGATTCTATGGTAATGGCCATGCTGCAATCTATTCGTTCTTCGGGCAGGTAATTATTTTCTGTCCACTTCCTGTCGTTCATAAATCGGGCAAATGCCTTTTCCATATCGCGGAACACTTGCCTGTCTGAGGTATTGGCCCGCTCATCATTAACGGTCACCTGGCAATTGAGTTCCTGCCCGGCGAGCAAATGACTAAAAAATAGCATGGCAAATGCCAGTAAGAGCCTATACATTGATCCTATGTTCTATTTCGTCGACAATATCTGACGCCACTTCTTTTTTGCTTTTCAGGTCATAAGCTTTTGCTTTGCCCCCTGCATCTATAATGGTCACTTTATTGGTATCGTAACCAAAGCCCGCTCCCCGATCGTTGAGGGAGTTCAACACGATAAGGTCGAAATTCTTTCTTCTAATTTTCTTTTTGGCGTTTTCCAATTCCTGGTCGGTTTCCAGCGCAAAGCCGACGATAAGCTGCCCTGCCTGTTTGCGACTGCCAAGGCTCTCGGCGATGTCCACCGTTTTCACTAACTCCAGTTGCATTGGTTGCTCATTACCTGTTTCAGCGGTCGTTTTTTTAATTTTTGACGTAGCAGGCTTTGCGGCTTTGTAGTCTGCCACTGCGGCAGCCAGCACCACAATATCCGAGCGATCGAACACGCTACTACATTTGTCATGCATTTCTTCGGCTGATACCACCCGATGCACTGTGATGTGCCTGTTGAGGGTTTTTAATTGGCTAGGCCCGCTCACCAGCGTTACCTGAGCCCCTCTTGCGGCCAGCTCTTCGGCAATCTGATAGCCCATTTTTCCCGAAGAATGGTTGCCGATAAACCTTACCGGATCCAGGGCTTCGTAGGTCGGTCCTGCGCTTACCAAGGCACTTTTCCCGCTAAGGGTAAGGGAATTATGGAAAATACTTTTTAGAAGCCCAAGTATCTGCTCCGGTTCGGCCATCCTTCCCTCCCCGATCAGCCCACTTGCCAATTCGCCATGGTCAGCATCTATGATGGTGTTTCCGAAAGCTTTTAAAGTCTCTATATTTTTGGTAGTGGCCTGGTGTCTGTACATATCCAGATCCATGGCCGGCGCCACAAACACCGGGCACCTGGCCGAGAGGTACACTGCTGCAAGCAGATCTTCGCAAATGCCGTTGGCAAACTTGGCGATACTGTTGGCCGTAGCCGGCGCTATAATGTACGCATCGGCCCACAGACCCAACTCGACATGACTTGTCCATTCTCCTGATTGGGAGTTGAAGAAATCAATGAGCACCGGATTTTTGGAAAGTGTGGACAGGGTAAGCGGGCTGATGAATTCGGTGGCGGAGGGTGTCATTACCACCTTTACGTTGGCACCCTCTTTTACAAACAGCCGTATAAGCATAGCCGATTTGTATGCCGCTATACTACCCGTAACTCCGACCAAAATATTTTTTTCGCGGAGCATGTGTTGGATCTAAAAGAAGTCAGGTTTAGGATCTTCCTCAGGATACCTGTAGCTCAATTCACCGTTGATGAATTCCTCTACCGCAACCACTGTGGATTTTGGCATTCTTTCGTAAAACCTGGAGATCTCTATTTGCTCCCTGTTTTCGAAAATTTCTTCGAGGTTGTCTACCGTGGTGGCAAATTCGGCCAGTTTTGAGCTCAGCTCTTCTTTTACCTGTGCCGAGATTTGTCGAGCCCTTTTAGAAATAATCGATACCGACTCGTACACATTTTGTGTGTCTTTGGCCAGTGTATTAAGGTCTCTGGTAATGATTGATGGATCTGCAGCCATAATATTATAGTGTTTCTTCTTTAAATTTTTCTATCTGGTCGATACTTGAGGAATAATAGTCCTGAATATCTTTGATGTATTCGCTATCGGGATAGTCGTCAATAAATTGTTCGTAATGCTCTATACAATCGTAGTAGCGCTCTTTTTGCCTGGAGTAAATACTTTCTTTGGCATACTTGTACGAGGCCTTCACCAGCAGGTAGGCTGCTTCTTCGGCCAGCATGGAATCAGGAAAATCTTTCCTGAAATTGTCCAGTGATATCAAAGCCGAATTCAGCTCACCCAGGGTGTAATATAGTTTGGCATCTTCATAGGCCTTTTTTTCCAGCTTTAGTCGTAATGCAGCCTGTATATTGGTGGCCTCGGAGCGGTATTCACTATTGGGGTACCTGTTCAAAAAAGTTTGCAATGCAGTGATGGCTTCTACCGTACTCGATTGCTCCAGATTATAAACGGGCGATTGCTTATAAAGCGAGTATCCATACATATAATATGCTTCTTCGGCATATTCGCTCCTGTTGTAGGTATCGTGAAAAGTCTTGAAATAATGCGATGCCAGTAGATACTGCTTTTGATAGTAATGCGCATAGGCATAATAAAACTGTACCAGTTCGGCCTCTGCGCTACCTCTAATATAGGGCATGATCTGGTCGAAGAGGATGACTGCCCGGTAGTAATCCTTTTTTTCATAATAGTTGAGGGCAGCATCATATTTCATCTTCCAGTCGTCGCTTTTTTGGATCTTGCGAAACTCCGAACAGCCGACATAAAGGACTAATAGCGAAATAATTAACGTACTTTTTACCGCAATTTTCATCATGAGGGGGCAAATATAACCGTGTGAGTGCTAATAAACAATTTTATTTATTTCAGAAAGGAGCCGGGGCATTTTCCGTAATTAATATTTTGAGGTATGCTCTATTCATTCCAAACCCGGGTTTTACCCCGTCTAGCATCACCTCAGACAAACCATATTTAGAATAAGCAATTAGCTTTAATTTCCAATTCATATCATACGTCACTTCCCAGGGCTTTGTTGTGACTACTTTCCGGCTGTTTTGGCTTTGAGCTTACCCTTCAACTCTTCCACGGTATTGCGTTCTGTTTGCAATTCTCTGGCAATTTTGATTTGCTTCTCGTGGCTGCTTTTTTTATGTTCGTCAAATTCCGTTTCCAGGGTGGTGTATTCTTTTTTTGTTTTGTTAGTAATCGCATTGCTGCGCACAAAACTGGTGTAGGCGAAGAAACCAAAGATGGCCAGTCCTAAGATTAGTATCCATACGATCCAATGATAGGTGGTCTTATTGAGATTCAAGCCCAAAAAAGAAAGACTTTCGCGCAACTCTTCACTTTTGGCCAGTTGCTCTTCTAATGAGGTGATTCGATCGCTCAATTGTTTTATCTGGCTTTTTTGATCAGCAACCTGATTATTGAGCGAGCCAATTTCGCTTCGATTGGCTGACAAAGAATCCTGTACAGACCCGTAAAATTCATTGAGCGTTGTGCGCTTTATCACTTTATATTCTGTATAAGATTCAGCTTTATCAATCATTTCCTGAAATTGACTTTTCAGGGAAGGGTCAGTCGTGGTTTCAGTGGCTGTATCTGTTTGTCCGTGTACGGATATGGCAAGCACCCACAACGAGAATATCAGCACAAGACTAAAATTGGTATTTTTCATAGTATGCTTATTTTCAGAATGTTTCAAAATTATAATTGGAGACAATCTAAACAAAGAAAAAATACAGATAAAAAGCACATCCATTTCCTCTGTGATGCACATAACCTCTCTAGTCTTGGATATGCTCCTATCGGTGTTTTTGTATTTTTCGAATTTAGATACATAACACCTAATCGCAAATTTGTATTGTGGATGTGTGAAAAAAAAACATCGCAGCTGTAAGACAACAGAGACTTGTGTTGCGGTGATATCTGTTTTTTAGAACGGATATTCGTACTTAAGGCTACTAAAGCTTGCGCTGGAACCGGTGAAGAGAAGCGAATCATTTTACACAAGCTGCGAGCCAGTCAGCTACTTGCCAACCAAAACTTCATTAAAAGGCCACGGTTGTTAGTTTCTTTTCGGTGATGAAAAGAAAGCCAAAGAAAAATCAAGATAAGACAATGCTTCCAGGCACTTCCCATCGCAGCCCCGTTGTTTTGCCGGGCCTGCGCTCATTTTCCCTTGGCTTAATCATATAAAAATTACGATTATAGACTTAACCTCAATAAGCGACTGATGAATCTACGAGCTACTAGCGCAAAAAAACCACTTTTCCGGTTTTGTCCGTGGACTCTCCTTCGGATTTGGCACTGAACTTATAAATGTACATCCCCTGCCGCAAGGGCGTCGGCAAATGATAGTGGTATTGGTTTTTACCCGGCATATTTATAATGTCATGTGCACTGACCACACTCCCCGACATATCGTACAAGATGATTTTTACCTCTGATTCAGATTGCAGTTGATAGTCAAAAACCAGCTTTTGATCTGCGGGGTTTGGGTAAACTTTTAAGTCAAATTCATCGACTGGTACCACGTGGAAGCCGGTGATCACCGAGGTATTACTGAAAGTTACCGTATCGGAATAATTCACCATCCCACGTTTGTCCATAATCCTGGCATTCAGCTTTATGTTGCCATTGGGGGCTTGAGTCCATTGGAATGAAAAAGGCGCGCTGGTACTTTCTCCGATCTTGTGCCAACCATCATAGTATTCCACCCAGGCAATATCAGCTACGCCATTGGGATCTTGAGCCTGCACGGTAATATCGACCGTGTCTGCTGTGGTGCCACCTTGTGTTGGGGTTTTAATGGTTACTGTAGGCCGGCGATTGGCCTGGAAACTCCCATCAGATACCGCTGACAAAAATCCATAGGTAATGGCGCTGTACACCGTGTTTTGATGAATGGTAAACTCTGCATTGAGTGGGCAGGTATAGTTGCCAAACCAGCGCTCATGTCCTGGCCATTTGTTGATTTGTGTCGGGCTGATGGTTTTGTACGGCCACTGCACATCCCACGGTCCCAGGGCACTGGTGGGCTGATCGCGCCAGGGGCCATAGGGCGTGATACCCGGCACCATTTCATTTTTCCGGCCATTATACCAGGAGTCCATGTGGAAAATTCGACCCGGGTTTTTCACGCCCACTCCGGTCATCCATACCATATTTAGCGGATTGCATCCAAGAAAATAATCGGCAGTGGTGTGAATGTTTTTCAGATACTCCTCCGCTTTTGCCGGATCATTATCCAGGGCAAGTTTGTAGCCTACCATTGCTTCAAAAACCCAGGGGGTGGTAGCCTGACCGATCAGCATGGGGAAAGAGAAATCGCCAGCAAACCTGCAGGCTCGTGCTTCGATGCTTTTGACGGTTTTTTGGTCAGCTGACGACAGTGCAGCATTCACGATTTTGCTATGTAAGCTTGTATTGGTACGTAGCGAATCGGGCAACAGGGCATAGACATAGGCTCCCCAACGCTGGTCTTCTGCAAATACGGAAGCATTGCTGATGCCGGAAGCATCGAGGGCAAACTGGTCATGAAAGGCCTGCTCGCCTGTCAACCTGAATAAGGCCGCGGCTGCATACAATCTGTAGTTTGAAATTCGCAGCCCATGAACCTTGTCCGGATTGGTGTCGTCAGGCTTTAGATTATTTTCCGCCCATATAAAAGCTTCTCTGGCTTCGGTTTCCCAATTGATACCGTCCGGGTCTGATGCTCCTGCCTTCTTGAGCATGGTGGCAAAATGCGCTGATAAGCCGGCATAGAAATAGGTGGTGAATGGGTCTTCGCCAGAGACAATCCAGGTACGGTCTGTATCTTTGTATGAGGGTGTGCCTACGTCTTGTGGACCTGTATCGCTGCCAAACCAATCCCCAGCCACCCGTGCGCCAATACCACCCGTACCATAACCCTGGTCTTTGATCAACTTACGGGTACGCTGGAAATAGTGTATCAACCAGCGGGCTTCGTCCAGCATATCAGAAAGTCCGTTGTTGCTTTCAGGAATATTGAGGTCGCCATCGGCATAGTGTTCGGGTGTGAGTTCATAGCTGAGCATAAGCAATACCGGCACACGCAGATGCGAAAAATATCCATCCCAATCGCCTGCATCCTGGTACCATCCCCAGGTGGGCAATTCGCCTTTGATACCCGCTTCTATGGCAGGCTTGTCTTCGGCGCTATGGTCTTCACTTTTCCAGTCCACAAAGCGAGAACTGGTATATTTAAGCTTTCCGGCAAATCCCGGCGTGCTGTTTGGATTGTGGGGTGCCGGTCGGGTAAAATCGGTATAGGGTTGTGCGAGGGCTATGCCGGAGCGGTTGTGGAAGAGAGCCCGGGCAGCATTGTAGTGTGCATCGCGCAATACATCATTTTTTATTTTGAAAGGTAAAGAGCAGCCAATGTCCTGAACAGAGAGGACATATTCTCCTTCTGTATTGAAAGTACTAAAATCACATTCATATACTTCTGCACCTAGGAAATTATTGTCAGGTGTGTCGCCAGTCTGTGATGTTTCGTCGTTGCTTGCGGATTTTCTGAAGGCTATCTTGCCTGAAAAGTCCACTGACCCGGTGGCTTGATTAACCAGATAAAAATCATTGTTGGCAAAGGAAGACAGATCGAGACCTCCCCCATCACCCATCCATTGATAGACGTAGCCAAACTTGGCCGGTGCCGATGGATTGTAACCCAGTATGTTTACATGCACCGCATCTGACCGGGTGCTATGATCATTGTAGTCGATAGTCCAGGAGTTGCCGTTTCCGGCCAGCGACCCGGTTTGAATGAGGTAGGTTTTGCCGGATTTCATGGGATTTGGCAACGTAATATACACCCAGTGTTCTTTGACATGGTCATGGACTTTATTCACACATCCGTTCACACTAGCATCCCATTCACATATCCAGGTAAACTCGGTTCCCTTCGTCTTTCTGGCTACCTGGGTAGGGTTGGCGGCTGAGGAAAAAGCAGGATCATCGGGGCTTGTGATACTGTAACTTGCTGCCAGTGACGCTTTGCTTTGGTCGAGAGGTATTACGGTTACCGTTTCGTTTGATCTTTTTTGACCCATTTTATGGTAAGTGGCATATCCATCGTCGAAATGCACCATAATAATCTGATTGGTGAGCGGCCTGACTTCGACCACATCAGATGCTTTTGCATAAACGCATGAAAACAGCACAACAAGGGCTGCCAGACACAAGAAAAAGTTTGCTTTAGTCAATGGTTTCATCATAAGGGGTGTTTTGTAATATCCTTTACATCAAGGTAAAAATAACAAGAGGCAGTCATGCCGCCTCTTGTTATTAAAATTATTTCAACATACTATCAATATCCAGGGTTATTGCCTGAAGCTGCCATTTCCGGGTTGCTATTCAGCTCAGACACCGGTATGGGATACAAGAGGTGTTTGTTCACATCAAACTTGAACAAACTGGCATCGTATTTCGAAGGGAAGCCAAAATCAGTGGCTGACCATGAGGCCAGGTTGATATAGCCGGCGGCATGCCACCTGCGCAAATCTGTCCAGCGATGTCCTTCTTCACCGGCAAGTTCCACTAATCGTTCATCCATGATATCTTGCATGGTCACCGCGCCAAGCGCAGCGGGTACAGCCGATTCCACGCCGTCCGGGGTAGATTTCCGTGCCCTTTCCCTGATGTCGTTAACTTGCTTCAGGGCATTTCCAGCATCGCCGGTAGCAAGGTATGCTTCGGCTACGGCCAGTTTCACATCACCAAGACGCAATATACGTGGGTTATTGCCTGATGAAACTTTCCAGGTCTTGTCATATAAATTGCCACGCTCGCCTTTGATGTATTTGACCATTTGATAACCATTGAATTTGTCCCAGGTAGGCGCAACCCACCAAAGCTTCCAATTTAGGTTGTCGGCATTGTCGGTCAATGTCTCTGCTATTCGAGGATCGCCTTCTTCAAAAGCGCCAACCAATTTCTGTGTTGGGCCTATTATACCTGAGCTGTAGTTTCCCCAGTGGGTATTATAGTAATGGTAAAAGGCACCCATTTGTCCGACATCTCCACCAAAGCTGTTGGGCAGCCAGGCATTGTCTTGTGCAGGAGCATGACTTGCCTGATATTCGAATAGGGACTCTGCATTGTTTTCGTATCGGTAGTCGAAATTCTCACCAAAGTTGACCAATTGACGGCTTTCTGAAATTTTGTTGAATGCCGCAATTGCTTTGCCATAATCCTCGTTATTTTTGCCATTGTAGCAGGCTCGCAGCACATAGCATTTTACCAGCAGGCCATAAGCGCCATCTTTGGTGATCCTTCCCAGGTTATTCTGATCCCATGAAGCTGGCAACAATTCTGCTGCTTTCTCTAATGAAGCTATCGCGTTGTCCAACAATTCAAAATCTTCTGATGGGGGTAAAATGGCATCACTGATCAATTCAATCCTCTCATCCTGAACAGGGGCTTTTCGATATTTATCCCAAAGGTTGTAAAATACCCAAGACCTCAAAAACAATGCTTCGCCTTCATTGGCATTCCGTAGACCGGGTGTCGTAAATATTGCCGAAACTTCCGGAGTGTTAATTTTTTCCAACACCACGTTTGCTCTCGCTACCGTCTGATAATACCTTTTCCACATTCCTTCTACCCGGCCATTGGATCCGTTGAGTCCGGAAAATGTTTCAAATGTATTTCCGGAACCGTCGGAAGTGAGATCGTCGCCTGGGAGCAACCACATAGGATATTGTGTGGCGTCATTGAGCTGCGGGCCGTAAATTTCTGCGAGCGAAGCGTAAATACCGCCAACAGCGCGCATCATTTGGTCTTCAGTTTCAAAGTAATTGCTAGCCAATTCCTTGGCTGGTTTTATCTCCAGGTTTTCTTCACAAGCATTCAACAACATGATGCCGCAAAATGCCAGCAGGGTGAATATATATTTATTGTTTTTCATCTTTTCTAAGTTTTAGTTATTCAACTTCAATTAAAATCTCAGATTAACTCCCATAAAGAAGGCCTGTGGGGTCGGATAGTTATCGCTTTCCGGATCAAGCCCTGAATAGGGGGTGATGGTGAACAGGTTAGACGAACCTACATACATGCGCAAGTTGGAAATACCCAACGACTCGATTTGTGGAAAAGTATAGCCGAGAGCCATGTAAGACGCTCTGAAATAAGCACCGCTCTCCACAAAATGATCTGATCTGCGGAAATTATTAGCCGGATCTCCCGCTATTACGCGGGGCAAGTCTGTATTTGGATTTTCTGCCGTCCATGAACCCAAGATGGTCGTTGACAGGTTGTTGCCCATTCCGGGGGTATATTCCATGGCGGCTTTTACCTCATTGTATTTTTGTACATCGCCAACACCGGTAAATTGTGCCGTGAAGTCAAAACCTTTCCATTGTGCACCCAGATTGATGCCATAAAAGAAGCCGGGTATGGTCTTGCCTAAATAAACCTGATCGTAAAAACTGATCAAAGAATCCTGCTTATCAGAGTAAAATTCATTTTCTCCTTCTGGTGCGCTGCGTACATCTTCAAAATAAAAATCACCAGGAGCCACTTTGGCACTTTGATAACTGTCGTCCTTATAGTTTGCAAGCCATTCGTCCACTTCTTCCTGAGTTTGGAATGTGCCAACCTTTTTAAACCCACGGATATAGTTGATCGGATATCCTTCTTCAATAGTCCACAGAGGAATATCATTATAAGTTTTTTCTACACTGTTTTTCACTGTGGTAAAATTGCCCCCAACATTGAAAATAAAATCGCCAATATTTTTGGTATAATTTAGCGAAAGCTCAAAACCGGAATTGCGTACCGAAGCAATGTTGGCGACAGGTTGATCGATAACACCCACAGATGTAGGTATGGTCACTTCTTGTAATATACCTTCCGTAATTTTATTATAATATTCAAATGACATGTTGAGACCATCGAACAAAACGGCATCAAAGCCCACATTGCTGGTAGCAGTAGATTCCCAAACCAAATCAGAGTTTGCTATGCCATAGATAGCGGCAGCTGTATTATAGAATCCATAACCGTTGTTATCATTGTTGCCCCAGGCAAAAGATGGACGTGTGTCAATAGGCGACAGGTAGGCCAGGTCGCGCACTTCCTGATTACCCAGTTTACCCCATCCTGCTCTTATTTTTAAGTCTGAAATCCATGGGATAGCAAAGAAAGACTCATTGCTGATACGATAGGCACCTGAAACCGATGGGAAAATACCCCATCTGTTTTCCGGAGCAAAACGTGCACTTCCATCTCTGCGTACAGTGGCATCAAGATAGTACTTTGACTGGTAATTGTACCCAATCCTTGCCAACTGGCCAACCAAAGCCCATCTTCCCATATCTGATTGCACATTGGTAAATTTATTTTCTCCGCCCAGTTTGCGCAATTCTTCCTTCACTGAGGTCATATACTCCGTAGAACCAGCCTTGTATTTGCTGTTGTATTGCTGATCCATAACACTAAGCAGCACATCGAAATTATGATCTTTGATCGATTTCTGATAGTTGATGGTCAGTTCTTTGATCAGGTTATTATTGTAGGTATCTCTTTCTTCATACGTGCCAACGGAAGTTCCTCCTCCGAAAGACCTTGGGTCACCACGGGTATAATCGAATACGTTGCCTTTGAAATTAAAGAAATTGAAACGGGTATTTGAGTAGGTGTCGAGGCTCACTGAGCCTTTGATCTTCAGACCCAAAACCGGCTCCAATTCTACATAAGCCACCCCAATGTTTCGAAGAGATTTGTAGGTAACATCAGTAAATTCGTTCCTTCCAATCCCATTGATACGGGTGCCTACCCCATACAACTTGTCACTTCGATATACACCATCGGCTCCCAGTCCACCTACTACCGGGGCATAACCACCGGGGCCAATTGAATCAGTGATGGGTTGCCATGGTGGAGTCTGGGCTGATTGCCAAAAATTGAAACTCCAGATATCGGAACCTTCGGCGGTAGCTATTCTATAGTTTACACCAGCCTTAATGTACTTGTTGATCTGGGTGTTCATTTTGAAAGAACCAGAATACCTGTTCAAATAGTTGCCAATCATTGTTCCTTCGGTACTTGCATAGCCGGCAGAAACGTAATAATCGGTCTTTTCTGTGCCGCCAGAAATCCTGATGGAATAATCCTGTACGGGAGCATTTTTGTTTTTCAGGGCATCTTGCCAATTATATGTAGGGCTGTTGCCGAGATATTTATCGCTATTGGGATCGAACAAACCTTCATTTTCGACCGGGCGCGACTCTGTTGGATCGGAAGCATACACATTCTGTACATGCTGGGTATATTGACTGGTATTGAGTACATCAATTTCCTGAGTAACATTCTGGATTCCAAACCTGCCAGAGAACTCCACTTTGGGAGTGTCGCCCCTGCCCTTTTTGGTGGTGATCAGGATAACGCCATTGGCAGCCCTAACGCCATAGATGGCAGCGGCAGAAGCATCTTTGAGCACCGACATCGACTCGATATCATTGGGGTCGATCATCGACATAATGTTGAGTGGGCCACGTACATCTGAAGCACGTGCATCTTCCTGTCCTTCAATGCCCGAACCATATTCTGTGATGGGAATACCATCGATGACGTACAGCGGGCTGGAAACACCCCAGGTATTGACACCCCGGATGCGAACAGTTGGTCTCGACATGGGATTGCCATCGTTGCCGCTCACCTGCACACCGGTCATACGGCCTTGCATCGAGAGCTCAGGTGACATGCCAATCGACTTGGTGATCTCCTCTGACTGGATGTTGGAAATGGAAGTAGTGATATCGCGTTTCGACCTTGAGCCGTAGCCTATCACCACAATTTCTTCCAACGCAGTGATATCTGGGGTGAGCATCATATCTACCACAGACCTTCCTGACAAAGCCACTTCTTCTGAAATAAAGCCCACCGAGCTGAATACCAAAATAGAATTTTCGTCTGGCACCTGAAGCTCATAATTTCCTTCCACATCGGTAACGGTGCCCTGCGTGGTGCCTTTCACGATCACATTGACTCCGGGGAGGCCTTCATTGTCATCGCCAGAGACGACCTTGCCCGTTATTTTAATGCCTTCAATGATGACTTCAATGGTGCTTTCGGGCTTGCTGTCTTCCTTTTTTCTGACGTTGATATTGTTGTTGATTTGCCTGAACGAAAGGTTAGTCTCTTTGCTGACCTGCAAGAGCACATCACTAATCAGCTGTTTTTTGTTGCTGATAGAGATCAATTGATCTTCGTTGAAGTCACCGGGATAGAAGGAAAATAGAAAATTGGTGGTGGATTCAATTTCCCTGAAAATCTCCTTGACGGGTACTTTAGAAGACTCAAGTTTAATATACACTTCGCGGACGGTTTTGATCTTTTGTGCATTGGTATTGGAAGCCAACAACACTCCCATGAACATACACTGTAGAAAAGTACCGTAAATAATCAATTTCGATAGCATAATTAATTGCTGTAGAATTTTGTTTTTCATAATTTTAAAGAGTTTTATTAACAAAATGAAAGTTTTCCAGAACTGGTAATTCTGGTGCTTTAGACCGGCAGTTGGTAGCTGCCGGTTTTTTGGTCAAAGTTTTTTTAGGTCATAGGCAACTTATTTTTAAAACATAATTTCAACATCTTTTCCATTCAATTCATATTGGAAGTCGTGGCCATATCGGATGCTTTCCAACACATTTTCCAGCGACTCGTCTTTAAATTTACTTTTATACCTGAGCCTGGAAGGCATATCGCCTGATATGGTAATGTTCACCCCATACCATCGTTCGAGTTTTGAGAAAATCGTTTCATAGGTTTCTTCGTTGAATTGCAGTGTACCATTTTTCCAGGCGATGGTTTCTTGAACATCGATAGTAGCCTTTTCCAATGTCTCACGGGTTTTATCAAACTTCACTGATTCACCGGGCATCACTTCGACATGCTCCCCTTTGTATTCGACGGCTATTTTGCCTTCTACCAAAGCCACTGTTTCGGCCAGATCTTCGGGAAAGGAACTTATGTTGAACACCGTGCCCAATGCCACCACTTCCATAGATGCAGTGCTCACCTTAAAGGGCTTCGATTTATCCTTGGCGACTTCGAAATAGGCTTCGCCTACCAAATAAATATCGCGTGCGCTATCTGTAAAGTTGGAAAGGTATCTGATTTCGCTTTCGGAGTTGAGCCAGCAAACCGAGCCATCGGGCAGGTTGATGCCACTTTTTTGTCCTGCCGGATTGTTTTTGATCACCCACTCGTTTTGCGAGGTGGCCACAGTAGTCTCGGGAGAAGCATTAAAATATGCTATAATATAAAATGTAGAAATGGCGAGGGCTATGGCTGCGGCATATTTGAATAGCGATCTGAAACGGAACGGATCTTTTTTGTATTCTTCTATCAAAGGGTGATCTGAAAAGTCTATCCTGTGCGAAAGTTTTTCCCAGGAGGCTTTTTGCCCCTTTATGCTTATCGAGGGCTGTGCATTGTGCCAGACATTGTGCAACCTGCGATAAGCCCTTTCATTCGTGGCGGATTTTTTGCGCCAGGTCTCCAGCGTGGCTTTTTCCACTTCGCTTATATTGCCGGTGAGTTCCTTATCAACAAGTTGCTGGTAATTTTCCATAATTCCGTTTATTAAGAGAGAAAACCAGACTTCTGGCTTTCACCCCCAAATGGGATCGAAATTTTTTTTAATGGTTATGCCTGGCTGAGCATTGAGTAGGATCTTTCATGCATAAAAAAGCCACTATCCGATGCGGTTTGCAATGGAATAGTGGCTGATAGGTGAGATAAAAAAATTTATCTCTGATATATGATCTTGCGCCGGACTAAAAGAATTCTTTCATCCTCTCGAAAAACGAGCGGTCGTTTTTGCCCGGAGATGGGGAAAAATTAGGCGAATCTTTCAGCTTTTCTAATATCTCCTGTTCTTCTTTCGATACCTGTTTCGGAGTCCAAATGTTCACATGGATCAGTTGATCGCCCACGCCATAGCCATTGATATCCTGAATGCCTTTGCCGCGGAGGCGCAATATTCTGCCCGATTGGGTACCGGCTTCTATTTTTATTTTCACTTTGCCATCTATGGTGGGCACTTCTACCGAGGTACCCAGCACCGCATCCACAAAGTTGAGGTAGAGGTCGAAAACCACATTGTTGCCATCGCGCTTGAGCAATTCATCCGGTTTTTCTTCAATCAAAATCAGCAAATCACCGGGAGGGCCTCCATTGGGTCCGTAGTTGCCTTTGCCCGACATAGACAGTTGCATGCCTTCACCCACACCACCGGGTATCTTTATATCTAATACCTCTTCTTTTTGCAGCAATCCGCTGTTGTCCACTCCCGGAGGTCTCTTATCGATAATTTTGCCCGAGCCGTTGCAGGTGTGGCAGGTTGATGCAGATACCATTTGCCCAAGCATGGTATTGACCACCTTACGCATTTGGCCAGTACCGCCACAGGTTTTACAATCTTGGTAGGTGACACCCTCTGCCACTACAAGCCTGTTGACTTTTATTTTCTTTTCGGCACCATGGGCTATTTCGTCCAGGGTCAGTTTTATCTTTATTCTGAGGTTGGAACCTTTGCGCCCGCCTCCGCGACGTGCGCCTCCACCACCGCCACCAAAGAAACTCTCGAATGGATTATGACCGCCAAAGATATCGCCAAATTGAGAGAAGATATCATCCATGGACATGCCTCCTCCGTAGCCTCCACCGCCACCACGAATTCCTTCGTGGCCGAAGCGGTCGTATTGCGCTCTCTTTTGGTCGTCGTACAATACTTCGTAGGCTTCTGCGGCTTCTTTAAATTTCTCTTCCGCCTCAGGATTGTCGGGGTTTTTGTCAGGATGGTATTTGATGGCAATTTTACGATATGCCTTTTTCAGTTCTTCCTTGGTTGCCGATTTGCCAACACCTAATATTTCGTAATAATCCCTCTTTGCCATGCTATGCTCCTAAAACTACTTTTGCAAACCGGATGACTTTATCATCCAGATAATATCCCTTTTCTACAACATCTATTATCTTCCCTTTCAAATCTCGTTTGTCGACCGGCACCTGGCTGATGGCTTCATGAAATTCAGTGTTGAACTCCGATCCGGTCTCGTCCTGCATTGCTTTAAGCCCTTTTTGCTTAAGAATATTGTTGAACTTATTGTAGATCAACTCAAATCCTTCTTTGGAAGTGGTGTGGTCTTCTGATTCTTCCAGTGCTTTTTGAGCTCTTTCAAAATCGTCGATCACTGGTATCAGGGCCGTCATCAGATCCTGATTGGCTGTCTTTATGAGGTCGAGTTTTTCTTTAGCCGTCCGCCTTCTGAAATTTTCGAACTCAGAATACAATCGCAGGTATTTGTCTTTGGATTCCTGCACTTCAGCCCTCAGCTTTTCTATTTCGCCGGCCTCTCCGGCGGTATCTGCCGCTTCATCTGTTTCTTCCTGGTCGTTTACTTCCATCTCTGCCACATCGGCCTGCTCCTGCTCCTGATTTTCTTGTCTTTCTGCCGCAGCATCGTCTGGCTGCTCCACAATTTCCTTATCTATATCCTTTGACATATGTATTACTTATTTTGAAACTTCAATTTAACAATCACTTTGCCAATCGTTGCAGATATGACATATTGGCACTTTACTTGTCGATCGCGTGCCAAAGCACATCCTTCAATGCTTCGATGCCCTGTCCGGTGACGGAAGAAATAAAAACTGCCTGAATACCTTCCGGAAGCTCGCCTGCCATTTCCGATATTAATTCATCGTCGAGCAAGTCTGATTTGGTAACGGCCAAAATGCGCTTTTTATCCAGCAATTGAGGGTTGTACTTTTTTAGTTCTTCCATAAGAATGGAAAAATCTTTTTTGATGTTGGCACTATCGGCGGCGACCATGAACAGCAAGATGGCATTTCGTTCGATGTGCCTCAAAAAGCGATGTCCCAGGCCTTTGCCTTCTGCGGCGCCTTCTATCAGGCCGGGTATATCGGCCACTACGAATGAGCGATAGTCGCGATAGCTCACTACCCCCAGGTTGGGCACGATGGTGGTAAACGGATAATCGGCTATTTCGGGTCGCGCTGCCGATATCACCGACAGCAGGGTGGACTTGCCGGCATTGGGAAACCCAACCAGGCCTACATCGGCCAGCACCTTCAGTTCCAGAATGATCCACTCTTCTATACCCGGCTCACCGGGTTGGGCATATCGGGGGGTTTGGTTGGTAGGCGACTTAAAGTGGTCGTTGCCCAGACCGCCTTTGCCTCCGGGCGTGAGAATGACTTCCTGGCCTTCTTCCGTTATTTCAAACAATATCTCATTGGTCTCGGCATTTTTGGCTATGGTACCCAGGGGCACTTCCAACACCACATCCTTGCCGTCGAGTCCGGATTTGCGCCCGCCTTCACCAGGTTTGCCATTGCTGGCGATCACATGCTTTTTATATTTCAGGTGCAGCAGCGTCCACAATTGCTTGTTGCCTTTGAGGATGATGTGTCCTCCGCGGCCACCATCGCCACCATCGGGACCACCTTTGGGTACAAATTTTTCGCGCCTGAAATGCGCCGAGCCAGCCCCACCCTTTCCGGATCTGGAGCAAAATTTTACGTAATCAATAAAGTTGACGGAAGACAAAACGCTTTTATTTAATGAGGTCTATGACCATGCAAATATGGTTAAATATTTCATCAATACTTCCTGTGCCATTTATTCCATGGTATTTGCCCTTCATGGCGTAGTGATCGGCCACCGGTAGGGTTTCTTGTTTGTATATTTTTATTCTGTTGTTGATGCGTTCGTCATTTTGGTCGTCGGCACGTCCGCTGGTTTTGCCTCTGAGCCGGATGCGAGAGCGCAATTCTTCATCTTCTACCTCCAGGGCCAGCATGCCGCTGATGTTAAGACCCTGACTGGTAAGCATCTCATCTAGAGCGACGGCCTGGGCGACAGTCCGCGGAAAGCCATCGAAAATAAAACCCTTGGCATTTTCGTGCGATTGTATTTTTACTTTTACCATTTTGATCACCAGCTCATCGGGCACCAGATTGCCTTCATCGATATATTCCTGAGCCAGCTTTCCCAGATCGGTGCCCTCACCCATATGCTTTCGAAACAAGTCTCCGGTCGAAATATGGAACAAATCGTACTTTTCGATTATTTTTTCGCTCTGCGTTCCCTTACCTGCACCCGGAGGGCCGAACAAAATGATATTCAACATGCTCATTAAATTAAAAAAATTATTCCACTATTTTATAAAGGTCGGGTAAATTACGACCGTAGCCATCGTAGTCGAGGCCATAGCCAACTACAAATTTATTGGGGATTCGGAAGCCTACATATTTGAGGCTTATCGGCTTCAAGCTGGCTTCTGGCTTATGGAGCATGGTCAGTATCTCTATGGATTTGGCTCCTAGCTCGCCAAATTCTTCCAGGATGTGACTCAGCGTTTTGCCGGTATCCACAATGTCTTCTACGATGATAATATTCCTGTTAAAAATGTTGTGCTCCAGCCCGAGCAATTCTTTCACTTTACCACTGGATTCCATTTTGCGATAGGACTTCAGTTTGATAAATGATATTTCGGCCGGAATGGTGATTTGTCTGAACAAATCGGCGGTGAAAACAAATGCCCCATTGAGTATGGAAAGGAACAATGGGTTTAGTTCCTGATAGTCCGCATTGATTTGGGCAGCCATTTCTTCAACCCGTTTTTTGATCGTTTCCTTATCTATAAAAACCTCAAAATCTTGATCGACAATGCGCATGACATAAATATAAAAAATGACATTGGAAATGGGGCGCAAATATAAGGTTTTAATCCATTGAATTGAAAGAGAACAATTAAAAATGACGGTCAGCATGCCGTGCAACCTGTATCGGCGGTAGCATAGAGGTCTGGTGGCAGTCTTTATTGCGGGGCTTCTGCAGCTTGCCGATCGGGTTCTTCAGGTTCTGGCTGGTCGTGTTGCTCTGCTTCTATCATTTCCTCTACTTGCCGGGTCTTGCGCTCTATTTCTGACGGAGCGGTCAATATTTCTCTTTTTGTGGGCCTTTCGGCAATGCGCCAGCTAAAGCCATCCAGTTTTTTCTGGTCGTCTTTTAGTTCGTGAGGCGGCACAATACTGCCGTCCGGCTTGGTATAAAAGCGAATATCATTTACCTGGTTTTCTTTGAAGCGGATATTCATATTGGAACAAACGATTTTATTCATGCCTATGAGTATCTTTTTGTTCTCATCGTCAGCGACAAAGTATATGGTTTCTCCATTTCCCAATACATCGACATTGGAGATATTCTTTCCCTCGAAGTAGGCCGTCATGCGGCGACCTTTGATCTGGTTGTAGTTGCTGGTAGAGTCTTCGGAAATGATAAATGAGTTTTTGCCTGCCTCCAGTTTTTCTATACTTCCTGATTTTACGATGATATTGATGGTATCTGCGGTAATCTGGCTGCCTTCATTCCACAAAACGGGATCATTATAAAAGGTCATGGACGAATCGGAAAGAAAATAGGCCAATGAGTCTGCTTTGCCTTGCAGGTCTGCCTTAAAAATTTTTACATGGTTGTATGCCAAAAGGCGCTTGTTGGCTTCCAGGCTGTCGTCAATGGACACGAGCGTATCGGCCCTGAGATAGAGGGTGTCTATGCCTACTTGCTTTTTCAGCAAGGGTTCGCCATATACTTTGGCAAGTCCCTGATCTTGCCAAAAATGCGCCGTATTTCCGGTGATCACTATGCTGTCTTGCTTGGCCAACAGATAGACATTGCCTATAGCGGAGTAAGAGCCCAATTGATCATCGAAATACAGTTCGTCGCCCTTCAGAAAATATTTATCGGTATCGATCTCGCCAACCAAAAATGCGTATGAATTTCGACCGGTATCAAATTCGCTCCCCTGATAGGATTTCAACACTTTGCCATCTTTGGTGGTAATGGTGTTTTCGCTGCTTGCCCTGGCCTTTTTTGTAATCATATTATAAATAAGATCATCGCTTTCCAGGGTATAATCCGGGGTGATCAGTTTCACAGAATCTCTGAACATCATCATTTTACCTTCTGTGTCGTAGTTGCCGTAGATGCTTTCCAATACATTTACACCATCGATTATTTTACCCCCTTGCTCATATTTTGCAGATTTGTTGATCATGTCATAGTTGAGATGGTCGGTATAGAGCCTGATCGAATCATCTACATATACCACATCTCCGCGAAGCTTGGCTACTTTGTCGTTGCCCTGGTAGTATAGTTTGTCTGAGGTGATGGTGACGGAGTCGTCCATATCTTCAATGCGAACGTTACCAAAAGCTTCCAACGAGTTGGACAGATCGTAGAACATGGCGGTGTCGCAATAAATGATGGTGTTTTTCTGGGTAAATTTCACATCGCCCACCAATTTGTGGTAACTCAGGCCATCTTTGGTGCCCCCCACATGAGATTTGGCTTCATAGTTCAATATCATGGGATTTTGAGCCCGAACAGGAAGCACCAGGAGTTGATGAAGAAATAATAAAACTAATATTACCTTTATTGCGTGTTTCAAAACTCAAATTTTTCGGTGCAAAGCTAGTGAAATTGCTATTTAAAGTCTGTCAATATGGAGGGCAACTGTAGAAAATATAAATCACATATGACAAACTCCAAAAAAACAAATAAATTTCAATTCTTTGAATGATATCTTATCTGCCAGTATTGCCGGGATATCGACACGGTCGGTTGCCGGATTGAAGTTAAGTATCCTGATAAGGGTTGTTTTCTCAAACGCACCCCACATCTCAGACAAACTTTTTTTTAAGAATCTATGCTCAATCAGTTTCTCAACTTTATTTCCACAAAAATATTGATCCGAGAGGAGGAAAAAATCCTTTTGGCGGTGAGTGGCGGCATAGATTCCATGGTAATGGCGCATCTTTTTTCCCGTGCGTCTTTTCCTATAGCCATAGCACATTGCAACTTTGGCCTTAGAGGAGAGGAGTCTGATGGCGATCAGCAGTTTGTGTTTTCGTTTGCCGCCAATGAGCATATCCCCTGCCATATCAAATCTTTCGACACCCTTGGCTACGCTCATGAGCACGGCGTATCGATACAAATGGCCGCCAGGGAGCTGCGACGCGAATGGTTCGAGGCTTTGTGCCAACAAGAACACTATGCTTCAGTTGCCACGGCACATCATCTCAACGACGCCTTAGAGACCGTACTTTTCAACCTGGCCAAAGGCACAGGCATAGCAGGCCTCAAAGGCATATTGCCCCACCACCAACGGTATATTCGCCCGCTGATGTTTGCTTCACGCGAAATGATCGAACACTATGCCCGGGAGCAACAATTGAACTGGAGGGAGGACAAGTCGAACAGCACCATAAAGTACCACCGCAACCTGATCAGACACCAGGTGGTCCCCGAACTAAAAAAAATAAACCCCTCGCTGGAAAACACCCTTGCCCAGTCGCTGGAAAAAATCGCCGCTGCCGAACGGATATTCCGCCTGGCGATGGAAAAGCTGAAAAAGGATCTTATAACGCCAAATTCCGATGGTTTTGGCATATCAAAATATCAATTGCAGCAGTGCCCGGAGGCCACCTTGGTGCTCTTCGAAATATTGGAACCTCTGGGATTCAATTATCACCAATGCAGAGAAATATGTCAAAACCTCGACAGCCAGCCCGGAACATCGTTTTTGTCATCGACATACCGGCTCATTATAGATCGTGAATATGTATTTGTGCATGCTGCCAGCCCAAAACACAGCGATGAAATAACGATAGTAGCGGAAGATCTGAAACTAGACTGGGCGGTTGGCGGACTTGTTTTCGAAAAATCAATGTGCAGCAGGTGCGTTTTGACCTGGATAAAAATCGGATATTTGTAGATGCCGACACCCTTGAATTTCCTTTAAAAATAAGGCCTTGGCGTGCTGGAGACTGGTTTATGCCCCTGGGCATGAAGCACAAAAAAAGCTGAGTGATTTTATGATTGATGAGAAAATTCCCCTAAACTTGAAATCGCGTGTGCGTGTGTTGTGTGCCGGCGAGCATGTGCTTTGGGTGATTGGCTTTCGTATGGACGACCGGTTTAAAATCAGTGAAAAAACCAAAAACGCTCTTTTGATTATTAATCAAGCTACCCATGATCAACCCCTTTAAAAAATCATATACCTCCAAAGAACTCAACACTTTTCGTTTTTTATCAAGAATACCCTTGTTTGAGCGCCTCGACTACAAAGAGATGTCTTATTTTTTGCCATATTTTTATTTGCGCGAATATAAAATGAACGAGGTGGTCTTCTTTAGAAATGATCCTGGCAATGCCCTTTATCTGGTAAAAAGCGGCAAGATATCGGTGAATATAGATATCGATGAGGAATTCGAACAGCTTTCGGTCATTAAATCTGGGGAGTCTTTTGGAGAAAGTGCCCTGCTGACGGTTTCTAACCGCATTTATACGGCTATCGTGCATTCGGAGCGCGCCGAATTGTATGTATTGCCCAAGGTAAATATCCATGAGATTTTTGAAGGGCACCCGGTCATTAAAACCAAAATGATGGAATCGCTTTCCGTATTGTATCACACCTATATGGTCAATTTGTTCAAAGGCTACAAATCTTCCCTGGGTCTTTTTAACCTGAGCCAGGTGTTTGGAGGATGATGTAAAGGGGCATAACCCAGGCAACATTATAGCTAATCGCTTTAATCAAGCCATCTTCACCCTTCCTTCTACAAAAAACATCTACTCCGCCCCGGCAAAAACATGCGATGGTAAGCACCATTGACAGCATCCAACTTCATAATAATTTTTATAAATTGTATTCCATCACAAAAAAAACCGCATGGAAAGCATCAGCGTATTCGATATCTTAAAAATTGGTATCGGCCCATCGAGTTCCCACACGCTGGGTCCGTGGCGGGCGGTGCAGCAATGCCTGGAGGAATTTCAACAATTGCATCCCCTGCAATCCATCCAGTCCATTGAGGTTCAACTTTTTGGTTCATTGGCCAAGACCGGGCCGGGTCATGGCACCAACAAAGCGATAGTACTCGGAATTTTGGGTTTTGATCCGGTTACGATAGATTGTGAACGGATCAACGAGTACATTGATGAGGTGAAATCATCTCGCCGAATCAATATCCTTGGTCGCCACCTGATTGCATTCTGCCCTCAGCAAAATATCATTTTTCAAAAAAACGAGCAGTTGCCATTTCACTCCAACGCACTCAAAGTGCTTATTAACCATGGCGAAGCATGGCTGTATGAAGACATCTTTTACTCCATAGGAGGGGGATTTGTAGTGAAAGGTCCGGCAAATGATGAGGCGCCGTCCGTGGCGCTTCCCTTTCCCATAGAAAAGGCGGCAGATCTGCTAAAATGGTGCAGGCAAGAGCGATGCGCCATTGCCGATATAGTAATGAAAAACGAACTTGTATGGCGAAATGAACTACAAATCAGGGATCAGCTCAGGCAGATTATCGATACCATGCAGGCCAGTGTGTACAAAGGTTGTCACTCTACAGGCCTGCTCCCGGGAGGATTGAACGTAAAGCGACGTGCATCGTACCAAAACGACAAACTGATCGCCAGCACCCAGTACGAAAATAAAGATGCATGGATGCAAATGATCAGGGAGGCAGATCACTCCTTTAAGGAAACACTCAACTGGGTGAGTTGCTTTGCTTTGGCAGTAAATGAAGAAAATGCTGCTTTCGGCCGGGTCGTTACTGCACCTACCAATGGCGCTGCCGGTGTAATCCCGGCGGTGATGATGTACTATTTGTGCTTTTGCAACGAGGCCCTTAGTGATGACCTTTATGGTTTTTTACTTGTCGCCGCAGAGCTGGGCAGTATTTTCAAAAAGGGGCAACCATCTCTGCGGCCATGGGAGGTTGCCAGGCCGAAATCGGCGTTTCAGCCGCTATGGCTGCCGGAGCGCTCACGCATGTGCAGGGGGGTACTGTAGAGCAGGTACTGATGGCCGCGGAGATTGCCATGGAGCATCACCTTGGTCTTACGTGCGACCCCATCGGCGGACTGGTGCAGGTGCCCTGCATCGAGCGCAATGCCATGGGAGCCATGAAGGCCATCACCGCGTCGCAGATCGCCCTGGCCAGTGATCCTGGCTTTGCCAAAGTTTCGCTCGACGAGGTGATCAAAACCATGTGGAACACCGCCGAAGACATGAACTCCAAATACAAAGAAACCAGCGAAGGCGGTCTGGCGCTCAATATCCCCGTGAGCTTTCCGGATTGTTAGCAGGTAATGGCACGACGACCTGGCCACCACACCGCATCAGCATCATGCCGTATCTGTTCGCATCCCCAAAGGCAATGCTAATCTATGCGTAATCTGCTGAACAAACCTGTACCGGCAAATAGGCACGCCCTACCATGACTACTGCGTTTTGCTTCTTGTTATCCAAAATATATATTGTTCCTTTGTTAGTAAATTGCTTTTTTCAACTGAGATTTTCCAATGACGCCTCCGTATCAGCCATCAGTTTTCGTGATCATCCCGGCCTTCAACGAGCAGCATGCCGTTTGCAAGGTGCTTGCCGACATCCCCAAAGACCTGGTGAGCGAAACCATTGTGGTAAACAACGGCTCTACCGACCATACCGCGCAGCAAGCGTTGGCTTGCGGCGCCACCGTACTCGACGAACCGAGAAAGGGCTATGGCAATGCTTGCCTGAAAGGCATCGGCCATTTGCGCAACAAAGCGCTGACCGGCCACGAGATTGTCGTATTTATCGATGCCGACTATTCCGATTACCCGGAAGAAATGTATAAATTAGTGAGACCAATCCAGACCGGCGAGGCTGACCTGGTTATAGGATCCAGGGCGTTGGGAGCACGGCAAAAAGGTGCCATGACACCACAACAGCTTTTTGGCAATTGGCTGGCCACCTCGCTCATGCGACTGATTTACAAGATAAATTTCACTGACCTGGGGCCATTCAGGGCCATCAGGTACGATCAACTGATCGCCATAAATATGCAGGACAAGACCTATGGCTGGACGGTGGAAATGCAGGTGAAGGCAGCAAAAGGCGGACTGAAATGCACGGAGGTGCCGGTAGATTACCGAAGGCGCATCGGTGTTTCCAAAGTATCGGGCACGGTAAAAGGTACCATAATGGCTGGCTACAAAATCCTATGGACGATAGCAAAATATATGTAGGCCTCAGGGTCTGGATCACCGAACTCACCACACGCCGGCCGGGGCAATTGTTTTCTTTGGCCATGGTCTTTTTGTCTATTGCACTATACACACAAATTGCATTTTTTACCCGGCGAACGGATACGCTCATATTAATAAGCAGCTACAGTGCATTGTTTTTAATGTATTGGCTGCTGACCCGCTCTATTCTCAGCTACAAATATCTAATTGGTTTTGGCATTGCATTCCGGCTACTTTTTGTTTTTTCCATCCCCAGCTTATCCGACGATTTCTTCCGTTTCGTTTGGGATGGCATCCTGACCAAACACCAGGTAAACCCGTTTATGTACACGCCGCGCGAAATCGTCGAAAACCCATTGATCAACCTGCCCGAGCTAAACGTCAGGTTATTTGCCGCGCTCAATTCTCCCGACTATTTCAGCGTGTATCCACCGGTTAGCCAATTTGTTTTCTGGCTGGCGACTTACTTTGCCGGGGGTAGCCTCCACATTGCCGTGTTCATCATGAAAATATTCGTGTTTGCGGCTGAGCTTGGAAGTATTTTCATGATCATAAAATTGCTCAGTCTCCACCACCTCAAGCGCGAGTATATTTATTATTATGTCCTCAACCCACTGGTTGTCATCGAGCTCACAGGCAACCTCCACTTCGATGGCATCATGGTATTTTTTGTACTGTTGGCTGTGTACTTTTTGCATAAGGATCAACTTTGGTTTGCCTCCATGGCCTTTGCCCTTGCTATAGCCACCAAACTGACGCCGCTAATCCTGTTGCCATTTTTTTCAGACGTATCCGGTTTGCGCGTCTCTGGATTTTTTATGCATTGACGGGCATCTTTGCCGCTGCTACCTTCTGGCCTTTTATCAGTCCGGCGCTGATACATGGAATGGGTTCCAGCCTTGGTCTGTACTTCCAGAAATTTGAGTTTAACGCAAGTATATTTTACATCGTGAGAGCGATAGGCTTTTGGGTCAAAGGGTGGGACATCATTCAGGTGGCTTCTTTTTGGATGGCCCTGTGCAGCGCTCTGATGATAGTGGCCTTGTCCATGTTGGCCAATGTCCGGAAACAAAATCTTCCCGGTATATTTCTGTGGCCGTTTTTTATCTATTTCGCTTTTGCGTCTATCATACATCCATGGTACGCTGTGCCACTGGTCGCCTTTAGCATTTTCTCCCGGTATCGGTTTCCGCTCATTTGGTCTTTTACGATTTTTCTGTCATACATCGGCTATTCCGGTACCGGTTTTCAGGAGCATTTTTGGGTGCTTCTTTTAGAATATGTCCCTGTGTACGCGATCATGGGCTATGAACTGTGGAAGCACAGAGATTTAATGAAGCTATCCTTAGTGCCAACTGAATAGCTCCAATACTTAGAAAGTAAGCAAAGAAAAATCAAGACAACACAATGCTTCCACGCACTATCCCAGCCCACCCCTGCTGTTTTGTCAGGCCTGCGCTCAACTCGATAGGCGCCAAAAAGGGGGCGAACTTAAGTTGCACCTGCGAAAATAGCTGGCTTTTTGGAATCAAACCCCCTAACCCTTTATTAGCAGGGAATGGCTCTTTTCATTTTTCCGGCTTTATTGATCAAATTAATTAGCCTCTTTATTCGAGCGTTTCAAACCGGCAAATTTTCAGAAATGCACGCTATTGGCTCCTCCACCTTTTCCAAAAAGTGGGGTAGCGGGATTCCGCAATAACTGGGTTGTGGCAAATAGACAGAGATAGCCACGTCGCTGGCGTTGGCGTTTTGCCATCTCCACGAATACGGATCAATCTGCTTCTCGCTAACCACAATATGGTTGCCCAAAGCGAAAAATGGTGCGCATCCTTTCCATTGCTACCATTTTTTATTTCCTTTCGATCTTAAAGGTGTAGCATCAAATTTTTGATTATGACAAATATTGGTTTTATCGGTGCCGGCGGGATAGCACGGGCACATGCTTTTTCGCTCAGTGCACTAAGGTATTTTTACAATGATTCACCTCAGATCAATCTGGTTTCCGTTGCTTCTTCGCGCGAAGCGAGCAGAGTAAGCTTTGCTCAAAAGTACCAATTCGCCCAGGCGCAAAGCCTCAATGAATTTGGCACCAACGGTGCTATAGACACCGTGTTTATTCTCGGCCCAAACCATACGCATTTCGACCATTTTGAAATGGCGATGGGCATGCCCAATGTCTCTCACATCTATTTGGAAAAGCCCGTGTGCTCGTCGGAATCTGAAGAAGAAAACATCAGAAAACTGGTGCAAAAATCGGTTAATACTCCAAAAATACAGGTCGGTTTTCAGTTTTTGCAAACGCCAGCCGTACGCGAAGCCCTTGTTTTTTACCAATCGGGTGTGCTGGGCAAGCCGATCCATTTCGACCTGAAATATTATCATGGAGACTACCTGCATCAGGCCTATCGCGACAAGCGCAAAACACGACTCACTCCGGCGCCCGATGGTGGAGCCATGGCTGATTTGGGATCGCATGGACTCAGCATGCTCATCGCCTTTTTGGGTGCAGATTTGCAGGTGACCGGAGCCATGCAGTCGGGCAGCTTCGGTGATGTACCCGCAGATTCCGATTTGTTCAGCACCTTGTCGCTCCTTGAGCGCAAAACACAGGCCGTTGGCCACATGTCGGCCAGCAGGGTGAGCTCCGGCACAGGCGATTGGGTATATTTTGAACTGTTTGCCGAAAAAGGGGCCATCCGCTTCAATTCGCAGCAGGCAGATTATTTTGAGTACTACCTGGAAGAAAGCGGGCATTGGGTGAAACAGCCTGTGGGCAGCAATTATGCCCCGGTCACGAGTTTTCCATCAGGGCATGTACCTGCCGGCTGGCTCCGTTCCATGATTCATGCGCATTATATTTTCCTTACGGGAAATGATGCGCTGGCCTTTAATGCCGATATCGACCATGGTCTGGCAGTGCAGCGGCTCGTGCGGGATACGGCCACTCATCTCGCGTATTTCAGGAGCAAACTCCGCCAATAAGGTTAGCGTGCCAGTTTCACCCTGTAATTGACCCAAAAGCCTTCGCTGCCTTTCAATATGAGGTAATCGCTCTCAAAAGCATCGATGAGCCACTTGGTGTTCAGGCATAATTCACCGGGTGTCAATCCCGATATTTCCAGCTTTGTATCGCCATCGCTGAAGCTGTAGTAAAAGTCTTCGTTGGACTTGGTGGTGGCATTGTACAGCTTGCCGGAGTATGGTGGCTTATCGCATGTATTAACCTGAGTTCGATTTTAAAACAGTGCGATTTGATCCGTTGTGACACTCTCATATTTGATTGTCGGCTTTTTTGGCATGAAGGAATAAGCAATAAGTCCTGAGATCAAATTAGTAATAAAGTTAGAAA
>JAAUQL010000201.1 GCA_012033595.1 Cyclobacteriaceae bacterium | reverse complement strand
AACGAAGTAAGCATGGTTATACCCGCGGAGGGTCCATCTTTCGGTACAGCACCAGCAGGAACGTGAATATGCAGATCATATTGTTGAAAAACCCGCTGATCAATACCCAACAACTGCGCATTGGATTTTAAATACGACAAAGCCGCTACGGCTGATTCCTTCATCACATCACCCAACTGCCCCGAAATAGTTAGCGCACCCTTGCCCGGGTTTAAACTCGACTCAACAAAGAGTATATCTCCGCCCACTTGTGTCCACGCCAAACCGGTTACTACTCCAGCAATATCATTGCCTTGATAAAGTTCTTCATCAAATATTTCCGCTCCCAACACTTTCACCACAAAAGCCGTTGTGACTTCCCTTTCAAATTCCTCTTCCATCGCCACCGACTTGGCCATACTGCGCACCACCGAACCAATTCTCCGTTCCAGGTTACGCACCCCCGACTCGCGCGTGTAACTTTCTATAATTTTAAGAATTGCTTCCTTCTTGAATTTTACCTGCGATTTCTTCAGCCCGTGTTCCTTTAATTGCTTTGGAACCAAATGACGAACGGCTATCATCAGTTTTTCTTCCACCGTATAACCCGTTAGCTCAATAATCTCCATCCGATCGCGTAAAGCGGGATGAATCGTATCCAATGAATTTGCCGTAGCAATAAATAATACTTTCGAGAGATCGTATTCAGCCTCCAGGTAATTATCACCAAACGTATTATTCTGCTCCGGATCAAGCACTTCTAATAGTGCTGAAGAAGGATCACCACGGAAATCAGATCGAACCTTATCAATCTCATCCAAAATAAAAACCGGATTCGATGACTTGGCTTTTTTGATGTTCATCAAAATTTTCCCAGGCATCGCCCCCACATACGTTTTACGATGGCCGCGTATTTCTGCTTCATCATGAACCCCGCCTAGCGATAACCGGATATAATTCCGTTGCAAAGATTTAGCGATCGATTTTCCCAACGAAGTTTTTCCTACACCCGGAGGACCGTACAAACACAGGATAGGTCCTTTCATATCCTGCTTTAACTTTAGCACAGCCAGGTATTCAAGAATGCGCACTTTAACTTTTTCTAAACCAAAATGGTCCTTATCGAGAATTTGCGCGCGCGATTAAGATCAAAATCATCCACGGTATATTCCTGCCAGGGTAAGTCGAGCATAAACTCCACATAATTCATAGCCACAGGAAACTCCGCGGCCTGTGGATTGATGCGCATTAATTTATCCAGCTCTTTATTGAAATGATCAGCTACTGCCTTTGACCATTTTTTTTCTGAACCACGCTTTCTTAATTTTTCTACTTCTTTATCGGGTCCATCATAGCCCAATTCATCTTGAAGCACTCTGATTTGCTGACGTAAAAAATAATCGCGCTGTTGCTGATCAATATCAGTATGTACTTTCTTTTGAATTTCATGCTTGATCTCCAGCATCTGAATTTCCTTCAGCATGTATTGCAACAACAAGGTTCCACGATCAATAATATTATTGGTTTCGAGAATCTTCTGCTTTTCAGCAACATCCACATTCAGGTTGGACGATAGAAAGTGAATCAAAAAGCCTGTGCTCTGAATATTGTCGAGTGCTACTTGCGCCTCCTGTGGAATCTCCGGATTTAACTTCAGGATTTTAAAGGCGGCATCTTTTAACGATCGCACCAAAGCCTTCACCTCTTTGCTTTCAAGATCGAGTACAGGTTCTATCTGCAAATCTATTTTGGCGGTAATGAAAGGTTCGTCTAGTAAGAATTCGCGAATTTGAAAACGATTCTTTCCCTGAATAATGATCGTGGTGTTACCATCGGGTAACACCAACATTTGATAATGCGGGCTACTGTACCAAAGCGATACAAGTCTTCCATACCCGGTTCTTCAGCCTGCTTATTCTTTTGCGCGATAACTCCGATGATACGATTACTTTGATAGGATTGCTTGATCAAGCGAATCGACTTTTGCCGCGTAACCGTAATAGGAATAACAACACCAGGAAATAGTACTGTATTTTTAATAGGAAGTATAGAAAACTCTTCCGGTAAATCTTCGGGTTTTAGGTCAGACTCTTGTTCAGGATTTATAAGCTGAATAAGCTCTTCCGAATCTTCCTGAACTATGGGTGCAATTGCAAGTGATTTAAACATATATAAGGTGCCAATTTGACACAAAAAAAGGGTGTGTGCAATGATTATTTGATGTGTGCCTAATGGGTCAATGAATATGCCAGTGTTTTGGTTATCAGGCAAATTTGTTTCAATTTCCTACCTTCAAATATTCATTGTACCCACATTGAGAGCCTCAAAACCCTGTATACTAGTTCTTTTGCTGATTTTACAAGGTATTACGCCCTCTGTTAACGCTCAAAAGGAAAAAAAAGGTTTTAAAAAAGGTGGTGTTGTAAAACTCAACGATTCCTTAACGATCTACAGCCAGTCTGACATATTCGATTTTCCGAATATTAATAAACTTCCATATTATCAGAACGATGCAAAGCTCAAGAAAATTCGTGAGATGGATATTCCCGGGCAGGAAAGACAAATGTATTCAGAACTGAAAGAGTATGTGAAAAATTTTGGGATTGAAAACTTCAGTAAGAATGTCGCCATGATTTGGCGCTTGGCAAAACTTTCAGAAACGCACGGCCCATCCGGTGAATCTTTGCTCTTGTATAAACTAGTTTTGAAACATCATCAACAAGGGGCTTGATATTACTACTATTTACAAACGTTACGAGCAACTCGATCCCGAAAGAAAAGAAAATTATGTGCCGTTGGATTTTTATTACAAACTCGTAGCGTATAGAAAAGATATAGACACATTACGTCCACCACAATCAGTGTTAATCAACATGGGTGGCTACATTAATTCCGACAAAGAAGATTACGGACCTACGGTGGGGAATGTGGATGATATGATTCTTTTTACATCCAAGCGGAATGAGCATTATGATAAAACCTATAATGAAGATTTGTTCTATAGTTATAAGGTGGAAAGTTATTGGGACAGTGCCCAGCCATTTACCAGTATTAATTCAGAATTTAACGAAGGTTCAGCGTGTTTAAGTTTAGACGGAAAATTTCTCTATTTCTCACGATGCAATGCCCCGGATGGCTTGGGCAACTGCGATTTGTATGTAGCTACGTTAAAGGCGGATAGCACCTGGGGCGATGTAAAAAATTTAGGACCAAACATCAACAGCAGTGGGTGGGATTCGCACCCTTCCTTAACACACCAAGGTGATACGCTATTCTTTGCCTCCAACCGAGTTGGCACGTTTGGATTGTCTGATATTTTCTACGCTGTAAAAAACTCAAGGGTGAATGGCAAAAAGCACTTAATGCCGGACCAATCATAAACACCGTACAAAGTGAAGTGAGTCCTTTTTTCCATCACAAGTTTAATGTCTTGTATTTTAGTTCGAATGGACACCCCCTTAACTTTGGGGAATTCGATATTTACAAATCGCATTTAGTCAATGGACACTGGCGCGAACCTAAAAGCATTGGGCCGCTGGTAAATGGCAAGGGAGAAGAATTTTATTTCACAATTGATTCTGATTCA
>JAAUQL010000104.1 GCA_012033595.1 Cyclobacteriaceae bacterium | reverse complement strand
AATGGGTGGGTCAGTTTAAACTGAAATGGGTGGGTCAGTATGGGGTGAGATTATCATATATATTTGCATTTTATCTTATTTTCGTCTTCGATTTTTTTTATTCAAACTAGCGAAATAAATTTCATTCGCTAGAATTAATTTATTGCTGGAATCAAAACCTTGTGCAATCATCACCTAAAACACCCATCACCACCCAAACCTATTTCGAGGACCATTTCTATTATCTGGGCTGGGGGCTTTTGCTTTTGTCGTTACCACTCTTGTTCATTCACTGGTATTTTGGGGTACTATCTCTTGGCCTGGGTATGATCATTTTGACTACAGCATATAAACTTATAGTCGACCTCAAGAGCAAGCAGATTGTAGAATTCCTGTTTTTTATCGGAATGAAACGTAATCTTGAGCGCCATGACTTTGAAGAATTAAACTGCATTTCCATCCGCTCGGGCACTTACACCCAGCAACTCAACTACAAGTCGATATCTTCCAATATTCAGGGCACCATGTACTCGGCCTACCTGGAAACTGATTCCGGTTCTTTTTACATTGGCGAATCCAAAAGCTTAAAAAAGCTAAAACGGAAGATGCAATCTCAGGCAAATACTCTGGGAATTCTTGTAGAATACAATGAGTAGCCATATTTGTGAAGTTGAATGATGAAGGAGATTTTTTCCTGCACTATACACCATATAAGGATGTGGATATATAAAAATCGAGCATTTAGTTTACCTTCAAAATAGATTTTTAATTCATTATCTTTACCGTATGACCAAAAAACACAAAATAATAGATGGCATTATTAAGGTAGCTACCAAAACGCATCCTGATTCAGAGATTATTTTGTATGGATCTCAAGCCAGAGGGGACGCCAATAAGGAATCTGATTGGGATTTGTTGATTCTACTAAACCAACCCAATTTGTCCTTTGAACAAGAAACAAAAATAATGGACGATTACTATGAATTAGAACTTGCTGAGGGAATCGTCATATCTCCTATGATTTACACCAAGAATGATTGGAATACAAAATATGCCAACATTCCACTACACTCAAATATCAATAGGGAGGGAATTAAAATTAGATGAAAGGATCAAGAAGGGAATTAGTCAAATATAGGCTTGATCGTGCTACAGACACTTTTGACGATTCATTGATTCTTAGGAAAAGGCAAAAATGGAATTCGGCCGTAAACAGGCTTTATTATGCTGCTTTTTATGCTGTTTCTGCACTTTTACTGGATTTAATCGTTGAAATCCTGGATTGAATTATTTGTAAATCACCGTAATCAAATGGTTAATTCAACTCAAAACCATAATGATAGGCCATCACTTTTTTGTTTTCGCTTTTTTCTTCCAAGCCTTCTCATTATGGCTTAATGCGAATAATTCGTCGATAGTGGCATTTTTTTAAATCTATTTGCAACCTAATTCAGAATATATAATTGTTGCCAAAAATCCATTTCATCGCTCATTTTCAAATAAAACGACTACATTTTAATAGACTAAAAATCCCGACTTGTTTTCTGGTACTTGCGTGAATATTTTCAAAAATTGATTACATAGATTTATGAGGTATTGTAAATCTATGTATATTTGCTCTATGTATTCAAAAGAACTACTTAAAGGGACGCTCTCTGCAATCATTCTAAATTTATTGACAGAAAATAATAGGATGTATGGTTATGAAATCTTTCAGAAGGTGAAAGAACTATCTGACGAAAAAATTTTACTTAAGGATGGCTCATTATATCCGGCGTTACAAAAAATGACTAAGGATGGACTTCTTTCATTTGAAGAGGAGTATATAGGAAAGAGAGTGAGAAAATACTACTTCCTTACTGCCAAAGGTGAAATGGAAAAAGTGCGATATCTCGAAGAGTTAAAAGATTTTTTGACAACTCTAAACAAGGTTGTTTTTCCTGAACTAAGGATCGCATGAAATTAACCACCCATCAAGAAAATATCATCGAGAATTTTGTTGACGCCCAGGGATTGAAAATCCGAACGCTGCGTGATGATGTTATTGACCATCTTTGCTGTGTTGTGGAAAGTGAATTGGGAAAGGATGAATCATTCGAGCAAGTATTTGATAAAGCCATACTGGATTTAGCACCAAACGGCCTGCTTGAAATTCAACACAAAACAATTTTTTTACTGAACTCTAAACGAATAATCATAATGAAAAAACTAATGTATTTAATCGGATTTATTGGTTCAATTACCGTGACAGCTGGTGTGACTTTCAAGCTACTTCGAATGCCTTTCGGTACAGAATTATTCGCTGTTGGCTTCTTGACGCTTTTATTAATTTTTATTCCCCTTTTTACAATTGACAGATATAAGGTTTCTCTATCCAAATCGATTTCCGTCAAATTGAAAATAATTTTGGGGGCTTTAGCGGCAATTGTTACTGGATTTTCAGGTCTCTTCAAGTTGATGCATTTACAAGGTGCGGATTTATTATTGATGCTCGGGGCATTTGTATTTGCATTTGGATTTCTGCCTTTCTATTTCTTCACCATGTATAAGAAATCCATATCTTAAAAGCCGGCAAATAGGATTAGATATAAGCTAGAAATGGCTACTTTGAAAGGTAATTGTTTCCGACTTTTCATAGAATGGAGGTAAAATCGAACTGCGTCACTACTTCTTTATTCCAAAGGCAGGGTCAACTTTTACAAAGCGGATGGCGATGAAACTGGGTATGGTGCAGATCATCACCCAAATAAAGAAATTTTGATAGCCGATAATCTCTTGCATCCAGCCGGATACCATGCCCGGCAGCATCATACCCAGCGCCATAAAACCAGTACAGATGGCATAATGTGCCGTTTTGCTTTTACCCTCCGAAAAGTAAATCATAAAAGCATATAGGCCGTAAAGCCAAATCCATAACCCAACTGCTCCACAGCCACGCTTGCGGCGATAAGGCCAAAACTGGATGGCGGGGCATATGACAAATAAACATAGACCAGGTTGGGCAGGTTAATGGCCAGCGTCATCCACCATATCCACCTTTGCAGTCCATGCCTTGAGGCCAGCAAGCCTCCCAGTATGCCACCGACCATGAGGAAAAAAATGCCAATAGTGCCATAGATCAATCCAACACTACTGGTGGTAAGCCCCAGACCGCCATGATCGCGGGTGTCGAGCAAAAATGGCGACGCGAGCTTGACCAATTGGCTTTCGCCAAGCCTGAATAGCAGCAAAAAAGCCAGTGCCGGAGCCAGGTTTTTCTTTTTGAAAAAACTAACAAATGTGCTGAAGAACTCCTGCATCATGCTTTGGCCTTCGGCAACCGACACGTCTGTGACTGGCCGTGGCAGCATAAAGCGATGATAAACAAAAAACAGCATAAACAGGCCTGCGAGCACATAAAAGGTAATGGCCCAGGCAAACGGAATATTACCCGATAAGCCTTCGAATACGGCAGAACGCTCTTGCCCAAGCTTGGCATCGAGCTGTACCAGTATCCATGCATTTTTGTTCCAGTTGTGCTCATCGAATACCAGGCGACCGCCATGAATCAGTTTAATATCTTTGTTTCCCGACTTCCGATCCATGATCAGCACCTTGTGCTGCTCACTTGCCGGTGGTGCAGACAGCCTTACACCAATCAGGCCTATGTTTCCCTGTTCATCATTTATATTTTTTTGCTCTCCTTTTCCCCAGCTTTGCTTCAGCCAGTCTTTAAGCGGAGCAGAAATATGGTGTGACCACCAAGAGGCATCTTTTGTCTGTGCTGCCGGTTCTTTTTCTATAAAATGGTGTCGTTCATTTTGTTCCTTTGCCCATGAAATCAACTGCCCCGCTTCTTCTGGAGACAACTTGTGTATGGAAATATTGATTTTTTCGCTGCTGGCAATAAATCGCATGTCGCCAGGCAACTGGGCAAAGGTGCTGGTGTCGGGCGGGTAGCTGGTTTCCTGCCTGGTGGTAGAAATAGATATTTCCAAAGGTTCCAGCCCGGTATGCGATTCGATGGAGCCCGCCAGGATGATGAGCAATCCTTGTCCGGTAATCATGGCCAGGCGATAAAATGTGCTGCGGATGCCTACAAAAAATGCCTGCCAGTGCTCATCGAGCCCAAGCATATAAAAACCATCTGCGGCGATGTCGTGGGTGGCGGAGCTAAAGGCCATTAGCCAGAAAAAAGCGAGGGTATATTGGAAAAACGACGGCGCAGGAATGGTAAACGCAATGCCTGCCAGGCCGGCACCTATGAGCAATTGCATGACCACGATCCACCATCTTTTGGTTTTGAAAAGGTCAACCACCGGGCTCCAAAACGGCTTGATAACCCAGGGCAAATACAGCCAACTGGTGTATAAGGCAATGTCGGTATTGCTAATGCCCATGCGCTTGTACATGATTACCGACACCGTCATCACGATGACATACGGCAGCCCTTCGGCAAAATACAGGCTGGGAATCCATGCCCAGGGCGATCGGCTTTTAATGTCCATAATCCTTCGATTAAAAAAATGCTCGGTTAAATATACACATTGCCCTTGTTTGGCCATGAGAGGGAACCCGGGAATTTGATCATCTGAGAATGCCTGCTGAGTGAGGGCTGGCCGGAACCCCGTTTATTTTGCTCAATCTGCCAATACGTCCGGTTAAACCGGCTTCTTTTTCATATCGCGGTGCTGCCTCCAACGCTTGCCGATCCATTGTCCCAAAAAGTAACTCCCAAATAAGAAGGGGGCAAGACCCCAGCTCAGGTCGATGCCATTGAGATGACGGTTATAAATGACAAAAGGAACAGGCAGGTGAATGAAGACAAACCACATAAATGAAAGCTTGCGATAGCCAGCTCTGAGGTACCCACAAGGTATATTGATGAGCAAAGTACCAACACAGGTATAAACGACGGGTAATAATGATTCCATGATGGGTGCAAAATTAAGGAATATATTTTTTGGCTCCATATAGTTTCCATTGGGCACCAGATGAATGGTATTTTACTTGAAGATCCGCTGCCTGGCTTCATAGATAGCCTAAGCTTGCAATCATGCTTTATTTCTGTACAAACTACTTTTGTTTAGCCATAAGTCGATGGCCACAACTCCGTATATTGCAGCGATGATCAAAGCAATTCCTGAAATACCGCACAACAGTATATTCGGCCACCTCAAGGCCTACGTCCAAGACCCTTTGGCTTTTTTGCAAAAGCAACAAAAAATCCATGGCGATATTTTTTCGTTTCGTGTAGCCAGGCGTCGGCTTATCTTCATCAACCACCCCGACAGCATCAGACGGGTGTTGCAGGAAAACCACCGCAACTACAAAAAAAGCGAGGCATACCGAAAGCTTGCTTTGCTGCTGGGTGATGGGTTGTTCACCAGCGACGGATCCTATTGGCTATCGCAACGCCGCACCATACAGCCGGCCTTCCACAGAAATCAGATCATGAGCTATGCAGAAACCATGAATGATTTTGCCTTGAAAATGGTCGCTGACTGGCAAGACCGGAAAAGCATTTGTCTGACCGAAGAAATGACCCGTGTCACGCTCCGGATCATCTCCAAATCGATACTCAATATTGAGCTCGATAGCAAAATGAACGCTGTACAGCAACATCTGCCTTTTGCGCTCCGGTTCATGATCAATCGTATTACGTCGCCTTTGGCCACTCCTCTGTGGATTCCTACCCGGGACAATATAAAATTCAAGCGTTCTTTGAAAACACTGGACAGCCTGATTCACAGTATTATCCAGCACAAAAAACAAAACCTGGGCATCGATTTACTGAGCCAGTTGATCACTTTGCGCGATGAAAAAACAGGAGAAGCCATGAGTGATTTGCAACTCAGGGATGAGCTGATGACGCTCTTTCTGGCAGGTCACGAAACCACAGCCATGGGCATTACCTGGGTGTTGAATCACATCCTACGGAATGAGCCGCTAAAAACCGCGCTGATTCGGGAGATCAGGGACATTAAGCACCCCTGGGAAGCTACCGGCAACTATTTTATCCAGAACGTGATCAGCGAGGCTTTGCGCCTGTATGCCCCGGTCTGGATACTATCGAGGGAAGCAATAGACCATGATTTACTTGGCGAATACCGAATCGCCCCGGGCGACAGGATCATTTTTAGCCCCTACATGGTGCATCGCCATGCCGGTTTTTGGGCAGATCCACTCGTGTTTGACCCTGCCCGTTTCGACAGCGCCCCTGCGCATAAATTTGCTTATTTTCCTTTTGGCGGTGGCCCGAGGGTATGTATTGGAGAGCACTTCGCTCTGATGGAAATGACAATTTTGCTCACTACCATCCTTAAGCACTACCCCTACATGGCCTTGCAGTCTTTAGAGCCCGTTGCCTACGATTACTCCATCACGCTCAGGCCCGACAGGGACATTGTCGTAAGCCTTACTTGAAAAAAGTTGATGTACATTTCCGCGAAAGCGGGGTAAAAATCAGATCAGAAATGATTTATGCTCAATCAACTTGGAAATCATTCAATACCCCAACAGTTTCATCATCGACTCTGCCGCCTGCTCCTTGGCAAATACCCTGGTGGTAATTTCTCCACTTTTGTCTTTGCTGATGATGAGGTGCTGCGGCGAAGGAATAAGGCAATGCTGCAAGCCTCCATATCCACCTATCGATTCCTGATAGGCACCGGTATGGAAAAATCCGATATACAAAGGATCGCCATTGCTCATGATGGGCAAAAACACTTCCGAGGTATGTGCTTCTGAATTGTAGTAGTCCAGACTGTCGCAAGTCAGGCCGCCGAGGTTCACTTTGTGGTAGAGTTCGTCCCAGTTGTTTATGGCCAGCATGATGTATTTCTGGTTCATACCGTATGAATCGGGGATGTGGGTGATGAAAGAGCCGTCGATCATGTACCACAGCTCCTTGTCGTTTTGCAACTTGGAATCCAACACAGAATAAATGGTAGCACCGCTTTCGCCCACGGTAAAGGAGCCGAATTCGGTCACAATATTAGGGGTGGGTACATGGTTGCGGTCGCAAATCCATTTTACATTTTGCACGATCTGATCGACCATGTAATTGTAATCGAATTCAAACTGCAAGGAAGTTTTGATCGGAAAACCGCCGCCAATATCTATCGTGTCCAACTCGGGACATTTTTTTTCAGCTCGCAATATTTGAAAACAAAACGGCTGAGTTCGCTCCAGTAGTAGGCCGAATCGCTTATGCCCCAATGAATAAAAAAATGGAGGATCTTGAGTTTGAGTTTAGGATTGCCAGCTATTTTTTCTCTGTACAAATCGTTGACATCGCTATACCGAACGCCAAGCCTGGAGGTATAAAATTCAAAATTGGGCTCTTCATCTGCCGCCACTCTAATGCCGAGTTTCAATGGTTTTTTTACATGCTCGATATAGTAATCGATCTCATTGAGGTTGTCCAGAATGGGTATGCAATTGGAAAATCCCTCGTTTACTATTTCAGAAATATATTCTTTGTACAGCGGGCGTTTAAAGCCATTGCAGATGATGTAAATATCTTTGTCTATGGTTTCTTTTTCGTACAGCTTGCGCACTATGTCCAAGTCGTAAGCCGACGAGGTTTCGAGGTGTACATTGTTTTTGAGGGCTTCCTCCAGCACAAAGCTAAAATGCGATGATTTGGTGCAGTAGCAATACATGTAGTCGCCTTTGTACTTGTGCTTTTTCATTGAGGCCTTAAACATCCGTTTGGCCCGTTTGATATTTTGAGAAATTTTTGGCAGGTAGGTCAGTTTGATGGGGGTGCCGTATTCTTTGATCAGGTCCATCAAAGGTATATCGTGAAAATGTAATTCGTTTTGAACGACTTTGAATTCTTCGGTCGGGAATTCAAAAGTCTGACTTACAAGGTCCTCATATCGCTTCATTTATACAACTTTTTCATTTAGCCATGCAATATTGGTATTATTTTGTAATCTTTGCAACCCTTAAAAATGAATATAATCAACAGAAGACTCAATGCAAAGTATGAAATTAATCAACATCTTAAAATCTGAACTGGCTGACACTTTTCAGAAGCTTTTTGGACATACTTTGCAAGCCACCGATCTCAACCTTTTGCCTACCCGCAAAGAGTTTGAAGGCGACTATACGTTTGTCACTTTTCCCGTGGCGCGCTATACCAAAAAAAGCCCTGAAGAAAGTGCCCAATTGCTCGGTAAAGCAATAACAGAGACCTCTGAAATAGTAGAAAGTTACAACGTGGTCAAAGGTTTTCTCAACCTTAAAATCAACATTAAAGCCTGGCTCGAAACCTTCGAAACCATTTACCAAAACGAGCTTTTCGGACAGCTGGCCGGCAAGGGGAAAAAAGTGATAATCGAATACTCCTCGCCCAACACCAACAAGCCGCTCCACCTTGGTCATTTAAGGAATAATTTCCTTGGTTATTCGGTATCGTTGATTCAGCAAGCGGCAGGTTACGATGTGCATAAGGTAAACCTGGTAAATGACCGCGGCATACACATTTGCAAGTCGATGTTGGCCTACGAAAAATTTGGAAATGGCGAAACTCCCGAGTCTGCCGGCATTAAGGGCGACCACCTCATCGGCAAGTATTATGTGCGGTTTGACCAGGAATACAAAAAAGAAATCGCGCTGATGCAAGATGACGGAATGGACAAAGAAAAAGCCGAAAAAGAAGCGCTCCTAATGAAGCAGGCTCAGAAAATGCTGCAAGCCTGGGAACAAGGCGACACGGCTGTGGTCGATCTGTGGAAAAAAATGAACGCCTGGGTGTATGAAGGCTTTGACCAAACCTATGCGCGCATGGGTGTATCTTTTGACAAGACCTACCACGAATCGAATACCTACCTGCTGGGCAAGACTTTAGTAGAGGAAGGCTTGGGCAAAGCGTTATTTTATAAAAAAGAGGACGGTTCGGTATGGGTAGATCTCAGCGACGAAGGACTAGACGAAAAATTACTGCTACGCTCCGACGGCACCTCGGTATATATGACCCAGGATCTGGGTACGGCCGAGCTGAAATATAAGGACTTTCACTACGACAAGTCGGTATATGTGGTGGGCAATGAGCAGGACTATCACTTTGAGGTCTTATTTAAAATATTGAAAAAATTGAACCGGCCATATGCAGAAGGTTTATTCCACCTTTCTTATGGCATGGTAGATTTGCCCAGCGGCAAAATGAAATCGCGCGAAGGCACGGTGGTAGATGCTGACGATCTGATGGACGAAATGGCCGAAACAGCCAAAAAGCACACTCAGGAATTGGGCAAGATAGACGGATTTGATGAAGAACAAGCCGGACTCTTGTACGAAACCCTCGCACTGGGTGCATTGAAGTACTTCCTGCTCAAGGTCGATCCCAAAAAGCGGATGTTGTTCAACCCTGAGGAGTCTATCCAGTTTCATGGCAATACCGGGCCATTTATCCAATATACACATGCGCGCATAGCAGCCATCATCAGGAAGGCTGAGCAACTGGGTATTGACTATAAATCATTTGATATACACGTATTGGGAAAAACGCACGAAACGGTACGACAGCTCATTTACATGCTCGATGATTACGATCGATTGATCGGAGAAGCAGCAGAAAGCTTTAGTCCTGCCATCATCGCCCAATATGTTTACGATCTCTCCAAAGAATTTAACCGCTTCTATACCGAAGAGCCTATACTAAAGGAAGAAGACATAAACTATTTGAAATTTAAAGTGGCCTTTTCGTCTCAGGTAGCCCTTACCATCAAGCATGCTATGGGACTGCTGGGGATTTCAGTGCCGGATAGAATGTAACTGCCAATCAAATACACAATGAGTCAGGTCACATTTTGGATTCAGGCTATTCGCCCACGCACCCTGCCCCTGGCACTGGCCAGTATTGGTATGGGTAGCTTTTTGGCTGCTTTTGAAGGCAGTTTCCGTTTGCCGGTTCTATTGCTCAGCGGAGCCACTACCCTCTTCCTTCAGGTACTCTCTAACCTGGCCAATGACTATGGCGACGCGCTGCATGGCGCAGACCATGCCCGCCGCGAAGGGCCTAGCAGGGCGGTACAAAGTGGAAAAATCAGTGCCAAGGCTATGAAAAATGCCATCTATGCGTTCGTAATCCTGTCACTGCTCAGCGGTCTGGGGCTACTATTCATATCCTTTGCCGACTTCGGACTTTACTTTTTTATTTTTCTTTTTTTGGGTATGCTGGCTGTCGGTGCAGCGCTCAATTATACCATGGGTACCAATCCGTATGGATATGCCGGTTTTGGCGATGTTTTCGTATTGGTGTTTTTTGGTTTTGTAGGCGTAGTTGGCACCTATTTTTGCCATACCGGCACCATAGATCCACTGGTTTTTTTACCAGCTTTAAGCTGCGGCCTACTTTCTACGGCAGTGCTCAATGTCAACAACATACGCGACATCCAGTCAGACAGACTGGCCGGAAAAATGTCGATTCCGGTCAGGATAGGACGCACCAATGCAATCATCTACCATTGGGCGCTGATTTTAGTGGCCATTGCCTCCGCCAGTGTATTTGTAGCGGTGCAATATCAATCGAGCATACAATTTTTATTTGTGGCCACGGTGCCATTTCTCATCTTCAATGCCATCAAGGTTTCGGTGATCAAGGAATCTAAAAAGCTCGATCCGTACCTCAAACAAATGGCCATCTCCACCCTGCTGTTTATCATTGCATTTGGTATAGGCAACTTAATTTAAATTTATTCTAAATAGAAAGTTTGTAATGTTTTAAAGACAATCCTACCTTTTTGGGATAATTTGTAACGTTTTGATAGTGATATGGTTTGATCGGCAGCAAATACTTTTTTGGGACTTTTGACCATATTGAAAAATACGCTAAAGTTGATTATCTTCGAGCAAATTTTGATGAAGCGTGAGTACGAAAAAGAATATCAGAATCCCCTGTACACTTTGCCCCGGAAAAGAACATTCATTATTTTCTGACCTCCCCAGAGAAGACCTGGATACCCTCTCGATGCACAAAACCTGTATCAGGTACAAAAAAGGCCAAACCCTGTTTTACGAAGGCACCAGGCCCATGGGTTTATTTTGTATCAACTCCGGAAAAGTAAAAGTTTATAAGATCAGTTCGGAAGGAAAAGAGCAAATCCTGAAACTTGCCAAGCCTGGCGATTTTCTAGGGTATCGGGCACTGATCAGCGAAGAGTTCTACAATTCTTCGGCCACCGTCATAGAAGAGGGTGCCATGTGCTACATACCGAAAAGCAATTTTCTGGACATTCTACAAAAAAACCCGGCTTTCTTCCGTAAGATGGCCAAGCGGGTAGCTCACGAGCTCGGATTGATGGAGCAAAAGCTGGTGACCATAGCCCAAAAGTCTGTCCGCGAGCGATTGGCAGCCACCTTGATCATGCTAAAGGAGACGTATGGCATGGAAGGCGATGAAAGCAACCTGATTGACATAGCCTTGTCAAGAGAAGACCTGGCCAATATCATCGGCACGGCCACCGAGACGGTGATTCGCCTGCTCTCCGATTTCAAAACACAGAAGCTCATCTCGCTCCAAGGAAAAAAAATAAAAGTTCTCGATGCCAAGGGACTGGTGCGTGAGGCAGATTTTTACGGCAGATAGTTCTTTCATTTCGCCTTATACCACCCAACGTAAGGTCATTATGAAAAATGATCAATATCATATTTTGGAATGATGGCCATCATTCCAGTACAATTTTTTATTCAAGAATTTTGTTGTTAAGATGTAGATACTATCCTTTTCAAAAGAGGGTATAATTTCACTATATCTTTGCTTACATCATGAGACGAATTCTTGTACCCACCGATTTTTCTGAACAAGCAGGCTTTGCTATGGATCTGGCCTGTCAGATAGCTCGCAACACCCAAATAGAAGTTGTGGCCATACATGTGCTCGACCATACCGGTCTATTCGATTTCTCTGCTGGAAGCACGGCTTATCCGCTTATGGGCAATCCGGCCGGGCTAGACTACGATCAGCAGTTCTTAGAATCATTTTATCAAAGTGCAGAGGAAAAGTGTGCAAAGTTTTTGGAACCTTTTCAACAGCCCGGGCTCAGGATCACCAAAAAGGTGAAGGTAGGCAGCGCCTTCCACTTTATTACCGAAGAGATAAGTGAGGAAAAAACCGACCTGGTAATAATGGGCTCTAAAGGGGTAAGTGGATTTGAAGAAGTGCTTATTGGCTCAAATACCGAAAAGTAGTGCGCCATGCCAAATGTCCCGTACTCACCGTCAAATCGAAGATTGACATTGCCAACATCAAAAACATTGTCTTTGCCACCAATTTCAAAGAAGAAGATTCGCATGTGGCCGATGAGCTGAAAAAACTTCAGGAAGTGTTCAGGGCAAAGTTGCACCTGGTATGTGTAAATACCCCGACCAACTTTGAAACGAACAGGAAAATCATGGCCAATGCTGAAAAATTTGTGAAGGAAAATGAGATAACTGACTATACCCTAAATATTTATTGCGACAAGGTAGAGGAAGATGGCATTATTTTTTTTGCACAAGACACCAAAGCAGATCTCATTGCCCTGGCTACTCATGGCCGCTCAGGATTGCTGCACCTGCTAAGCGGCAGCATTGCCGAAGATGTGGTGAACCATGCCAAAAGGCCGGTATGGACTTTTCGTCTAAAACACTAATGAACTATTATTAACCATGGCCAAATTTTTAGTAGCCCTGGATGGGAGCAACTCATTCAATAAAAACCTGTTTCAACTTTCTTCCGATTTATTGGGAAACATGGAAGACCATCTGTTCGTGGGCATGCTCGTGAAAGATGTTTCTTATATCAATACCGTTAGCAACTATATCGAAACTGCCGGAGCCGTAGATGTGATGCCCGCACGGGGCTTTCTCGATGATGAGGATGATGTGATCACCGAGGTGATCAGCCAGTTTGAAAAAACAGCACGCGATACCAGCGTGAGGTACGAAATATACAACGATTTCAGGCTTACAGGCCATGAAGTCGTGAAGCAAAGCACCTATGCCGATCTGTTGATACTGAGCTACCGGGTATTTCTAAACTATCAGACCGGTAAGCCCGACACGTCTATCTTGTACCAGATACTCAAAGGCAGCAAATGCCCGGTGCTTATTTTGCCCGAAGGAACCAACAAAATCGACAACCTGATATTTACCTACGACAATAAAGAGTCTTCTGTATTTGCCATCCGCGCATTTAGCGCGCTTTTTTCCGGCAATATCAAAGATCGGATCGTTTCCATACTTTCGGTAATGCCCAATGTAGATGAAGAAATAAAAAATGAAAAACTATTGCTCAACCTGGTGAAGCAGCATTACAACAATGTAGGCATACAATTGCTCGAAGGTGACAATATTTCCAAAGAGATCAGTAATTTTGCCAATAGTGTTCAAAATCCATTAGTAGTGATGGGTGCCTACGGCAGAAGCCATATTTCCAATCTTTTGATTCCCAGTGTGGCTCAGTATATTCTTAAAGAATCTAATCTGCCCCTATTTATCGCGCACAGATAGCAACTAAATTATGGCTAAAAACAAAAAGGAGAATTTCAAAAACCGTGAAGGGGTAGTGTACAGCACCAATCCGGACTTCAGCTACTTCGAGGGATTGTCGGGGCTCCAGGAGACCTTATCGAATGGAGAGCAAAACCTGATCGTTAAACTGGATCGCAAGCAGCGCGGTGGCAAAGTAGTTACGCTGGTGGAAGGATTTATTGGTACCCCGGAAGATTTGAAAGAATTGGGCAAAATGCTAAAATCAAAATGTGGCGTAGGGGGCAGTCAAAAAGACGGTGAGATTATTATCCAGGGCGATTTCAAAGAAAAAATATTTGAATTGCTCAAAGCTGAAGGATACAAAGCAAAAAAATCTGGTTAGTTAGCTTCACAATACAATTTTTTGGCCTCTTCGGCCTGTTGATATCCCAGATCTGCGGCCTGCTGCAGGTGCAGACACGCAGCATCTGGCTGGTCATTTTCCATTGCAATCATTCCCAAAAAATAATAGGCCGGAGCAAAGGTGCTGTAAATTTGCACGCTTTGTGCAAAAGAGTTGCCGGCCAGCTCAAGGCTATCCATTAAAAAATATGCACGACCAAGATTGAAGTGGGTAAGGTAATTGTCTTCATCGAGTTTAAGCGCAAAGCTATAATCTAATACCGCCCGGGTGTACTGCTGCAAATTGACCAGGGTATTGCCCCTATTTATATAAATGTCGGCTGCTTTGGGTTGTAGCCTGATGGCTGCATCAAAATCATCAATCGCTTTCGAATATTCTTCCATTTGATAATGCGCGTTTCCTCTGTTATAAACAGTCCGGTAGTCACTGCTGTCCAGTGCTACAGACCGGTCAAAGTCTGCTATGGCCGCTGCTGTTAGCCCCTGTTCCAGTTTAATGATGCCACGCAGATTGAAGGTGGTCGGGTTTTGATCGTTGTAAGCGATGGCCTCTTCGAGTTGGACTAGGGCTTTGTCCCATTCTTCTGACTGCATCAGCGATTTGGCCTGTTGTATTTTCTCTTCTTCGTTTGGCGCGCAGGAAAATAAAAGGAGGCAAATGAATATGAATAGGGGATATTTAATGGACATAGCAGATTGTTGTGGTTAATGCCGTGAAACCGTATATTCTCAAAATTTAGCTGATTTTAGAAGTGGATTTAAAAAAGTAGCGTCGTGTAAACGGATTAGAGATTATGAATTTCAAGATTCTAACGGATAAACCACTTGATGAATACATAAAGAATGCGAATGAATCACTTTTGGATAAAATTGACAACATAAAAAAGCATGATTTACCAGTAGATTACTTCCAATTTAGCAAGTCTGTTCCGTTTATTCCTTAAAGATTGAAGGAGGGGATATTGATTTCGTAAGCTATTTTAAACATAATTTTTTAAAAGTTAAATTTAAAACTGATTATACACAAAAGGCTGAAGTTCTATTTAAAGCCTATGATTTCATTGATAAAAATGAATTGAGACTTGAGCATGTTCGAAGAGCGCACTCGATACTGAGTAAAAATTTATTACCTAAAAGTCGAGTGAATTACTCTCGCAGTTCTTCCATTACTGTCCTGAAAAGGATGAATCTTTACGAAAATCGTTCAAGAAGTAGATGGTTGGCAAGCAAATCTACCGTAAATACACGATTCTCGTGCCTATTTTTTTAGTATCATATTCAAGGCGGCAAATGTACGTTCCACTTGCCACCGGAGCCCCGGCTTCATTTGTTCCATCCCAAACCAAAACGTTTTTGCCCCGATATTGTACCGACCAAAGCAAGGTTTTTACCATCTGCCCCAGCGGGCTGTATATCCGCGCCCTTACCATGCCATCTTTGGGAATGGTAAAGGGGATAGTGACCTGGCCTCCAGAGGGGTTGGGATAGGGATCGGACACGGTAAATGGCAGGTCAGCATTGCTTATTTCGGTAGCCCACACCTTATCGAGGTAGGCTTCATACATGCCATTGCCATGCGTGGCAGCCACTATGGTGCCGTCGGCAGCAAAGTATTTGATCATGGTCACCAGCGCATTGCCCACGGTAGATGATCCGTGCTGTTGCCATTGGGTATTGTTGCCATCGAGTTCTTCAGTGCCGTATATTCCGGTGCTGGTAGCGGCGAATACCTGTGCCGGACCCTGTTCTTTAGACACTATTTCTACCCATCTGACCGATGCACCGCCTCCACTGCCGTCTTCATTTTCTTCGAGGTTGCCACTGATGTTTGCAAAGCTTACCCCTCCATCTTGCGAGTAAAACAAACTAATGACATTGTAATTGGAAAAAGACACGATGAGCTTGTTGCTGTTTTTGCGATCTATGGCAATACAAGAAATATAAGCCATTGAGGGAAATGGAGTAGCAGTGATTTCCTTTACGGAATATGCTTTTTCCCTGACATTTTCTATCCTGAACAATCGACCGTTGGTGGTGCCGTAGTAAAGTTTTCCTGCGGGATTGTAGCTTGCAGCCAGGGCGCTGATTGTACCATCATTCACCTCTGTTCCGTTCAATTTTTGCCAATTGATGTGTGCCGGATGATTTTCGAAAAGTGGTGTCTGAGAAATATTAGTATTTCTCCAGATAATATTTCCACCGGCATAGTAGAGTATATTTTGATTTTCCGGAGCTAATATATAAGGATTGACAAACAGCAATTTGTCTTCGCCGCCACTACCCTGTGGATCTACCCTGGCAAAAGTGAGCCGTTGCAGATTTTTGTCGAGGGTGAAGCGGTAAACTTTGCCAAATTGAAAAGAAGCATAATAATAAAGTCCGTCGCGGCTGATGGCACTGTAGCCTCCATCGCCTAAATGAGGGCATTCCATGAACTTTTGACGCCGGGATTTTTGGCGATTAATGTCCCATTGTCTTGCAGGCCGCCCATCACAGCACCTTTGGCGCCGAACTCATCGAGGCCAAGGGTATAAAACTGAGTAGTCACAAAACCGTAGTTGCGTGGCTCCCAGGCAATTCCTTTGGTCATATTATTGTTCGTGGCAAACACCCCGCCGTCATTGGAAGAAAGCATTTTGTTTGGGTTGGAAGGAAAAAATGCCAGAGCGTGCTGATCGACAAAATGATTGGCAAACACCCTGATATTGTTAGCGGTGTCGTAGCCGCCCACCCAGTCGGTCGCCTTAGTACTGGCAAAGGCATCTGTAGAACGATACAAGTTGGTGCCGCCCAAAAATATGACATCTGCAAGGCTGGGATGAACCATCAGCACCATATTATATGAACTTTGTGTATTGTAGTCGCCTACTTCGCCTCCGTACCTGGGCAGGTTGTCGCTCAGGTTGGTCCAACGCCCGCCCTGCCTGGTTCCATCGCCCGCAATATAATTGTACTTCCAGAGCATTTCCTGCTGTGCATTTACGCTGAAAAACAATTCATTCGGCCGTGTTGATGACGTAGCAATTACAGTCCTGTTGTAGTTTCTGGGCCATGCCAGCGGAGCTATATTTGTCCAATTGATGCCGTCGGTCGACCGGTAGATTCCCTGATCGGGACTGGAGCCACTGCGACTCGACGAGCTGAATGAGGCATAGAAAACCCCATCGGTAGTTTGAACTATATCGGTATAGTCAGACAGGTTGGCATCGTTCAGGTCAGTTGCCTCGTTACTTACCCTCTTGCGGCCGAGCACTACCGACCATGTGAGCCCTCCGTCTGTGGAGCGGAGGATGGCTCCTACGGTAGCCAGGAACACCTCATCGTGTTGAAGCTGAAACCGGTTGGGAAGTATTTTCCAGATGTATTGATACTGACTATTGTACCTGTTGGGCTCTCCTTCGGCAGTTGATAGCAGTTGACTCCAGGTTTTGCCACCGTCGGTCGATTTGAACACCCCATCGCCGCGGTAGGGTGCGGCTTTTTTGCTGGCCGAGTTTGAGGTAAATTCTCCGGTGCCATAGTACCAGATATTAGTCATGCCGGGGCGCGTATCCTGCGCTAAGCAGGTGACGCTATGGATGCTGCCAGGAACGGTGGTTTTTGTCCAGGTACCGGCCTCATCTTCCGATCTCCACATACCGCCACTAACCCCACCTGCCAGCACTACCCGTTCATTGCTCTGGTCAATGGCCAATGCTCTGGTACGGCCGCCCACATTGTATGGGCCTATCGTATTCCAATCATCAGTGCCAGCTTTGCGCAAATAGCCACCGGAAAAGCCCACGCTGGGCAGCTTTGCCGAATAGTCCATTTCCTTTTGCCTGATATCGGGAGGCAGTTGGCCGGTTTGCGGGTCAACAAGCATGGCCCGCTGATATGCCCTGCGAGCCTGCGGATTTTCTTTGGTGCCGATTTCCGCCTTTTCTTCTTCGATCTCCGGCCATTTGCCCTCAAAAGGAATTGAAGGAGGCTCTGGTACCAGACTTCCTTTTTTTTCTTTTTTGCAAGATACCAATACTGCAACGAGCAAAAAGATAAATACTAAACCAAAACGTATTTTCACCTCCACTTTTTTTCCAAATCTAATGGAAGATCATGGGTGAAGGTGCATTTTGTTTTAAAATTTTTACCCTGGCTTAGTTTAGCACACCACAATAAGCTGATAACGTGGTCTATGCAAAATAATGGTTGTATTGCAACTGGCCAACTCCCGGCTATTGAATGACGATGTTAAATTTGTTGAGTTTACCTTTGATCAATTTACCAGTCCTTTCGGCATCGCCATAGTTGTTTTTGTCGCCACTGATCACCTGCACGTAGTACTCTTTTTCGTCCAGGTTTTTGAAGGTCACCCGGCCTTTTGCATCGGTAAAGGCAGGACCAGCCACAGCATTTTCTTCGTTTTCATAATCCTCCTGATTGGCATAAACTGTCACCTTAGCGTTTTCGACCAGGTTGCCCATGCTACTCAACACCGTAATGCGCATACTCGTAGCCAATACCTGTGCTTTGCTTTGCGAAGTTGCTATGACCAAAAATGAAATAATAAGGATTGAGAGTGCTTTTTTCATAATAAGGATAATTAACTGTTACTGATTTTTAAAAACTCATTTTATGTAGTATGTAATATTGAATCAAAAATAAACGGGGCAAGCGCTCAATTGAGGCGACGCTGTATGCCAAAATATTCATCATCAGCTTTGCCATCTTTGTCCCAATCGAGCATACTTTTAAATTCTGCCCTGTCACCATCTATAAAAATCTGGTACTTGTAAGTATCCTGGTGGTCTTGCATCATCAACGAATCGCCATCCATCCACCAGGTGCCTTGAGGTCTGTAAATCAAAGAATCGAATGAGTTCCGAAACTCCGAAACATAGCTTCCGTCGGCATAAATGGTGGTGGTAATTGGTTTAATGGTCATTTTCAACTCCCAGTTGTCTTCATTGATATCGACAATAAAGGAGGTGTCTGAATTGTTGTAGGTGCGCACGTGCACCTTCATCGATACATTGGCCCATTCGCCAATAAATTCCTGCTCCAACTGGTCAAAAAAATCAAGCTGCCCATCGCTGGCCATCTCTTCCTCCGCAGCGTCCACAGACAGATCTTGCTCGTGCTCCTTTTGTCCCGATACACACGAAAAAGCAAAAACAGAAATAATGGTTACGATCAGGTATTTCATCATCTTTGAGCGTTCAAATTACTCAGGCTTATATCATAATTGCAAATGGTGGCTTTTACAGCAGCGTAATGTCAGCATAGATTTTCGATACTAGTTTCAGACAGACCACAGTCGGACAATCACTTTTCGG
>JAAUQL010000200.1 GCA_012033595.1 Cyclobacteriaceae bacterium | reverse complement strand
AACCATCGTAACCAACTAGTACCTGAATAACTACCAGCGCAATCATGAGCCAGTAATTTTGTCCGGCAATAAAGACTTCGCTTGACACAAGCTGAGAAGATTTCACACTGGAATCCATTTTTTGTGTTTCCGTTTTAATGGTTTGATCTGTGTAAACGCGAACTGTTTTCACCATCACCAAAGTATCCCCAGTTTCTGAATAGGTTTTTTTGCGTTCAATTGATTTACTGTCGGCAAGTTCAATCTTGGTGGTGGTATCTGTTAACGAATACATCTTTTTATAGATCGGTCTGTATAACACAACAGCCAGGATTAAACCAGCCATCATAATGTATTTTCGGCCAACACGGTCAGACCATGCACCAAAGACAATAAAGAATGGAGTTCCAATCAGTAGTGCAATGGCAATGATGTCCCGGGTTTGAACAAACTCAACCTGACACGTCTTTTCAATAAAGGTCATTGCGTAAAATTGACCGGTGTACCAAACAACACCCTGCCCGGCTGTGGCTCCAAACAAAGCAATTAAGACGAGAAATAAATTCTCCTTATTGCCAAAACTTTCTTTGATCGGATTCTTAGATATTTTTCCCTCGGCTTTAATCTTTTTAAACATGGGCGACTCCTGCATACGCAACCGGATATAAATCGAAATGCCGACCAACAAAGCCGAGACAAGAAACGGAATCCGCCAGCCCCACACGGCAAACTGTTCTACACCAATCCAGTGGCGTACCGCCAGAATAACGCCTATCGAAACAAAGAGACCTAGAGTTGCCGTAGTTTGAATAAAGCTTGTGTAATATCCTCTTCGTGCAGCCGGTGCATGCTCGGCTACATAGGTAGCTGCCCCGCCATATTCGCCACCTAAGGCAAGACCTTGAAGTAAGCGAAGTATTAAGACAAGTATGGGTGCCGCAATTCCAATTGTTTGATAACCGGGTATTAAACCAATAGCGAAGGTGGAACCACCCATTAAAATCAAGGTTACCATGAAGGTGTACTTTCGGCCAACCAAGTCACCTAGTCTGCCAAATACAATGGCTCCAAACGGACGAACAATAAACCCAGCCGCAAAAGTTGCCAACGTTGATAAGAAGGCTGCCGTTGGATTTGTTTGCGGAAAGAACTGCTGTGACAGGATGGTTGCCAGGCTACCAAAAATGTAGAAATCGTACCACTCTATAAGCGTACCTACGGATGAGGCCATGATCACTGACCAAAGTGTGCTCTTTTCCTCTTTCGTAATAACAGTGGCTTGCATGAGGTATGATTGCCGATAAGTAGTTAATAAAAAAACGGAGGAACATGTCCTCCGCTGAAATGAAGTTCTAAATATTAGTGTTGATGCTCTTCCCCACTCGCGCCATTCCAAGCTTCCATTATTCCGTGGAAAACATCGTGTAAGCCTTTCAACGAATTTCCAATTTCTTCATCAGAGGCTCCACCTTTTATCTTATCAGCCAATGATCTGGAATCTTGCTTTAGTTGATTAAGCTGAGCTTGTACGGCTTCAGAATTTACTTTATCTGGCAAAGATGCTGCAGCCCATTTGTCCGCTTCTTGTGCCATCTCCTCGGCAAGCACTTTAACGGGCCCAAGATTAGTCGAATCCTTGTAAGGATGAAACGCCTCGGCCATGATCATATGGAAAGAATCCATATCGGGCCATTCATCCGGATCATTTGAAGAAGTTGCAGACTCAGGTTCAGACTCTGCCATTTCTTTGGTTGAACAAGACGTAAATCCAACTGCAAGGGTCAGCAATAGAATTAATAATTTGAATTTCATATGTGGGTTTTATTGTTTCGAAAATTACAAAAGTACTTCCAATCTTAATCCTTACTTCGATATTTTCTATATGCCTCTAAACCATTAACCAGTTTCTTAAGCCACTGAAAGTAAAGTGCTATATAAAATGTGAGAGAGAAGAACCAGATCACAGCTATGTTAAAATAGAATGTATCATACTTCTTTCCGCCAAAATATTTTACCGGAACATAAAAATTAGCTCTGAAGTCAAGCATATGAGCGGGTCGGTGATCATCAAAATAAATAGTTGAAGTTTTCTGTATTAATTCGCCTTTCCATTTCGCGATACGTACCTGCACGTTTCTGCTTTCAACCATATCCTGCACACTTTCATTCTGAAACTTCATACGGCTCAAATTAAACAAATCAAGCTTTCCGGGCGTGTCGGTCATCTCCGCAATAATGGCGTCACGTTCTTTAATTGCATTCTGTTCACGGATGTCGTAATATTTTCGCAGTACATGAAGAAAGGTGTCAGTTTTGTGATACACTAAAGAATCAAACTTCCCAAGTTGCAATCGATCAAGGTAAGGGAACCGATCTTCTCCAACTTTTGATAGCTCGTGTTGCAGTTCCGAACGAAGTAAATCCAACGATTGCTTGACCGGATTGCTTTCTGATTTATCGCGCCAGCGATTACGATTGTTTATTACCACAGAAAGTTCAGATTCTAAGGCTGGCAGATAATAAATCTTTTTATACTTCGCTAATGCCTCCTTTTGATCTAGTGTATAAAATTGTTTTTCAAACGGGTTGTCTTTAAATTGAGTAACCATAAAAGCTTCGAAGGCCCAGCGCGAAGCCATCACCTCCCCCCATGATGGGAATACCCTTGGGAGAGCCTACTTTGGGATTAAACTTATCAAAGTCAATAACAACACCACTTAATAACAACTGAGGAATAATCAGTATGGGAATTAAAATGTAAATCGTAACTGCAGAATCAAACGCAGAAGAAATATTTAGCCCCAACACATTCGCATAACAGGAACAGGAAAACAATATCAGCCAATAGCGAATCTCGGTCAGCGGAATTTCCAAAATCCAATTCCCGATAAGGATAAAGCTTAGTGTTTGGATGGCCGATAAACTAAAGAGAATAGTAAGTTTAGAAATAAGATAGCCGCTACTGCTTAAATTCAAATAACGTTCTCTTTTCAAAATCTTCCGATCTCTGAATATTTCCTCTGCACTGATGATAAGGCCGATAAAGAGCGCCACGACAACGCTCATAAAAAAATACACCGGTATATTACTATTGTGAAAGAAAGTGTATTGCGGGTTTTCTACACCCACAAAAGCGTAATACTTAACAAAATAGGCAATGAAGAAAGCCAACACAGGCGCCAATAAAAGATTGACTACCATGTATTGCTTGTTGGCCAGTTTCGCCAAAACATCGCGGATTGTAAATATCCAAAATTGTTTAAACCAATTAGGAATCTTTTGTACTATTGGCAGTGGATCCTTAACTTCTTCAACCTTTGTTATTTTAATTTTTTGCTTAAAGTATTGATACCATTGTCCCGGCGATACTTTTCGTGTATTCGTCAGTCTTCCATACTCATTGACAATTCGGGTTTCAATGATGCTGAAGATCTGTTCCGGATTAATGTTACCGGCATTCCGGACATGCACCTTGTGTTTTATTCGCGGCATGAATTATATCCCTGAAGTAAATTACAGACTCAATCGGATTTCCATAATAGATCTGAAATCCGCCAATATCCATAATGATGAGTGTGTCAAACATCTTGAAAATATCTGAAGAGGGCTGGTGGATGACCACAAACACCATCTTTCCCCGCAGAGACAATTCCTTTAGCAAGTCCATGAT
>JAAUQL010000103.1 GCA_012033595.1 Cyclobacteriaceae bacterium | reverse complement strand
GGCACTTGCCCCTCGCCATCAACATACCGCTAGACAGCATGATGAATAGAGAATGGGAGTCCTTTATTAAAGCAAAATCACAAAGAAAAATATTTTTTATGCCGACGATATCATGGAGGCTCAAAGGGCTTTTACCACGTCACAGGTGCTTGGCCAGGCCGATGCCTATATCTTAGTCAATACAGCCACTGAGTTCCGTGCCATGTTTTTTGATGCTCAAAAGCCACCGCTCGATGCAGGCAAGAACCTGATGAACTTGTATAATTTCAGGATAAAATCGGCGACCGAAATGAATGAATTGGCCAGGGCATTGGAGCGTTTTCACAGCAAACCCAAGATAATCAAGATTAAAAAAGTAAAGGGCGGCTGTGCTTAGATGCTAAGGGGGTTACCGGATAATAGGTGCAACTCGCAGCGGCATGTCGCCAAGTCTCTTTGTCACTAATCAAGCAGTACTATCCTGTTTCTCCCCAGTTTAATGGAGCCCATACGTTCCAGTTGTTTCAGCAAGCGGGAGACCACCTCCCGCGAGGTGTTGAGGTCGTAGGCGATTTCCTGGTGTGAGATGTGTATTTCGCAGCTTTCATGCAGGTCGGCTTTGTCGCGTAGGTATTTGGCCAGCCGTTCGTCCATTTTTTAAAGGCCAGTTGGTCGATGGCCTTTAGCAATTCTTCAAAACGCTCTGCATAGGTATTCATCACAAATTTTTTCCAGCTTTTATATTTGTACATCCACTCGTCTGAGTATTGCACCGGAATGGCCAGATATTCGGTGTCGTCTTCGGCCATGGCTCTGATGGTGCTTTTCTGACCCGTGGCACAGCAGGTAATAGATGTAGCGCAGGCATTGCCGGGTTCGAGATAGTAGAGGAATATTTCATTTCCTTCATCATCTTCGCGCAATATTTTTATCGACCCCTTCAGCACCAGAGGAATATGCTTGATGGTTTGCTCTATATCCATAATGATGTCACCAGATGGCACGCTATATTGTTTGGCGACACTTTTGATTTCTTTTTTCAGATCTTCTTCAAAATCGATAGGAAAACCATCAATAATGGTAGTATTAAGAGGATTGATATTCATTGGTGTTCTGATTTTTACTAAAATACTATGTAAATGTAAAAATCGTAAAATTGTTTACACTTTTCTAATAATACCACTTTTGTATGGTCGTGGATCAGAGGTTGGTCTGTATGGCATAGCAGTTGGTTCTTTTGTCGTGCCGGTCGAAGTGGTCGAGTGCATCTTGAACACGCATTCTAAAATGGTCTTCACCGATTTTGTCGAAAAGGCCTGTTTTGTGCAGGACGTCACGTACAGGGCCTATTACCTCGGTCATATAAAATTCGATGCCTCTTTGGTGGCATTCCTCAACAATATCTTCTAAAACACTGGCCGCACTGCTGTCCATGGCATAGATCGACTGCGCATTGAGCACGATCACTTTGAGTGCATCGCCCTTTTTAGTCATCATTTGTTCCAGTCTTTCCTGAAAGTACTGGCTGTTGGCAAAATATAGCTCCGCATCAAACCTGAATACCAGTGCGTCTTCGCGCTCTACCGCCTCCGGAAATCTGGATAAATTGCGATAGTAACTGCTGTCTGGCAGCTTGCCCAACTCGGCAAGGTGCGGATAGGCGCTTCTGTGGATCAACAAGATCAATGACAAAACCACCCCGCTGGTGATTCCGATCTGTACACCAAAAACCAAGGTAAAAATAAAGGTAGCAAGCAGCATGGCAAAGTCCTTTTTGTTGGTGCGAAAAAGCCATACGGCTGTCTGAATATCTATCAGCTTGATGACAGCCACCATGATGACGGCTGCCAGCACTGCTTTGGGCAAATCATAAAACCACGGAGTGAAAAACATAAGTGTAAGCCCCACCACCACGGCGCTTATGATCGATGCCAGATTGGTATTGGCTCCTGCCTGCTCATTGACGGCAGTGCGGGCAAAGCCGCCCGAAACGGGAATAGCACTGAAAACAGAGCCAAAAAAGTTGGCAAATCCCACCCCGATCAATTCTTTGTTGGCGATGACCTTATAATTGCGCTTTCGCATCTGGATAGCCTTGGCAATAGAAATGGACTCCATAAAACCAACCAGAGAGATGAGCATAGCCAAAGGCAATAGCTTGAGGATATCATCGAAACTAATGGCCGGGAGACCTACCCGGGGCAGGCCTTCGGGGATATGACCCACGATCAACACCCCTGATTTATCAAGGTCGAAAGCAGTGACCACAAGCACGCCGAGTATCACGACGACGATGGCACCAGGAATGGATTTTTTATACTTTTTGATGGCAAGCATCATGGCTATACCTCCAAGACCGATAGAAAAGGTAAGGAGGTGTGTTTCTCCAATATGTTGCGTGGTGTGTCGGGCTATTTCATGTATCAGGTTGCTGGAGGGCATCTCTACACCCAGCAAATGTCTCAACTGACTCAGGCCTATGATGATGGCTGCCGAAGAAGTGTAGCCGCTGATGACAGGCTGCGATAAAAAATTGACCAGAAAACCCATACGCAAAAGCCCAAGCGCCAACTGGATGAGTCCGACGATCATGGCCAGTAAAATAGCCATTTCTACGAATTTTTCAGAACCCTGAGCTGCAAACTCGCTGAGGCCTGAGCCTATCAGCAAAGAAATCATGGCTGCCGGCGCTACAGAAAGCTGCCGCGATGTGCCGAAAAAGGAATAGAAAACTTGCGGCAGAAAAGCCCCGTAGAGACCATAAATTGGTGGCAGACCGGCTACCATGGCATAAGCCATGCCCTGTGGTATCAGCATGACACCCACGGTGAGCCCCGCCCAAAAATCGCCTTTCAAATCCTGTTTTTGATAGTTGGGAAGCCAATCGAATATGGGTAGGAATTGTTTGATTTGCACGTATTCCGCTGGTTTTGACATTCAAAATTACACTTCGAATCTAATGATTTCTGTGATAAGGATTACACCTTGGGAAACGAAATGTGGTGCGCGTGCTTATGGCTACTAATGCTGTTTACTCATCTTGTTTTTCGGTCAACGTTGCTCCGCTTCTATTTCAGATGGGGCGATCGATTCATTGGCCATTTCTTCCTGAGCATTATTTTCTACGAAGAATTTCTTTTGGAAGATCAAGATGATGGCTACACCTACGAAGATAGAAGCATCAGCAATATTGAAAATGGGCCACAATGACATGTAATCGCCTCCAAATAGCGGCACCCACTCGGCGACGCGCCCTTCCCAAATATCAATATAGAACATATCAATGACCTGACCATGAAACCAGGGGGTTCGCACATTGTCGGGGGCATTGCCTGGCAGCAGCACACCATAGAAGGTACTATCGATGACATTGCCGACGGCACCGCCGAGGATCAGCGCGATACACCAGCTCAGACCCTGAGGAACTTGCTTTTTTATTAATGTAAACAAATAGTAGCCAATACCCACCATTGCGATTAGCCTGAAGGTAGTAAGTGCAAACTTGCCAAACTCCGATCCCAACTCGAGCCCGAACGCCATGCCCGGGTTCACAGTGTAGTGTATCTTGAACCACTCACCAAATACCGGAAATTCGTTGCCCAGATCCATATTATAATAGACGACAAGCTTTACTACCTGGTCTAATATGATAATTCCTATGGTTAATAAGTAAAATTTAAAATATTTCATTTGGTGATGTATCTTCTTTTCAAAAATCAATTCTAATTCCTAACGCGGATTGCAGCCTTGGGTTATAATACAGATATGGAAAGTTTGATTTTATAATCATCTATTTCCATTACCTTAAAATGTTCCAAATTCCGGGCTATTTCAAGCTCTAATGCCTGTGTTTCGTCGCAGATATAGGCTTTGTTTATGGAAATGCTGTCGGTCACAAAGCCGTCTTCGTCGAGCACGGTTATTTTTATTTTGTCCTGCACGTCGAGCCCCTGGTCTTTGCGCAGGTTTTGTATCCTGTTTACAAAGTCGCGGGCAAGGCCTTCCATCTGCAGGTTCTCGGTAATGTGTATATCCAAAGCCACCGTGATGCCCCCCTCGGTGGCAACAGTCCAGCCGGGTATATCTTCGGATTGTATCAATACGTCGTCATCTTGCAATACAATTACGCGACCTTGCACATGCAAAGGATACGTACCCGACACCTCAAAATTTGTGATGGCTTGTTGATCCATTTCGGCGATCAACTTCGAAATGTCCTTCATCATTGGGCCGTAGAGCTGCCCCAGCTTCCTGAAATTTGCTTTTGCTTTCTTCACGATTATACCAGAGGTATTATCGACATACTCAATTGTCTTGATATTGACTTCATTGAGTATGATGTCTTCAACCGATTGAATTTGTGCCTTGGTTTTGGCATCGAGCACCGGGATCAGGATACGCGAAAGCGGTTGGCGCACTTTCAGCTTGTGCTGTTTGCGCAATGAGTGCACCAGTGAAGATATATTCTGTGCCAGTTCCATTTTCCGTTCCAAATCATGATCTACTGCAGTGGCATTGCTGATCGGGAAATCAGTGAGATGCACGGAATGAGCGCCATAGCTACCCTCATGCCTCAGATCCAGGTACAGCTTATCCATATAAAACGGCGCAATCGGTGAGGCCAATTGGGCAATGGTGAGCAGGCACGTATGCAGCGATTGGTAAGCCGACTTTTTGTCGTCATTCAGTTCACCTTTCCAAAAGCGTTTCCTGTTAAGGCGCACATACCAGTTGCTCAGGTCATCGATCACAAAATTTTGAATGTGACGGGCGGCACGGGTAGGCTCATAATCTTCGTATGCGGCATCAACCTGTGCAATGAGGGTATTGAGCCTGGAAATTATCCAGCGATCACTTTCAGTTCGCTTGTTCATAGCTACTTCTTTCTCTTGCCAGTCAAATTGGTCGAGATTGGCATATAGCGCAAAGAAAGAATAGGTGTTTTGAAGGGTGCCAAAAAATCGGCGTTGCACTTCCACTATCCCATTCATATCAAACTTGAGATTGTCCCAAGGATTGGCATTGCTGATCATGTACCAGCGGGTGGCATCCGGGCCATATTCCTCCAGGGTTTTGAAGGGGTCTATGGCATTGCCTAGCCGCTTCGACATTTTGTTTCCATCTTTATCCAGCACCAGGCCATTGGCAATTACATTTTTAAAGGCTACGCTATCAAAGAGCATCACGGCGATGGTGTGCAGGGTAAAGAACCAGCCCCGCGTTTGATCAACCCCTTCGGCGATAAAATCTGCCGGGAATTTAGATTTGAATATCTCCTCATTTTCAAAGGGATAGTGCCACTGGGCATAGGGCATAGACCCCGAATCGAACCAAACATCCACCAGATCTGGTTCGCGCTTCATTTTTTGGCCTGTTGCCGACACCAAAACCACATCGTCAACAAATGGCCGGTGCAAGTCAAAATCATCCGGTAGCTGACTATCCATAAAACCTGCCTCTATAGATTTGGCCACTTCTGCTTTGAGCTCCGCTATAGAGCCAATGCAAATTTCTTCCTTGCCGTCTTCTGTCCGCCAAATAGGCAGCGGGGTACCCCAAAATCGCGACCTGCTCAGGTTCCAGTCCACCAGATTCTCCAGCCAATTGCCAAACCTGCCCGTGCCTGTAGAATCGGGCTTCCAATTGATGGTCTTGTTGAAGGACACCAGTTTTTCTTTGAATGCGGTGGTCTTGATAAACCAGGAATCCATCGGATAATAGAGCACTGGTTTGTCTGTACGCCAGCAGTGGGGGTAAGAGTGTACATATTTTTCCACTCTAAATGCCTTGTTCTCTTCTTTGAGTTTGATGGCGATGAGTACATCCGTGGGCTTATAGTCCGGGCTGTTTTCATCTTCATCACCGTAGTTTTTCACATACAAGCCGGCAAAGTCGGTAATTTCCTTTACAAACCTGCCTTGCTTATCGACTATCGGCATTTCGTTGCCACTTTCATCTTTTACAAGCACGCCTGGAATATTGTTTTTCACGCTTGCCCTATAGTCGTCGGCACCAAAGGTTTTGGCAATATGTACAATGCCGGTACCATCTTCGGTCGAAACAAAATCGCCAATGATCACCTTGAGGGCCGGGCTCGATAGTGGCACATAGGGCAAAAGCTGTTCATACTCCATACCGACCAGTTCGCCGCCTTTGTAGCTTGCCACCTGGCTCCATGGAATGTTTTTATCTTCCGGTTGATATTGCTCAAAGCTTAAATCTTCGGAAGCGGGGTTGAAAAAAGCCGAAACGCGGTCTTTGGCCAATATCACATGTACCGGCGCAAATGTGTAAGGGTTGAACGTCCTTACCTTTACATAATCGATGTACTCGCCTACAGCCAGCGAATTGTTGGCAGGCAGCGTCCATGGGGTAGTAGTCCAGGCCAGGAAGTAATCATTTTCCGTCCCTTTTATTTTGAATTGAGCCACAATGGAGGTATCCTTCACATCGCGATATGCACCGGGCTGGTTGAGCTCATGCGAACTTAAACCGGTGCCGGCTGCAGGTGAAAATGGCTGGATGGTATAGCCCTTGTAGAGCAGACCCTTGTCATAAAATTTTTTGAGCAGAAACCACAAGGATTCCATGTACTTTCGGTCGAAAGTGATGTAGGGATCTTTAAGATCTACCCAATATCCCATTTTTTCGGTTAGGTCGTCCCATTCGCCTTTGAAACGCATCACCGCCTTTCTACACTCGTTGTTGTATTCTGCTACCGAGATTTTAGCGCCGATATCTTCTTTGGTAATGCCAAGTTGCTTTTCTACCTGTAGCTCCACAGGCAAACCGTGGGTATCCCAGCCCCCCTTTCGCTCTACTTTATATCCTTTCAGTGTTTTGTAACGGCAAAATATATCCTTCACCGCCCTGGAGATGACATGGTGAATGCCCGGGGTGCCATTGGCAGAAGGCGGACCTTCGTAAAAAGTGTATGTGTTGTCACCAGACCTGTTATCCAGCGATGCTTCGAAGATGTGCTTGTTTTTCCAGTGAGACAAAATATCTTGTCCTACTTGAGCCAGATTCAAATTTTTATTTTCCCTGTATTTCACGCTTAAATAATCTTTCTGAACTATTTACAATAATGAACAACATTAAAAAAAACCTACTTCAGCCCACCCTCAACTTGTCCAGGTTGATTTCTTCATCTTCATCTTCCTGGTAAAATTCGTCGTAATGCTCGATAAGCGGATGGGCATCACGCTTTCGCTTGCCGTCATCAAATACCATCAATAAAGCCGGCAATACGATCAGATTGGCAAACATGGCAATAAGCAGGGTGGTGGAGGTAAGCACACCCAGCATGGTAGTGCCGATAAATTTGGAACCACTGAAGATGATGAAACCCGCAAAGAGCACCACCGAGGTGTAAATCATGCTGGCTCCGGTTTCCCTGATGCTCTTGCTGATGGCAAGGGGCACAAAAAAGTTGTTGGCAAATAATTCCTGCCTGTACTTAGCCAGAAAATGGATGGAATCATCTACCGATATGCCAAATACAACGCTAAAAATGAGTACCGTACTTGGGCGCAGGGCAATGTCGAAATATCCCATAATGCCTGCTATGAGTATGAGGGGGATCAGGTTGGGAATGAGGGATATGGCGATCATCTTTGGATTTTTGAAAAGAAAACCCATGATAATGGATATGATGATAAAGGCCAGGATCATACTCTTTTGCAGGTTTTTGACCAAAAACTTGTTGCCTTTGGCAAACAGCAGGGTGGTGCCTGTGGCTTTGGCTTGTATTTCGGTACCGGCAAAGAGCTCTTCGATCTTTTTGTTCACCACATTGTCAAGCAGCGAATCTAGCTTTACCGAGCCGATATCGGCTACTTTCAGCGATATTCTCATTTTTTGCTGATCGTCATCAACAAATGCTTTTAACAGGCTACTTTGGCTCTTGTCGCCCGAAAAGTACCGTAAGATAAAATTCCTGTCCGATTTGGTTGGCAGTGCATAGTATTCCGGATTGTTGTTATAAAATGCCTGACGCGACGCTTTGAGCATACTTACTATCGAAATAGGCTTCGAAATATGCTTTTGCTGGTTCAGAAAATTTTCCAGTTCATTTACCTTTTCCAGAAAGTCCTGATTGAGCACGCCTCGCTTTTTGCCCGAATCAACGATAATTTCCAGTGGCATGATGCCACTAAAGTTCTCTTCGAAAAAAAACAAATCCTTTTTCACCTTGCTGTTTTCGGGCACATCGTCCACGATGTAGGTAATGGCATGCAGCTTGAGCAGGCCAAATATGCCAATAACGACCACTACCCCGGTAAAAACAAACACCCGGTACCTATGCCTGTGCACCAAGAGATCAAGTCCGGTGAGCACCACATCGAGCACCTTAAACCTGAGGTGTTTGAGTTGCTTGCCATGGGGTATGGGCAAATAGCTGAATACGGCAGGAATTAAAATGATGCTGACCAAAAAGGTAGCCATTATATTGACACCTGCCACCAGGCCAAACTCCTTCAGGTCTTTGATGCCGGTAAAGATCAATACCAAAAACCTACTGCGGTAGTAAAGTTGGTAATGAGGGCTACCATGCCTATTTTTCTGATCACATGGCTCAATGCCCGGGCTTTGTTGCCATGTTTGTCGATTTGCTGATGGTACCTGTTGAGCAGATAAATGCTGTTGGGTATGCCAATGACTACAATCACCGGGGGTAGCAAGCCGGTTAAAATGGTGATTTCATAACCTAAAATACCCAGGGTGCCCATCGACCATATCACGATCACTATGATGATGATGAGCGGAAATACTACGGCATCCCAGGAGCGGAAAAAGAACAACAGAATAAGCGCGGTGACCAGGAGTGACAACACCAGAAAAATCTGTAATTCCACCTTCACGCTTCCATTCACCTCCGTTCTGATGTAGGGCAATCCTACATAATGCAACGTGATGTCCGTGTTGGCTTCAAAGGCTTGCGATACCAGTTCGATGTCTTTGATTACCACATCGCGGTCTTTGGTATTGAGCACCTCCTGATCTATGGAGATGAGAATGAAGGTGGCACCGTTTTTTTGTTTATGATCTGATCACTGAAAAAGCGCTGATTATAAGCCACCTCAAGCAGGCTGTCTAACTCTTGCTGGCTATCTGGTATTTCTGTAAAAATAGGCTCAAGGGTAAAGCGCTTGTTTACAGCATCTTTAGCAAGCATCTTAAACAAGGGGATGGAAACCACTTGCTTTACTCCCTTGATATTCAGTATCTCATCGCTCAGGTATTTGAAACGCCGAAAATTATCGACCTGGTACAAAGCCGAATCACTGATGCCCAGAGCTACAATATTGGCATCCTCACCAAAATCTTCCTTGAATTCCCTGAAATAAACCATATCCGGATCATCGGCGGGCACGGCGGTAAAAAAGCTGTAAGTGAATTGTACATCCTTGGCCTTATAGGCCATAAACACGGTGATCAAGCCTAAAATGATGATTAAGGCTAAGCGGTTTTTAAGTACAATATGTGCAAGTTTTGTCCACATTTTCTAAGGAGGTGCAAATGTAAACAAAAATAGGATTATCCTTCATGATTCAATGATTTGTTTAAATGGCTAATTTGATGTATTGGGCACATTTTGGAGGAAAATGAGACTGAAACAAACACGTAATTGCCACCACAAAAACAAGCTTATGTCGCCAAGAAATGTTCTGTCATTTCCCAATAATCAACACCACTTTGGCGCGATGTGCGCAAATAGGACGGCCATGTCAGAAAAGCGGGCATTATATAAAAATTCGAATGTAAAATATCACTGATTCCATTTCTAAGCTCATTGGGTCAATGAAACAGGTGTAAGTTCAGCATGAAAAAAATAAGATAACTGTATGTTGAATGAAGAATTGATGATTTCTTAACATACCGGATTATCGCCACATGTTCGTCATGGCTGTGTCTTACTTATATTTGATCCAAATTCTGAAATTCAGGGAGATAAAATAGAAGAAGATGAAGGGTATTATTTTGGTTTTGTCATTGGCTTTTGCGTTGGTTTATACCAATGCCGAGGCACAACGATACAGAAATCAAAACAATCTCGGAAATGAAGAGATCGTAAAGTTTGTTGCCCTGAAAAACGGTGATGTATTGGAATTTAACTGGGTGATCAATTCTACCAGAACCATCAAGACCATTGAATTGCGCAAAGGAAGTATAACTTCTAATTCGGTGGATTGGGAAACAGTAAAAACGATAACGCAGGAAGATAAAAAATACATCGATTATCTGCCGGATTTGGGTCAGGTTTTTTACAAACTGATCCTGACGGATGAGGCAGGTGTTACCAGTGAATATGAACCGGAATTCAGGCTCAAAAAAGACGGCTCAGCCCTTCTGTGAGCGAATTCTTAAAAAGATAAGGTGTAGTTGTGTTATTAATTATTTTTTGCCGGCATGCCCGGCTTTTTTTTATCACCTCCCTGGTGTACGCACCGCTGCGCCACCATCAAATCAATTTGGCCTGGGTGGTAATCCACCTTTCGGGAATTTCGCCATTGGCGGCCAGTTGGTAGTCTGAGTAGCTGCATGGTACGATCAGGTTGCGTTCATACAAAAATTTGGCGTGGGGGTAAGGTACCTCCATCCACCACTTCTCGCTCAATTTGCTTTTGTAAAACACCATATTTTCCGGCTCGCTTGGCATAGAGACTACAAATCGCAAATAGTCATTGCTGCGGAAATTGTGCTCATCTTTGCGGTGGTAAAAACCTTCCACAAAATACCATATCATGGTGGCTACTACCGAAGCGGTTTTTTTATTGGTGTCATCTGCTTCGGGATTGTACTCATAAAAGCCCACGCTGCTCATTTTTTCGTTGAGACCGGCATACCAGCAGATCTGGCAGGCCTCTTCGCCGGTCAGGCCAAAAGGTTGAGCATTCCGGTTGCCTGGTGCATCCGATGATTTTATAGCGGTAATGTCGAAGCTCATCAGATCCGCATCGCGGATGATGGGTTCCATATCGGGCAGGTGCTGCCTGAGGTGGCCCAGACGGTGGGCATCAAAATAGAGCTTTTCGAGTACGGCCAGTGTTTCGTTGTCGATGAGGTAAGACTGATGAGCCAACTGGTTGAGGGAAAATAAGAAATTTGGTTCATGCAGCAGAATCTTATGCAAATGGTTGCTGGCATGTACACCCTGTCCGGCATTTTCAATGTCCAAAAAGGCATCGACATTGAGCAAAGACACCAACTTATCCAGATGTTCATAAGCCAGGTATTGGGCATAGGTGTGGTCGTGGGTGCCGCCTATAATAATGGGCAGAACTTCATGCGCTATCAATACGGCACACACTTCTTTGAGCCGCATCTGAGATTCGAGCAGGTCTATCCCTTTTCGCAGGTTGCCCAAATCTACGATTTTGTATTGGCCAAATCCCTTTTTTAGCCGATAAAGCTTTTTCCTGATTTCGTCCGCGCCCAGGGCTGCACCCTGGTTGGTGGGACAACCCCCATCTTCTACAACTCCGATCAATGCAATGTTTGCCCCTTTGTATGCGGGTTGCGATTCTGCAAACACACTGATACTCCTAAAAAACGAGGTGGGGTCATCGATTCCCTCAAAGACAGCTTCATCGACGGGAGAGAAAAAAATCTTTAAATCCATAGCAGGGTTTCTTTTGGCCAAACATAGGGCAAAAAAAGGAGAAAAGTAATCTTTTCTCCTTTTCTGAATCACAAGGTTATATGTTAACCTCCAAAATCATCAAACCTGATGTTTTCGGGGGGCACACCCATGTCATCGAGCATTTTAGTGACTGCTGCATTCATCATGGGAGGGCCGCAAAGGTAATATTCAATTTCTTCCGGTTCTGGGTGGTTGCCCAAATAATTGTCGTACAACACTTGATGGATAAAACCAACATAGCCGTCGGCATCTTTATCTTCAAGGGAATTTTTCACCTTCCAGTTGTCTTCTTTCATTGGTTCCGAAAGGCCAATATTAAAGCTGAAATTGGGAAATTCCTCTTCTATTTTTCTAAAATGGTCAACATAAAACAGCTCGCGCTTAGACCGGCCTCCGTACCAGTAAGACACTTTTCTGTCGGTCTTTTCTGTGTGGAAAAGATGGAAGATATGCGATCGCAAAGGAGCCATACCTGCTCCGCCGCCGATGTATATCATCTCACGCTGGGTTGGGTTGATGTGGAATTCGCCGTAAGGCCCAGAAATGGTCACCTTATCACCTACTTTACGGCTAAATACATAAGAAGAACAAATGCCGGGGTTTACGTCCATCCATTTGCCGGCAGCTCTGTCCCACGGAGGAGTGGCCACACGGATATTGAGCATGATGATGTTGCCTTCTGCCGGATGGTTGGCCATGGAATAAGCCCTGAAAATAGGCTCATCGTTTTTCATCTTTAAATCCCAGAGGTTAAACTTGTCCCAGTCTGGCCTGTAAACGTCTTGTGGATGCCCCAATTCCGGATGTGGAGTAATGTCCATATCCTTGAAATCAACCAGAATGGGAGGCACATCTATTTGAATGTATCCGCCAGATTGAAAATCTAGCGATTCACCTTCCGGCAATTTTACTACAAATTCCTTGATGAAGGTGGATACGTTGTAGTTCGAGATCACTTCGCATTCCCACTTTTTGATACCAAATATCTCTTCGGGAATCCTGATCTTCATGTCATTTTTTACCTTTACCTGGCAGGCAAGTCTTACGTTTTCTTTTTGCTCAGCGCGGCTGAGATGACCCACTTCTGTTGGCAATACGTCGCCACCACCTTCTTCTACCACACACTTGCACATGGCACAGGTGCCGCCTCCACCACAAGCCGAGGGTAGGAAGATTTTGTTGCTGGAAAGTGTGGACAATAGGGAAGATCCTGCTCCGGTGACTACCGGATTGGCTGTATCACCGTTCATCACAATGGAAACATCTCCTGATTGTACCAGTTTTGATTGTGCAAAAAGCAAAACTAAAACCAATAGGAGTATTACAACTGTAAAAGCTATAACCGAACTGATAATTACTGTTGTCATCTACAATTTGTTTTGATCGAACCTCTCTTCAATTAAGGTGCAAATATATTATTTATAAACCGTTTTTTTACCTGTAGATATACAATTTTTGATTATTGAAACAGACTTGTACAACAAGGCTTTGCGTCAGGAGTGATTTGGCAAAAACCAGCTCCACACCCAATTGGCTACATGGTAAAATCCCCCATTAAACATGGTGTTTGTACTACATGTTTTGATATCGCTCAAAAAACTGGTAGCACATCCGTAAGGCTACCCTGCCATGAGCAAATGCGTGTGCATCTGAAAAAAATCGGGCTTTTTGGCATGTAGTGGGCATGGTGCTCGACTGGTAATAATGAGCGATAGGATTTTGGTGGTCTCACCTCAGGTGTGTTCCAAACTATTGCAGCATCTTGAGCAGTGTCGACAATTTGTTTTTTAATTGGCGCCTGTCGACGATAAAGTCCACAAAGCCGTGCTCCAGCAGGAATTCCGAACTCTGAAAACCTTTGGGCAAATCTTTGCCTATGGTTTCCCTGATGACCCGGGGACCGGCAAACCCGATGAGTGCTCCGGGCTCGGCAATGTTAAAATCTCCCAACATGGCATAAGAAGCAGTGACTCCGCCAGTAGTGGGGTCAGTGAGAATGGAAATAAAGGGGATTTTGGCTTCAGAAAGTTGGGCGAGTTTGGCCGCAGTTTTAGCCATTTGCATCAGAGAATAGCCCGCTTCCATCATTCTCGCACCACCAGACTTGGAAATCATGACAAAGGGGACTTTGGTTTTGAGGGAGTGGTCTATGGCTCTGGCGATTTTTTCACCTACCACAGAACCCATAGAGCCTCCAATAAAATTGAAATCCATACAACCTATAGTGACGTCCACGTCGTCCATTTTGCCATAGGCTGTTCGCACAGCATCTTTTAGTTCGGTTTTTTCCTGGGTGGCTTCTATCCTTTCGGGATATGCTTTTGTATCGACAAACTCCAGGGGGTCGGCAGAATACATGTTTGCATCGAGCTCGGTAAATTTGTTTTTATCAAAGAGCAACTCAAAGTACTCCTTGGAGCCTATGCGCACATGAAAGTCGTCATCGGGGCAGACGTAGGCATTGCTTTTGAGCTCACGAATATGGATGATTTTGCCCTTGGGCGTCTTGTACCATAGCCCATCGGGAACGTCTTTCTTTTCTTTGGTGGGTGTATTAATTCCTTTTTCTTTTCTTTGAAACCAGGCCATGATATGTAGTTAATTCAACACCAACAAATATATTTATAATTTTCCGGAGCACAAGTTTATTGAAATTGGCGCACGGGCATTTGGGTTTTTACTGGGTTTTCACCCTATTTTATTTCTTCATAATCTATGTATTCACCTTCCTTGGTGCCGCCCCGAGATTGGTTTTTTTTGCCTTTTTGGGCGTAATCTATATTAATATTCCCATCGCGCGAAGACGCGGACGACCGCCCGCGTTGCTGTTGTTGCATTCTGCCACCCATTATTCTGAACACAAAACCGCCTATGGTTTTCATGATATAAAAGATTATCATCCCAAACAGCAGAATTTTCAATAACCATCCCATACAAGCTTAACGGCTTAAGTAAAGATTTCTTTCGGAATATATATTTAAAAAGTAATCGTCGAGCAGATCGTCAATAAAGTATATCGATTCGCCGGTCGATTTCATTTCGGGTCCGAGTTCTTTGTTTACGTTCGGGAATTTATTGAACGAGAAAACCGGCTCTTTGATCGCATATCCTTTTTTAATGGGTTTAAAGTCAAAATCCTTCACCTTTTTCTCGCCAAGCATCACTTTGGTGGCATAGTTTACATAGGGCTCGCTATAAGCTTTGCAAATAAAGGGCACTGTGCGCGATGCTCTGGGGTTGGCCTCGATAATGTAAACCACATTATCTTTGATGGCAAATTGGATATTGATGAGCCCAACCGTATTGAGCGCCATGGCGATTTTTTTGGTATAGGCTTCCATTTGTTGGATCACAAAATCACCCAGGTTGTACGGGGGCAACACCGCATACGAGTCGCCGGAGTGAATACCCGCCGGCTCAATGTGTTGCATGATGCCAATAATGTACACATCTTCCCCGTCGCATATGGCATCTGCCTCAGCTTCTATGGCGCCTTCGAGAAAGTGATCTAAAAGCACCATATTTCCCGGAATGTCTTTGAGTATGTTCACCACGTGCGATTCCAACTCTTCTTCGTTGATCACAATTTTCATGCTTTGGCCGCCAAGTACGTACGATGGCCTTACCAACAATGGAAAGCCGATACGCTTGGAAATTTCTATGGCATGTTCGGCATTTTCGATGGTGCCAAATTCGGGATATGGAATGTTGTTGTCTTTGAGCAATTGGCTAAAGTGGCCACGGTCTTCGGCCAGATCGAGCGATTTAAAATCTGTGCCAATGATTTTGATCCCATAGCGCTCCAGCTTCTCTGCAAGCTTTAAGGCAGTTTGCCCTCCGAGCTGCACGATGACCCCTTCAGGTTTTTCATGTAAAATGATATCGTAAATATGCTCCCAAAAAACCGGCTCGAAATATAGCTTGTTGGCAATGTCGGGGTCTGTAGATACGGTCTCGGGGTTGCAGTTGATCATGATGGCTTCATAGCCGCACTCTTTGACGGCGAGCACGCCATGTACACAGCAATAGTCAAATTCGATGCCCTGGCCTATACGGTTGGGCCCGCTGCCCAATATGATGATTTTCTTTTTGTCCGATGCCTTTGATTCGTTTTCGTCGGCAAAGGTAGAATAGTAATATGGGGTCTGGGCTTCAAATTCCGCGGCACAGGTATCCACAAGCTTATAAACCCGTCTTATGCCCATATCAATTCGCTTGCTGTGTACCTGACTTTCGAGGCAATCAAGCAAATGAGCAATCTGACGGTCTGCATACCCTTTTTCTTTTGCTTCGCGCATCAGTTCCTCCGGAATACTGTCCAGATTGTGCTTTTCAATTTCACGCTCCAGGCTGATCAGCTCTTCTATTTGGTGCAGAAACCACTTATCGATTTTGGTGACTTGATGAATTGTTTTAAAAGGGATGCCCAGTTTAAACGCATCGTAGATGTGGAACAACCTGTTCCAGCTGGGGTTGGCGAGGCTTTTCATGATCTGATCTCTGTCGCGCAGCTCTTTGCCGTCGGCACCCAGTCCATTTCTTTTAATCTCCAGAGACTGACATGCCTTTTGCAACGCTTCCTGGAAGTTGCGACCAATTCCCATTACTTCACCGACCGATTTCATCGACAAGCCCAGTCTTCTGTCCGAGCCTTTGAATTTGTCGAAATTCCAACGCGGTATTTTAACGATCACATAATCCAGTGCAGGCTCAAAACAAGCCGGCGTGGTTTGGGTGATTTGGTTTTTCAATTCATCGAGGTTGTATCCAATGGCCAGTTTGGCGGCAATTTTGGCGATAGGATATCCGGTGGCTTTGGAGGCTAAGGCCGAAGATCGGGATACTCTGGGGTTGATCTCGATGCCAATAATGGATTCGTCTTCAGGGTTCACGGCAAATTGCACGTTGCACCCGCCGGCAAATTTGCCTATGCTGTTCATCATTCTGATGGCCAGATCGCGCAAATTTTGATAGGTAGTATCTGCCAGGGTCATAGCCGGAGCTACCGTGATCGAGTCTCCGGTATGAATGCCCATGGGGTCGAAGTTTTCTATGGAGCAGATAATGATCACATTGCCCTGGCTGTCGCGGAGCAACTCAAGCTCATATTCTTTCCAGCCAAGAATGCTTTGCTCTATCAGTACTTCATGGGTTGGGGAGGTATGCAAGCCGTTGTCCAGCGCTTTTTCAAATTCATCGGCACTATTTACAAAACCACCTCCTGATCCGCCCAGGGTAAACGAAGGCCTGATCACCAGCGGGAAGCCGATTTCCTGTGCTATTTCCTTTCCTTGTAGAAAAGAGGTGGCGGTTTTGCCTTCGCAAACTCCCACCCCGATTTCCTTCATTTTCAACCTGAATTTTTCACGGTCTTCTGTTGTCTCTATCGCCCCGATGTCCACGCCGATCATCCTGACGCCATATTTATCCCATATTCCGGCATTTTCGCAATCAATGGCCAGGTTTAGTGCCGTCTGGCCTCCCATAGTTGGCAGCACGGCATCTATTTTATGCTTTTTTAGTATCTCGATGATCGACTTTTTATTCAGCGGCTTCAGATAAATATTGTCTGCCGTGACGCTGTCGGTCATAATGGTAGCAGGGTTAGAATTGATAAGGGTGACTTCTATGCCTTCGTCTCGCAGCGACCGGGAGGCTTGCGATCCTGAATAATCAAACTCACATGCCTGGCCAATGATAATGGGACCACTTCCTATGATTAATACCGATTTTATGCTATGATCTCTGGGCATATTATATGGGGAAAATATGTGTTTATAAGGTTAAAGCTCAAAATTCCGGCAAAGTTATGGGAAAATGACCAGAATGAAAAAGAAACTTTTCCTTCTTTGGGCCGAAGAATAATACCTGAAAAATGCGCGGGGATGTTCCCTAGACCTCAAGAGCCCTTGGACATCCACAATATTTCATGCAAATACACCCAGCAGCTACCGCCAAATATCAATCAGTCAAGCTTCGAACCAGCGCTAATTTTGAGATCAAATATTTTTTGGGACTGTCGGCCTCCTGGCAAAGAACGCGGGTGCGACGCAGACTTAACTTGGTGAACATCCGCCGGTTAAATACAAACTTATCGCCTTCATTCAGCAGAGACAGGGGCATCAATTCGCTTTCATGTTCATCGTATTTCCGCAAGGCCTGCACCAGTTTGGCATCGGTATAAAAAGTGGCTTTTGGTTTTTTCATATGTTTGGATAGGGGAGCCAATATTTCACCGGGAAAAACAAGATCAGACAAGATCGGGAGCATCAGCTCCTTAAAGTTTGCCTGCCATTCCACACCATGAGGAGCAACCTTGCCTTGCTTGCGTGTGGTAGTGAGCAGGTGGGCTACCTCATGAATATAGGTAATGACGAAGGAGTACGGGTTGAGTTCGTGATTGATGCTGATGGAGTGTGATGCAGTACGGCGGTCGTGCCGGTAGTCTCCGAGTTTTGAATTTCGTGTGCGCGTAACTTTGAAATGAAAAGGCATTGCGAGCCATAAATCCAGACAGTAATGTACTGCATTTTCCGGCACATGCTTTTGCAAGAGTTTATTAAGTTTCGTTTTTACCTGATCCACTCGCTACTTTTCCTTGAACACCAACTTGATGGGCACCCCGCTAAACCCAAAATTTTCCCTGATCCGGTTTTCGAGATAGCGGGCGTAGGGGTTTTTGATGTGCTTGGGAAAGTTGCAAAAAAAACCAAACGTCGGAGTTCTGGTGGGCAACTGGGTAATGTACTTGATCTTGATATGCTTACCGCGGTGGGCAGGAGGACCAAAGCGCTCGATGTCTTTGAGCAATACATCGTTGAGCTGCGAGGTGGGCACCTTTTTGCTCCGGTATTCATAAACATTAATCGCCGTTTCTATTGCCTTGTGCACTCTTTGTTTGGTAAGCACCGACGTAAACACTATGGGGATGTAGTTCAAAGTGCCCAGGCGTTCTTCAATTTCTTTTTTGTATTTGTCGGCAGTGTTTTGATCTTTTTCTATCAAATCCCACTTGTTCACCATCAGCACGATGCCCTTCCTGTATTTCACCGCAAGGTTAATGAGGCTGATGTCCTGGGATTCGAGGCCATTTTGAGCATCGAGCATTAGTACGCACACATCACTGTTTTGCAGCGAACGTATAGCCCTGATCACCGAATAAAATTCTATATCTTCTTTAACCTTGGCTTTTTTGCGCACTCCTGCGGTATCGATCAGTATAAAATCCTTGCCATACATATTGTAACGGCTGTTGATCGGATCGCGTGTGGTGCCGGCAATGTCTGTAACGATGCTGCGCTCTTCGCCGAGCAACATGTTGACAAAAGAGGACTTACCGACATTTGGTCTGCCCATAATGGCTATTTTGGGCAGCGTGCTTTCTGTATTCTCATCCGATTCGGAGGTGAAATGTTTCACCAGCTCATCGAGCAGCTCACCGGTGCCAGATCCTGTAGCAGAAGAAACGGTAAATATTTCTCCAAAACCCAGGGCGTAAAATTCCACGGCGTTTTGCATTTTTTCGGTCGAGTCGGCTTTGTTGGCAACCATCACCACAGGTTTATTGACCGTGCGCACCACTTTGGCAAAATCCTTGTCGAGATCGGTAAGCCCGTCGATACAATCGGCCATAAAGATGATCACAGAGGCTTCTTTGAGTGCCTGCATCACCTGGTTGCGTATGGCACCTTCAAAGACATCTTCTGAGCCATGAACATATCCGCCGGTATCTATAACGGTAAATCCCCTGCCTGTCCACTCTGCAAAACCATAGTGCCGGTCGCGGGTCACACCGCTTTCGTTGTCCATAATAGCCTCGCGGCTTTCAATGAGTCGGTTGAAAAGCGTCGATTTCCCTACGTTTGGCCTCCCTACAATTGCGACAATATTTGCCATAGCGTTTTACTTATATTAAATCAAGTGCAAAAATAGAAAGAAATAGATAGTAAGTAGGTATGGCTCAGTAAAGGATTGTTGGTTAAAATGCTATTTTTCTTTATAGGAATTATAAAAATAAATATGCATATTTGATATTATCCCTGCAAACGTTTGAATAGACCCATATAGGCACATATTTTAAAATTTGTCATGATTTTGCAGTTGGGCATTTTATACTAAGACAGCGAAAAAACTAGATAATATTAATGACAAT
>JAAUQL010000008.1 GCA_012033595.1 Cyclobacteriaceae bacterium | reverse complement strand
GACGGAGTTTTGCCTGTGAGTAGTTCAGGCATATAGAACTCGGCAAAGCACTGTTGAGCATCCAATCTGCTGACAACCTGCTTTTTCCATTGTGGTACATGGTGCCACGGCGCTTAGCACCATCATTGTTTTCGAAAAGAATTGCTGAGTATCATTATGGGCTTGCTGCGATTCAAAAACAATGATTCCTTCCATTTTGCCAATAAACTGGTACTTTCCATGATCCCGGTAGGTGTAGTCGGGTTGCTATTTGAAGAAAAGATAGAGTCACTCTTTACCGGCAATGTTTTGTTTGTAGGCTCCATGCTCCTCCTTACCGGGCTATTGCTCACCCTTACGTATTTCAGCAAAAACACTGGCAAAGACATCAGTTACGGCAAGGCCATAGTTATAGGTCTCGCTCAGGCAGTGGCCATCTTACCGGGCATATCCCGATCTGGAGCCACCATATCTACCGGCCTAATGCTGGGAATTGATAAAGAAAAAGTGACTAAATTCTCCTTTATTATGGTTCTGCTGCCTATAATGGGCGCCATGCTGCTGAAGGTAAAAGACTACATCGAGGCGCCGGCAGTGGCGGGAGGTATTGCTAACAGCGTACTTTTTGCCGGGTTTCTGGCAGCTTTTATATCCGGTTTGTTTGCCTGCACCTGGATGATCAGCATAGTAAAAAAAGGCAAGCTCATCTACTTTGCCTATTACTGCTTTGCGATCGGAATCATTTCCATAATTGTAGGCTTGAGATGAATCAGCTCAACAAGTCTGAAGATGGTCATATATTACTGATAGACAAGGCGTTGCAATGGACTTCGTTTGATGTGGTAAATAAGATCAGGAATATTATAAAAATAAAAAAAGTAGGCCACGCCGGCACCCTTGACCCCCTTGCCACGGGCTTGCTGATCGTGTGCGCCGGTAAAATGACCAAACAGATCAACCAATTTATGGATCTGGAAAAGAGTATACAGGAACCATGGTTTTGGGTCAAACCACCCCATCCGTTGACCTGGAAACGGAAATAGATGCTGAGTTTGCCATAGACCATATCACCGAAGCCATGGTACAGCAATGTTCCATGCTATTTGTTGGAAAACTGATGCAAGTACCTCCGGTATATTCTGCCATTAAGAAAGATGGAATACCATTATATAAAAAGGCACGCAAGGGCATCGATGTTGAAATCGAAGCGCGGGAGGTGGAATCGAAATTGTTTGAGATCACCAAAATCGATTTTCCTCAAGTACATTTCAGACTGGTTTGCTCCAAAGGTTTTTATGTGCGAAGTCTCGTACGTGATTTTGGCCAAAGCCTCGGGGTGGGTGCGCATATGAGCGCCCTGAGACGCACGCGAATAGGTAAATACACGGTAGAAGAGGCGATGACTATGGAAGATTTTAAGCATGCCTGGCAAACAGCTAATTCATGAAAATATACAATGGCCTGAGTGAATTTAATAAACTTGACTATGCCGTGGTCACCAGTGGCACCTTCGATGGTGTACACTACGGACATCATAAAATTTTGCAGCGGCTGGTAGAAACCGCCGCCAAAAATAACGGTCAGTCGGTACTGATCACCTACTGGCCGCATCCACGATTGGTGCTCTTTCCGGATCAGGAACTTTTTTTGCTTACCTCAATAGAAGAAAAGGCCACTTTGCTTAGCCAAAAAGGCATCGATCATCTGGTGGTCATTCCCTTTACCGACGAATTCTCCAAAATCTCATCCGAAGATTTCATTAAGGAAATCCTCGTAAATAAAATTGGCACCAGAAAGTTGGTGATCGGCTATGATCATAAATTTGGCAACAACCGCTCAGGCAGCTTTGAAGAACTGCGAAAAGACAGTCCGATTTATGGATTTGAAGTAGAAGAAATCCCCAAACAAATGATTGAAAACAATGCCGTAAGTTCTACAAAGATTAGAAAGGCATTGAACAACGGAGATATCCGCACGGCCAATGCATATCTGGAAAGGCCATATAGCATCAGCGGCAAAGTTATTCACGGCGACCGGATTGGGAGGACGATGGACTTTCCCACCGCCAATATCGAAGTCTCATTCCGACATAAGCTGATTCCCTCTGAGGGCATTTATGCGGTAAAACACACATCAAAAATCAAGCGTTTAAAGGCATGCTCAATATTGGATTCAGGCCTACCTTTGGCGGCACACAAAAACGCATGGAAGTACACATTTTCGATTTCGAGGAGGATATCTATGAGCAGGAGATCACCATTTCGTTTTTCCAAAAAATAAGATCAGAGATAAAATTCCAAAATATTGGAGCCCTAAAAGACCAACTGCTGCTGGACAAAACAAAAGCGCTTGACATACTGAAAGGCCAATAAAAACACAAAAAAATATAGCAATGAGCAAATCCCAAATAATATTCGACATAGAGCTGGACAAAGAACATGTACCTGAAAAAATCACCTGGCAAGCCAGCGACAATCCGCAGGGCGATGAGGCTGCAGAAACAAAAGCTGTGAGCATTTCACTTTGGGATCAAAAAGAGAAACACTCTCTCCGGATCGACCTGTGGTCCAAAGATATGCCGGTGGATGAAATGAAAACTTTTTATATAGAATGTATTGCCGGTCTTGGAGATAGTGTAAAGCGCTCGACCAATGATACGGAAATGGCACAGCAAATCCATGATTTTTGCAGTCAGTTGGTAGAATACGTGAAGAAAACAAACAAATAGATTTTTGACTCTGGCATTGCCCGATTCAGGGATTTAAACCCTGCTGGATACCTCCCATCATCAGTTTTCAGGTAATTCACCAGAATTTTATTTTTGCGCCGCTTTTTTTTGAATGAATATTCAGATAAAATGACCCTATTTCTACATTTATTATTCCTTCTGCTTTTTGCTAAAATGCACGTTGAGGCCATTGTCTGTTGTGGTGTCAGTTTTTAATCTACATTTCAGTGCGGGTGAAATGGATCACCTGCTTGCGGCTACGTATTCAGTTGGCTCAGCCATGGTTTGATGTTTAGGAAAATTTCCCTGTATTGACATATTACACTAACATGCGTTGAATGCCTTAGCCACACCGTTCCAGACCTACATTACTACTTTTCATTAAGCTGACCTAGGTCATGATTTTTGGCACCTGCCCTACTTATATTGCTATCACTTTTTTTTGTCTCACTCAAAATTATTTTTATGAAAGGATTTAAAATCATCGTGCTTGCCAAGCAGGTACCAGACACCCGAAATGTGGGCAAAGATGCGATGAAGGCAAACGGAACAGTGAACAGAGCGGCCCTCCCGGCAGTTTTCAACCCCGAAGATTTAAAAGCACTTGAGCAGGCGCTGCGCATCAAAGATAATTATCCGGGTACCACCGTCACTTTGCTCACCATGGGGCCGGGTCGTGCTGCGGAAATCATCCGCGAAGGGCTGTACCGTGGTGCTGATGATGGTTATTTGATTACGGATCGCAAATTTGCAGGCTCAGACACGCTTGCAACATCATATGCCATTTCGCTTGCCATCAAAAAACTTGCACCCTACGACATAATCTTCGGAGGACGGCAAGCCATCGATGGCGACACCGCCCAGGTAGGCCCTCAGGCAGCAGAAAAAATCGGCATCCCACAAATTACCTATTGTGAAGAAGTTGTGTCCATCAACAAAAACTCCATCCGCATAAAGCGCAGGCTCGACCGGGGCGTTGAAACGGTAGAATCGACCATGCCGGTATTGGTTACAGTGCACGATTCGGCTCCGGAGTGCAGATCGAGAAATGCCAAAATGATAATGAAATATAAACATGCCCAAACGGTATCTGAAATGCAGGAAAGCACCACTGATTATATTTCCCTACACGATGCCCGACCATACCTAAATATAAAGGAGTGGACGGTTGACGACCTGAATGCCGACGAAGCCTGGCTGGGACTGTCCGGATCACCAACCAAAGTCAAGAAAGTGACCAATGTGGTCTTTACTGCCAAGGAATCGAAAATTTTGGGAGACAAGGATGAGGAGATCGAAGACCTGATCAAAGAACTATTGGAAAACCATACTATTGGATGATTTTTTTTAATTTGAAAACAACACGAACGTGAATAATATAATTGTTTATTGTGAAATAGATGAAGGTGCAGTGGTAGATGTGAGTCTCGAACTGCTCACCAAAGGGCGCAAACTGGCCGATGAACTCAAATGCCAACTGGAAGCCGTAGTGATCGGGAGCAAAACCGATGGATTGGAAAAGGAATTGCTTCCCTACGGTGTTGACACGCTATTTGTGGCTCAGGAAGACCGATTATACCCATACCTCACCCTGCCGCATGCCAGCATACTGACTACACTTTTTAAAGAAGAAAAACCACAAATAGCGCTTTTTGGCGCTACTTCTATAGGTCGCGACCTGGCTCCGCGTATCGCCTCGGCGCTTAAATGCGGGCTTACCGCAGATTGTACCAGTCTGGAGATTGGGGAACATGTGGACAAAAAGCAAAAGCAAGATTATCAAAACCTGCTTTACCAGATCCGACCGGCTTTTGGAGGCAATATCATAGCCACCATCATCAATCCCGAAACCCGACCACAAATGGCCACCGTAAGGGAAGGTGTGATGAAAAAAGAAATTCTTTCGCCGGGATATGTCGGCAAGATAAAGATGCTCGATGTCGCCAAATATGTCAATGAAACAGATTTTGTGGTGCAAATCATTGAACGGCATATGGAAACGAAGAAAATCGACATTAAGCACGCCCATATCATTGTGTCAGGCGGATATGGCGTTGGTTCCAAAGAAAATTTTGCCCTGCTTTTTGAGTTGGCTGAAGTACTTGGAGGCGAAGTGGGCGGATCGAGGGCTGCGGTAGATGCCGGTTACATTCCTCATGAACGCCAGGTGGGTCAGACGGGCATCACAGTTCGTCCGCACCTGTATATCGCCTGTGGCATTTCGGGAGCCGTGCAGCACCGTGCCGGCATGGAAGAGTCGGCCATGATCATTTCCATCAATAAAGACCCCAACGCGCCCATTACCCATATCGCTGATTATTCTATCATAGGTGATGTGGGCGATGTAATCCCCAAAATGATCAAATACTATAAGAAAAACGCCAAATAAATGCGCTTTGGCCTCACTATTTTTTAGACCATATTTAAAATAAGCAATCATGCCTAATTTTTATAATGACAATAAACACCTGAAGTTCCATCTCAGCCATCCGATGATGAAGAAAATCATTACCCTGAGGGAACGCGATTTTAAAGAAAAAGATGAATATGACTATGCTCCGCTTGACTTTGAAGATGCCATCGACAGCTATGAAAAAGTGCTGGAAATTGTCGGTGATATCTCTGGAGAAATCATCGCAGAAAATGCCGCTTCGGTAGATAAAGAAGGCCCGAGTATAGTGAACAACGAAGTGAAATATGCCAGTGGCACTTCTGTAAACTACGAAGCACTCAAGAAAGCCGGACTAATCGGCCTTTCACTGCCTCGCAAGTTTGGCGGACTCAACTTTGCCAATACCGCCTTTGTATTGGCCAATGAAATCGTATCGCGCGCCGATGCAGGATTTGCCAATATTTGGGGTTTGCAAGATTGCGCAGAAACAATCAACGAATTTGCCGATGAGGCAATCAAAGAAGAATTTTTGCCTAAGTTTACCCGGGAAGGCGCTACAGGTGCCATGGACCTGACCGAGCCCGATGCAGGCTCCGATTTGCAGGCGGTGCAGTTCAAAGCCACCTATGACAAAGCAACTGACCAGTGGCTGCTCAATGGGGTAAAGCGCTTCATTACCAATGGCGATGCCGACGTATCGCTCGTATTGGCCCGTACCGAAGAAGACACCATCGATGCGCGCGGCTTGTCTCTGTTTGTGTACGACCGAAGCCACAAAGCAGTGACCATCAGACGTATAGAAAACAAATTGGGGATCAAAGGCTCTCCTACCTGCGAACTGGTCTTTAAAAATGCCCCGGCCAAGCTGATCGGATCACGCAAGTTTGGCCTAATCAAATATGTGATGAGTCTGATGAATGCTGCCCGCTTGGGAATAGGCGCACAATCGGTGGGTATTGCTGAGGCCGCCTATCGTGAGGCGCTGAAATACGCACAAGAACGCAGCCAGTTTGGCAAACCTATTATTCAGTTTCCGGCTGTGTATGAAATGCTATCCGTCATCAAGGTAAAGCTATTTGGTATGCGTTCGCTGCTTTATGAAACTTCCCGTTTTGTAGATATGTACAAAACCTACCAACGAATCGCCGAAGAGCGTTCCCTTGATGCTGAAGAGAGGCAGGAGATGAAGAAATACCAGCGCCTGGCAGATGTATATACGCCACTGCTCAAAATGATAAGTAGCGAGTATTGCAACCAGGTGGCCTACGATGCCATCCAAATACATGGAGGCACCGGTTATATGAAGGATTTTCCGGTAGAAAGATTGTACCGCGACGCACGCATCACCTCCATCTACGAGGGCACCACCCAGCTACAGGTGATTGCCGCCATCAAAGGGGTGACGACGGAAGCATTTTTGTCGCGCATCAAGGAATACGAAAAGGAAAGTTTGCGTCCTGAACTGGTGTTTTTGCGCAAGACACTCATTAAGATGACCGAAGAATACGAGCAAACGGTACAAAACGTGATTGAGCTCAAAGATGAGGAGCTCCTTGACTTCCATGCCCGCAGGCTGGTAGAGATGGCCGGCAACATCATCATAGGATATTTATTGGTATTGGATGCCATGCGCGATGAAGAATACCAGGCGGTGGCTGAGGTATTTATAAAAAGAGCCGAAGCCAACAACAAGGAAAGGGTATATTATATCAATGTGACCGAACAGCGTGACCTCGGAATTATCAGACAATAAAAAAGCCCCGTAAAGGGGCTTTTCGTATCATAGTTTTGGGTATTCCCCATTTAAGAGGTAAAGTTTAGCACATAGGCTGAATAATTATTGATTAATGCATTAAATATACAGTTAATACTGAAAAAACAAAAAAGTGCGATTACAATTGCACTTTTTCCATCAATCTTTCCATCTCGGCCTTCAATTCTTCCATATCTTCATAGTGATGCAGTTGTCGCGCCTCTTCGATCTTATGTTCCATTTCCACAATGTGCAAGGCAGTCTTTGCCTGTTCCAGGTCAACCACGTTTTTGTAAGGCGATTCCAACTCACATTTCTCGAGGTATTGAATTGCTTTGGCGAGATATTCCATTGTCCTTTTCATTATCCAGGGGTTTAAAAAATTTTCTACTTATTAAAAATGAGATAGTAATTTATATATTTCTCCTTTTAGTTTTTATGACAAAAGTCAATAAATGCCCAAGTTTTTGGATTTATGGATAGGCAAAAATTGAATACAGCCAGCAGCAGGCATCAATATTTAAGCCGAAATTGGCTGTGCTTCCGATAAAGCTTTTGAAAAAAAGTCATGCCATCTTCCGGGGCTGGTCATGGCTTCAAATACCCAAAAGCGGCTTTGCCGAAAGCAGTTTGCCCCAGAATTCATGCGTTTCTGCCATGCGGACTGTGACAGGACACCCTGGCTAAGCGCCGCGTGCTGCCGGGCCATCTGCTATACCGGAGCGGTTTTAGGTTTTTTCAAATTGATGACACTTACCCCAAATATCACGATAGCTGTGCCAATGATTTGATATAAATCGATACGCTCACCCAGAAATATGATGGCCAGAATAATGGTGGAAATGGGGCCGATACTCCCATAGATCGCAAAATTGGATGCCCCCAGACGCTTGATGGCTTCTGAAATGAGAAACGAAGGAATAACGGTGGATATAATGGCCATGGCAAAGCCCAAAGCATAAACCTGCCAGGGCTGATGCAGCACCTCCACGGTGTTGGCGACCAAATAGTGCAAAATAACCATGATGCTGGAAACCGTCATGGCATAGGCGGTGAAACGTACCGGACCCAACTTTGGGATCATGGCACCACTGCCCACCAGATACATGGCATAGGTGAGCGCACTCATAAATATGGCAGCAACACCTATCCACATTCCATCGCCGCTCAACTGCAAATCGTCGGCAAAAGCCACAAAAATACCAAGGTATGTAATGGCAATGGCATATATCTGGATGTTTGTCGCCACCTTTTTCAATGCCACCGCCGAGATGATAATCACCAGCGTAGGGTAGATAAATAGGATGAGCCGCTCCAGGCTGGCAGAGATAAACTGCAAACCATAGAAGTCAAAATAGCTAGCCAGATAGTACCCGACAATACCAAGGCCGATCAACTGTAGCATGTCTTTGCGGGTCATCTGGTAGCTATTGTGCTTTTTAGATTCGCGCCCGGCAATGACAAGATAGACCGGTAAAGCGAAAACCATTCTCAACAGCAGCAACGTGAGGGTATCGACTTCGAAGCGGTAACCCAATTTGACCATAATGGCCTTGGCAGAAAACATGACAATGCCAGTAACTGCCAACACTGCACCCATGCCCTTATCCGATAGTTTTATCTTCATATGCTCCAATAAAAAAGCCTCCCCGATCGTATCCGGAAGGCTTCGTGTCTCTATATCATCGGCACGCTATGCTTCCTCTAAGCCAGACATCATCGAAATCTGTAGTGAACATGGTTGCGAATAGCGCGATCTATTTTTCATAGTGCGCCAAAGGTAGAAAAAGTTATGACATATATGGAAAGGTCAAAAAATTATTCATGATAGCCCAAAAAGGCCAGCACGGCACTTTTGTAGGTACGTCCGATGGGGATTTGATGATTTTTGATTTCAATGGTTTCTGCGGTAAATGCCCTGATGTGTTTCACTGCCACCAGAAACGAACGGTGTGTACGGATAAAGCGGCCTTCAGGAAGTTTTTCTTCCAGCAAACTGATTTTTCCTTGGTGATCACCACCTCGTCGGCATGGATTTTTACATAGTCTTTGAGGCTTTCGACAAAGAGGATATCTTCCAGCAAAATTTTCATCACCTTTCTATCTGACCTCACATAAATATAGGCCGCTTCCGCTTGCCATCCCGGATCGCCGCGCACTACCACCTCCGATTTGCCTTTCCACTCGTAATATTTAGAAATCGATTTGAAAAAACGTTCAAACGAAACGGGTTTCAACAAATAGTCGATGGCGTCGAGCTCATAGGCATCGAGTGCAAAATCGCGGTAGGCGGTGGTAAAAATGATTGCAGGTGTTTTTTTGATCGCTTTGAGCAAGTCAATTCCGGTAATTCCGGGCATTTCAACATCCAGAAAGATAATATCAACCGGATTACTCAGCAACATTTCCATGGCTTCGACCGCATTGCGGCAAGTGGCCACGAGCTCCAGTGTTGGAATTTTACTCAAATGTGAGGCAATTACTTTAATGGCCAGAGGTTCATCATCTACGATCAGGCATTTCGTTTTCATGGGTTTTCAACGCTTTTTATAATCAACTTTACTTCAAAAAACGTCCCACTGTCATCGATATGCAAGCGGTGGTTTTCTTTATAGATCAGTTTGAGCCGGTTCGCAAGGTTTGTTAAGCCAATGCCGCCGGAAGCAGACTTTTTCTTTCTCGAATTGTCGATTTTTGGGTTTCTGACGGTAAAATGCAATTCACCATTAACCACTTCCAGGCAGATATACATCCATGTATTTACTAGACTTTGCGAAACACTATGTTTGAAACTGTTTTCCAAAAGGGTCATCAAGGACATTGGGGGTATTTTCCAATTGGCAGTATTTTCCAGCAGGTGATCATCGATATGCAGTCTTGAGCCAAATCGCAATTTCTCCAGCGCGAGATAATTGTCTATCTGAGCGATTTCCTTCTCTAATGGTACCAACTCAGCCTCACATTCATACAGTACATAATCGAGCAGAGCGCTGAGTTTCAGTACAACATCAGCGGCCTTATCTGACCTTTCGAGTGTAAGAGCGTAAAGATTGTTTAGTGTGTTGAATAAAAAATGAGGATGCAATTGCGCTTTTAGAAACTTCAATTCTGCCTCTATTTTTTCGCTTTTCAGACGCTCAATTTCCAGTTGGTTATGATTGTAGAGATTGACCATTTTGACAGCTACGCCCAGAAATACCACCACGTACATACCGGCAATCAGAAAAATGGCATTAGTGTTCGAGGGATGAAATTCGCTCATGTTGAGTTCGGCAACAGACAAAAAGATGATGATGACAGTCATCATTTCGATGTAAAATGAAACGATGAGTGTATAAACAAAATAGAGAAAAAACCTGGCGTAGCGCTTTTGCAGCAGGTATTTAGGAATAAGTTCATAATTGAGGAAATAGGTGGTGATGATGGTAACCGGAAGAAGAATAGCCACAAAAGCCAGGGTGATGTGGTAGTTGACATTGCGCTGCCCAAAAAAAGCCGTATAAAAACCAAGCACCGCCAACCAAAATACCACATGCAGTAGCCAGCGGACTTTTTTGCTGCCTATCCATTCTATTACATTTTGCCTGTCTATGATACTCATATCACCACAAATTACTTCTTTATTTTTGCGGAATTAAGTAAAAATCGACCAATTACAGCATTAGGCCTTGGTAGGTAGTGATTAGGCGCCGAAATGACAATAAGGCACATGGCATGGTTTTGAGACAGGCGATTGCCGCAGTTGAGCGAATAAAAAAATCATCGATTGCCTGGTGGCTTACCTTTCGGGAAATTATGTTTTATTTAAATAAAAAAGATTATGAGTATTTCAGAATTTCATTGGATGGGCGGTATAGAATTTATGTCCGTACTATCGCTTTCACTCATCACGATAGTTGCCATTTCGGTTCTTAACATCACGCGGCTTTCGAGGGGAAAATACTTCCCGGACAGCCAGTTTCTGGTAATAAACGACATCAAGGCCATTGGTATTTTTGCCATTATCTGGGGGATATTTGGCCAGAGCATCGGGCTATTTTCAGCATTGCAAGCTATAGAAGCCGCGGGTGATATCTCCCCGGCCATGGTGTACGGGGGACTAAAAGTCTCCTTTATTACCACACTTTATGGCATGTTTATCTTCTTGCTGGCCTGGTTGATCACCATAGGTTTGACCAATTGGAGTAGGAAGAAAAAGCACTAAAACCCCAGGAGCACTAAGCAAGCAAAAAAGCTCCACAGGCGCGCAACTGCTTACGGTAGGTGTTTCCCCCCTCCTTCGATGTTTTCGAAAACCTCGGAGGAGGGTAATTTTCATAGTATCAATAGGCTAACTATACGCCCTTTTCCAAATCTTTTGCTCCCTCGTGTGTGCCACAAGGAACAGCCCTCCGAATTCATCAATTTTCATTTAATTCGGCCCAGCTCATTGCACCTACCTTTTCTGCCCACTCGTTCCACATCGACTCCAGCTCCGCGGCTTGCTCGGGCATTTTTTCGATCAGATTGTTCAACTCGCTCCTGTCTTGTTCCAGATCATACAATTCCCAGTTATATGCTCTTCCCTTCTCCCACTTTGATACCAATTTGTAGTTTCCAAGTCTAACAGCTTTGTTGCCCTCATGTTCCCAGAAGACCCTGGCGAAGGGCATCCCATCCGGCATCAAATTTCCCTTTGTATGTTGCAATGTCTGCCGGCTTGGCATGCATGGGCCAATGTGCAGCAGTATAGGCCACGTACAAAAAAAAGGGTTTTCCACTTTCATGTTCTGTGATAAACTGTACCGCATGGTCAGAGATGGCATCGGTGTAGTAAAAATCTTCAGAAGGCACCATAAACGCATTGTCTCGGGCTAGGGAATTGGGATCGTAAAAGCTGCCCGCTCCATGGATGGTTCCAAAAAATTTGTCGAAGCCCCTTTGAAGTGGCCAGTTGTGCTTCGATGGATTTTCTGAGGTCGGGAGGAGTGGAATTACGTGCCATTTGCCCGAAATATATGTTGAATAACCGGCCTGTTTCATGACTTCTGCTATGGTGATTGCATTTTTGCCCAAATCGCCTCTATAGCCAGGCATGCCACGATCCTCCATCATATGCCCTATACCCGCCTGGTGCGATAGAGTACGGTGAGCAAGGAAGCTCTTGTCGGACAGCACCTGCCTGCATTGTAGAATTGGGTAAAACGCAATCCATCTTTTGCCAGGCCATCTAGCACGGGGGTGTTGATGACACCGCCATAGCATCCGATATCGGAGTAGCCCATGTCGTCTGCCAAGATCAGGATTATGTTGGGTTTTTCTGGCTGTTGAAAATCTGAATTGCAAGCCGTAAGGGTCAGTAAAAAACCAAGACCCAATAAAGTTTTTGCGGTTTTTGACATCATCTGAAATGCTTTTTATATGAATTGGTATTGAAAATGCAAAGTCTGAAAAATTGAAAAGTTGAAAAATGTTTTTATCTAAACTAAATAACTCCTCGAATAAGTGAAAGTGCTCAGCCCTTGATGTGAGCTGGGCTTGTCAGGGAACATTCAATAAAATATACCATAGCTGACACATCGATTTTAATGCGCGGTTTGAGTTAACAAATGAAGGGTTAAATTGTGATAAATGCATGAATTATCTGATTTTTGAAAATCTTTAAGACATTTCTATTTAAAGGTTTATAAGCAATTGACAGGTTTGCAAAAACATAAAATATGGGCAAAACAATAAAAGTACTGGTGGTCGGCTGTGGCAATATGGGTTCGTCGCATGCGCGGGCCTATCACAAATTAAAAGGTTTTGAGCTTGTTGCATTGGTGGACAGAAATGCCGCTACGCGCGAAAAGCTCTCTGAAGAGCTTGGAGGTGTGGATCAATTTGATGATTTCGATACCGCACTTATGGCCAAAAAACCAGATGCAGTGGCCATATGTACCTATCCGGGTACCCATGCGGTACTCACCCTCAAGGCCTTAGAGTCAGGGGCTCATGTATTTTGTGAAAAACCGCTTGCGCCAAATATCAAAGATGCAGAAACCATGGTGGCTGCCGCCAAAAAGCATAACAAAAAACTGGTGATCGGCTACATATTGCGGGTACATCCTTCGTGGAAAAAATTTATAGAAATAGCCCGGGGATTAGGCAAACCCCTGGTGATGCGTATGAACCTGAACCAGCAAAGCAGTGGTAAAACATGGCGTACGCACATGCGCATCCTGGAAAGCATGTCGCCCATAGTAGATTGCGGTGTGCACTACGTGGATGTGATGTGTCAAATGACCAGATCGAAACCCGTGGCTGTAAGTGCCATCGGTGCCCGGCTTAGCGAGCAGATCGATAAAGACATGTACAACTATGGTCAGCTTCAGGTGCGATTTGAAGACGGCTCCATCGGTTGGTATGAGGTGGGCTGGGGCCCGATGATGAGTGAGGTCGCTTTTTTCGTGAAAGACGTGATCGGACCAAAGGGTTGTGTGAACATAATGGATGCCGAAAAAAGCGGCAAGGGTTCTGACAATATCGACTCACATACCAAGACCAATCGCCTAAAAATACACCATGCCGAGCGGGATGCAAACGATGAGTTTACCAAACCAGACGAAATACTAAATACCGAAGACGAGCCCGACCACCAGGGATTGTGCGACCTGGAGCAGGAATTTTTCCTGAATGCCATCCTTCAGGATGTTGATTTGGGCGATCATCTCGATGATGCCGTCAACAGCCTCAAAATCGTATTGGCTTGCGATGAAGCAGTGCGCACTGGCAAAACCATATCCTTGTAGCATGTCACGCAGCCTGGCCTTGTTCGACTTCGATGGCACCATCACCAGCAGAGACACTTTGTTGGAATTCATCAAATTTGCATCCGGAAAAGCCCGGTTTTACCGGGTGATGACGCTTTTTGCACCTTTGATAATATATTATAAATGGATAAAAAAAGATGGCGAAATCGCCAAGCAAAAGGTGCTTTCCCATTTGTTTGAAGGGAAGAGTGAAAATGAGCTTAAGCAACTTGGACAGGACTTTGCCGATACGGTAATTCCGGGAATATTATATCAAAAAGCCATGGAGGCCATAGAAAAATGTAAGCAAGCGTCTACCCGGGTGGTGGTGATCTCGGCCTCACTTGATATTTGGCTTGCACCATGGGCTCAGGCCAATGGCGTAGAGCTAGTCTGTACCCAAATGGAATTTAATGAAGGCAAATTCACCGGGCGCTTTGCCACAGCCAACTGCAATGGGATCGAAAAAGTGAATCGAATCAAAGCCCTGCTGAGTACGGAAGATTACCACCCCATCTATGCCTACGGCAATAGCAGTGGTGACAAAGAAATGCTTGCTTTGGCAAGCCATGGATATTTCCGGCATTTTGAGAATTGATGATAGCTGGTATAGCCGGACATTTGGATAGCAAACTCCAATACCTATTCCGGCAAGGCCGGCACTCGATCGTAAGAGCTCGTGGGTAATGGCAACAGGCCGCCCAAAGCTTGCGGTTTGAGGCGCGATCAAGATTATAGTTTTATGTACCTGTGAATATAAAATACATTCCTTTTAGGCAAATCCATCCCGCACTGAAGCAGGAAATTCTCGTTGAGTTTGAGCGCTTTTATGACGATCAGGACTACATCCTGGGCAGAGGGCTCGCCCGCTTTGAAGCACAATACGCAAATTTCAACCAGGTAGAGCATGCCATCGGAGTGGGCAATGGACACGACGCACTTTTGATCATTTTGAAATGTCTTGGGATAGGGAAAGGCGATGAAGTTTTGGTGCCTGCACACACTTTTATAGCCACAGTGCTCCCGATCATCCATGTCGGAGCCACTCCTGTATTGGTGGATATCGACGAAAACACCATGAACATCCAGGTAAACTCCATAGAAAAATTCGTGAACCCAAAGACCAGTGCCATAGTACCTGTGCACTTGTACGGTAATCCTTGCGAGATGGATGAGCTCATGACTCTGGCAAAGTCACGCCATCTTCACATCATCGAAGACAATGCCCAGGCTCAGGGCGCGACCTTCAAAGCGCACAAGACAGCCAGCATGGGCATTATGAATTTTACGAGCTATTACCCGACCAAAAATATCGGCGCCTTTGGCGATGCAGGTTTGATCACCACCAACGATGCCATGTTGGCAGCAAAAGCCCGTGCCTGCAGAAACTATGGACGATCCGGCGATTCCGGATATACCCTGGCAGGTGTCAATAGCCGGATGGACGAGCTTCAGGCGAGGCTGCTGTACATCAAACTAAAATACCTTGAGCAATGGAACGCCGAGCGCAAAGCCATCGCAGAACTTTATGAATCGCATCTGCTGGGAGTCGAGGAATTGCAAATGCAGACCTCAAATCGGGACTGTTGTAATGTGCGCCATATCTTCCCGATCATCACCAAAAATCGGGATGCTTTAAGATTGCATTTAAAATCCTCAGGTATCGAAACGTTGATACATTATGAAACACCCCTCCATTTGCATCATGCACTCAAATTTTTGAAATATAAAAAGGGCGATTTTCCCCATGCCGAAAAAGTCTGCAAAAGCGAGCTGAGTCTGCCCATTTATCCGGGGTTGAAGGAGGCTGAAGTGAGGTACATTTGCGAACAAATAAAAAATTTTTGCGAATTGAGCCTCAAAAAGAAAAGAGTTGCCATTCCGGTCACACTACAAAGTCTACCGGACGCAACCCAAGCTTTTGAAGGATTCCAATCAGGGATAGACAGATATCGCGGTAGCAGCTATGGCCTGCTGGCTAATGTGTTCTCCTGGCCGCTTTCTCCCACAGCACCGACTGACTTCCTTTCAAATACCTTTTAAATCCGGCATACACCGCATAGTTCATCATACAAAAATAGTAAGGGATAAAAAGCACTTTGAGTCGAACCTGCTTTTTTTCCAGCATGAGTCCAAGCAATGCGGCCAAATAAAACATCACCTGACCAACAAAGACATACTGATAAAAAACACCCTGATTCCAAAGCAACAAATTGGCTAAAAAGACCAATGGCAAGGCTAAAGGCGCCAGCGTCCAGCGCAGTACCCGATGCGAAACATACTGAAAAGTAATAACACCATAGCTGAAGGGATTGAGCAATTCGCTCAGCCTCACAATGGATTGTATCCCTCCTGCGGCTATTCTGATCTTACGTTTGAGTTCTTCTTTTACCGAAGCGCTGGGCTCTTCCATGGCATAAGCCTCTGGCTCATAGGCGATTTTGTAGCCTTTTTCCACAATTTTAAAAGACATATAAAAATCTTCAATGAGGCTGTCTTTGGGTATCGGTTCGAATAGCGCGGTGCGGATAGCAAACAGCTCGCCTGCTGCTCCCATTACGGAGTACAGCTCGTCGTCCCATTGTTTTAATTTCGATTCATATTTCCAATAAAACCCCTCTCCTGCCCCGGCGGCTTCATCGGCTTCACGGTTCAGGATGCGCTTTTCGCCAGATACCACGCCCACTTTTTTATCTGCAAAGTGACGAACGATATTGCGAAGCGCCTCCCGGTTGAGCAATGTATTGGCGTCGGTAAAAACCACAATTTCACCGGTAACTTCTGGCATCGCTCGCTCCACAGCCATAATTTTGCCCTGCCTGTCAGGCTGGTGCATCAGTTTGATTTCCGGGAATTGGCGAACAATTTCCGGGGTGCGGTCGTTGGAGCCATCGGTAACGAACAGAAACTGAATGTTGCCGCGAGGGTAATTTAGCCCAAGCGAATTCTCTATTTTATCCCTGATGTACGCCTCCTCATTGTAGGCTGCCACCATCAGCGTAATATTGGGCTCATAAAGAAAAGTAAGGTTTTCAGGTCTTTTCCATAACCTTTTGACCGAAACAATTAAATACAACAAAATCCCATACCCGAAGTAAGTATAGCAAACTGTTAACAATCCGAACCAAAACAATCCCTGGAGAAAAAGCGGCATGACTTCTTATTTTAATTACAAAAAAAATAAAATAATTTATATAAATGAGCAATTTGCATTATCTTTAAAAATCTTTTTCAGAATGAGTAAGATTAGGCATAAATTTGAAAAATTATGATACACCAATTGAAAGCTTTTCAATTGTGGAAGATCAATCATTTAAATTGTTATAGCCAAGCCCGGGACTAGTCTAATCATTATTTGTACTCACAGATTTGGCCCGAGGCCATACATCAACCAATAAATAGCACAATACCCATCTTATGAATAAGAGGATTTTGTTTACAGGATTTACCCTTTGCTTGTTGGCTCTGGCTCCTTGCAGGGTTTCGTATGCAATAGTTCCCCCGAGCACCAATAACAATACAGTAATCACCAAAGAAGATGTGCCTCATCACTTTGCAATAGCTGATTTTCCATTTGCAGACGACCTGGAGAATAATAATTTTGCTTTTGTGCGCATGGTATCCAACCCTGCCGAAGGCAAATTGCTTTTGGGTGGTGTGGCTATCCCCAACGGAACGGCGATAAGCGTAACAGATATTCAAGATGGCCTCCTGGTTTTTTGGCCTGACGAAAATGAATTCATGGTTGGTTACACCACCTTCGATTTCACAGTTATTGATGATGGCATGATAGGAAATGAAAGCTCCAGCGCTACCATCACCATCGACGTGACCGCCGAAAATGATCCCCCGACTATCAATGAAATTATTGATCAATCCTCGACAGAGGATATGCCGCCGCTTACGGTAAACCTGTCGGGAATTAGCGCGGGGCCGGCCAACGAGTCGGGTCAAACGCTCACCATCACGGCCATGTCCAGTGATGCGGCCATCGTTCCGGATGGCGTAGTCACCTACACTCAAGGCGATGCCACCGGCACGGTTACTTTTACTCCGGTAGCCAATGCCAACGGCTCCGTGACCTTCACCTTGACTATTGGCGATGGAGAATTGAATGTGCCACAAACTTTTGAACTGGAAGTAGTGCCGGTAAATGATCACCCGACTATCAATGAAATCATTGATCAATCTACGGCAGAGGATACGCCGCTTACGGTAAATCTGTCGGGAATTAGCGCGGGGCCGGCCAACGAGTCGGGTCAAACGCTCACCATCACGGCCATTTCCAGTGATGCGGCCATCGTTCCTGATGGCGTAGTCACCTACACTCAAGGCGATGTCACTGGCACGGTTACTTTTACACCGGTAGCCAATGCCACCGGATCCGTGAACATCAACTTAGTGGTAATGGATAACGGCGGAGTTTTAAATGGAGGAGACAATGTAAAATCAATTGGTTTTATCATCGACGTGACCGGCGCAAATGACCCGCCAACCATGAATGACATTGCTAACCCGCCGGCCATCAATGAAGACTCCCCTGAGCAAAGCATTGCCCTGAGCGGTATTTCCGATGGCGATCCGGAATCAGTGCAAACACTCAGCCTGAGTGCGACATCGAACAATACTGAGCTAATTGACAATGTGAGCATTGAATATGCAGCCAATGCAACTACGGCATTAATAAAATATACCCCCAAACCCAATGCTTCCGGATCAGCAACCATTACGGTCACCCTTTCCGATGGCACGCTTTCAGTACAAAAGACCTTTATTGTGGTGGTTAGCCCCGTAAATGATCCACCTACCCTCGATGCAGTTCCTGATCCGGCCATCATATTGGAAGATGCCGGTGAACAAACAGTAACGATCACCGGTATATCTGCAGGTCCAAATGAGACCCCACCCCCAACTGTAGCTGTTTCTTCTTCAAATCTGAGTCTGATCCCCGCACCTTCTATAAGCTACAATTCTATTGACGGCACGGCATTGGTCAAATACACACCAATAACAAATCAGTATGGATTATCGATAATCACTGTTTCGGTAAACGATGGAAATAGCATAAAAAGTGAAGATTGGATTGTGACTGTCGCCTCGATGAATGATGAGCCCACCATTGATCATATTACAGATCTGTCAACCAATGAAGATACGCCAATTACCATCAACATCACCGGCATAAGCTCCGGATCTGCAAATGAGTCTACTCAATCCCTCACCATCACTGCCGTCTCCAACAATCAGGCGCTGATGCCAAACGGAGTAGTCGGATATACGCAAGGGAGTACCAGTGGCACAGTAACCTTTTCGCCGCTTGCCAATGCGACCGGTGTGGCAGCTATTACCCTTACGGTAAAAGATAATGGCGGTACGGTTAACCCCGGAGAGGACGATACAAAATCGCTTATTTTCAACATAACGGTGACAGGAACAGACGACCCGCCCACCATGGCAGATATCGCAAACCCCTCACCCATCAATGAAGATGCACCTGAACAAAGCATTGCGCTAAGCGGCATTTCTGATGGCGATCCCGACCTGGCTCAACCCCTTACCTTCACAGCCGTTTCCAGCAATACCAGTCTCATAGACAATATCACTATTGATCATGTGGCAAATGCCGCCAGTGCCGTACTAAAATACAAACCCAAAGCCAACGCATTTGGCACAACCACCATCACGGTGACCCTTTCAGATGGTGCATTGAGTATTCAAAAATCCTTTGCCGTAGTAGTGAACAGTGTCAATGACCTGCCCACCTCTGCCAATAAAAACATTTCGATATTGGAAGACAACACCAAACAATTCACCGCGACGGATTTTGTGTTCAACGACCCGGACAACGGATCATTTACGAAAATAATCGTCACGAGCCTTCCGGCAAATGGCTCACTGAAGCTGGGCCCTAACCCTGTCAGCCTCAATCAGGAAGTAACTTTTGCATCTATCGGTCAACTGGCGTTTGAGCCCACTGCCAATGAAAATGGAAACGGGTATGCCAATTTTGATTTCAAAGTACATGATGGCTCAGATTTTAGCGCTGTCGCTTATACAATTGGCATCAGTGTGAGTCCGGTCAACGACGAACCAACTATCGATCAGGTTTCAGACATGACCACCCCGGAAGATGTGCCATTAGTCGTCAACCTGACATCGATAAGTCCGGGGCCAAATGAAAGTGGACAAACATTGACGATAACGGCCATCTCGGGCAATACCTTCATTGTTGGAAACGGAATAGTGAACTATACCCAGGGAAGCTCCACGGCCACGGTCACTTTTACCCCGAAGTTGGATGCCACGGGCATTGCGACCATCACCGTCACGGTCAAAGATTCCGGAGGCACCGTCAATCCGGGAGATGATGATACCAAAACCTTTACCTTCAGTATTGATGTAGGAGGAACCAATGATCCGCCGACCCTCAACGACATTCCCAATCCTGCGGCCATCAATGAAGATGCTGGTCAACAGACAATTAATCTTGGCGGAATAACGGATGGAGATCCGGACGAAGTACAGGAGATCAAGATTACTGCCCAATCGGACAATATCAATCTGATTGATAAATTTACAATTACCTACGAGCAAGGCAATACTACGGCCATCTTGAGATATACCCCCAAGCCCGAAGCCTCGGGCAAGGCCATGGTCTCTGTGACGGTAAGCGATGGTTCGCTGTCCAGAATCAAGACCTTCGAAGTGCTGGTAAACCCGGTAAACGATCCTCCGACTTTGAATCCAATCGCCAATCCGCCAGCCATTCTCGAAGATGCAGCTCAGCAGCAAATCATCCTGACCGGGCTCACTGCTGGTCCCAACGAAAACCAAGGCCTGAGCATCATCGTCACTTCGAGCAATGAGGCCTTGATTTCTGATTTAAAAGCAAGCTATACTGCGGCATCGCAGACCGGGGTATTGAAATACACGAGCAATGCCAATCAGTTTGGAACGGCCGAAATTACGGTAACGGTAGATGACGGTGCCCTGATAAACAATACCATCAGCAGGAAATTCACGATGGAGGTAAAAGCAGTGGCTGATCAACCCAGGGTAAGCGATGCCTTTACCAATCAAGGTTTACAGACCAACAACGGACTGGTAATAGAGCGGCATGTCAGTGACGGAAGCGAAGTTACCCACTTTAAAATCACCAACATCAGTCAGGGCAAATTATATCAAAGCAACGGTACCACCGAAATCAGCAACAACACCTTCATCAGCTTTGCCATGGGCAATGCCGGTTTGAAATTCACTCCAAACTCCTCGCAAGATGGCAGTTTCAATGTCCAGGCTTCGCTCAGCAACACCAACGCCGGCCTTGGAGGGGAACTGGCCACTGCCCGCATCATCATCAATTCATTCCCAACTTCCAGCGGCCTGCCTGAACCAACTCTTAACGAAGATTCTGAAAATCTCATCCTGGATTTATATCAAATTTTCGATGATAAGGAAGATCCTGACAAGGATCTGAAATTTGAGGTTCGCAATAGCAATCCAAACCTGGTAGAAACCAGGATTACAGGAAATCAGCTGGTCATAACATTAAAAAAAGATGCCAATGGCGATGCCATTATTACGGTGAAATGCACGGACACCAAGGGCGCCTTTATTGAAGATGCGATGACGCTGACCGTTGTCCCGGTAAATGACCCTCCCGTATTCACCTCTGCGCCGGTGCTCACGGGCAGCCAGGGTCAGGAATATGTTTACCAGATTGTGACAATGGATGTGGAAGGTGATGACCGTTATTTTGATTGGATAGCGCCCGGTTGGTTGTTTGTAGCCGACAATGGCGACGGCACAGCCACGCTTAGCGGCACACCGGAAGAAAAAGACGTGGGTTCATTCAATATAGATGTAGTCGTACTGGAAAGCGAAGACAATACCAAAGCTACCCAGTCTTTCATTCTTAACATTGCCAATGTAAATGATCCTCCGGTTTTTACCAGTATTCCTGAAACAGATCTACTGGAAACCGAAAAATACACGTACAACGTCGAAATTTCGGACAGTGATCTCAATGACACTTTTACTGTACAAATTTCGCCAAACAAACCACCTTGGCTTGTTTTTTCGAGCCAGGCTCCTTACAAGCTGGAGGGCTTTGCCCCGGTGGGTTCGGCGGGCACTTATCCCATTACTTTAATCGCCATAGATAAAGGAGGATTGACCGCAGAACAGCGCTATTCCATCACTGTAACTGCGCCAAACAATTTACCGCAATTGAGCAATCTAAATGACATAACCATAGAAGAAGACCAGAACTATACTTTTAATGCCTCGATATTCAAAGATGCTTTCACCGATGGCGACCCCAATGATTCTTTAGTGGCGATCAAATTTATAGAAGTGCCAGCCAATGGTAAATTGATGTTGGAGGAGAGGGAAATTAATGAAAATGACAGTATTGGGCTGTTGGACATCGAATTATTGAAGTTGGTTCCACAGCAAGACTTTAATGGCATCAACTTTTTTACCTGGAATGGTTCTGATGGTCGCGACTTTGCCGCTGTAGCTTCGCGTGGGCTCATCACCGTATTGCCTGTGGATGATGCCCCGGAAGTCATCAACCTGGAAACCAATGCCATTATTTTCAATTTTGGCGACTACAACGCGCCAATTACCCAGGCAGCAGAGGTGCTGGAGGTGGACGAAGGTCGTATATCATGGGCAAAAATTACCATTAGCAATAATTACCTCGACAGTCAGGATTCCTTGTCCATAGATAAATACGACGGTATAAACACTTCCTGGAACGATACCACAGGCACGCTTACCATCTCGGGCATCAAAAAAGCATCGATCTACCAGGATATTTTGCGATCCATGATTTATACCAACCATAAAAGGATTTTGCCCAATACCAAAACACGTATCGTGGAAATAATCGTGTCGGATGGTGAGCTGAGTAGTACTCCGGTAAGCCGCGAGATACAATTTGAAGATACCTTTGTGGAATTGGTAATTCCGAGTGGCTTTACGCCAAACCAGGATATGGTAAACGACACCTGGGAAATTGAAAATCTAATAGAGCAAAGCGATGCGGTTGTGAGGGTGTATGCACGCGATGGCAACATGGTTTATGAATCTGTCGGTCAGTACAAAGAATGGGATGGCACCTACAAAGGAGCTGTTCTAAGTGCAGGAGTGTACTACTACACGATTGAAATATTGAAATTCGAAAGGAAATATTCTGGTAGTATTACGATTTTAAGATAAAAAAAATCAAGTGAAGAAAATTCCAGCAATAGTATTATTTGTTTTGCTATGCCTGAAGAGCACTGCTCAGGACAATTTTAACTTTAGCCAATATTTTCAAATCCATACGACCATCAACCCTGCGGGCACTGGTATTGATAATTTTTTGGATGTAAAACTCAGCTATCGAAATCAGTGGACTGGCCTGGTTGATGCCCCAACCACTCAATATTTTGGCGTGAACGGATACCTGCAAAAAGAAACCCAGAAATCGTACACCCAATATGCACTCCGAACCAGCAATCCTTACTATCTGGATAGCCTGCCCAACTTAAAAATTTCTTTACGAGAAAAATTGCGACATGGTATTGGTGGCAATGTGGTTTCGATACACAGGGCGCATTTGAGCAAATCAGCGGATACCTAAATTATGCACTTCACATGCCGCTTGGCAAAAAGTTGAAGTTATCCATTGGTGTTTCGGGAACCATTGCCAATCAACGGCGTGATTTGGAAAAAATCACCCTGACCCGGCCCGACGATGATGATTTTTACCAATGGCTGCTTGCCAACGGTGGCAAGAGCACCTTTTTCGACATCAATCCGGGAGCCATGTTGTATGGTAAAAAATTTTATATTTCGTATGCTGCATTTAAGGCATACCGTAAGGCTCTGAATACCAATGAAGTACTCAATTTCAATGAAGATATAGACCACAAACTCATGGCAGGCCTTCGGATCAGGCTTACCCAAGATGTCAGGCTCTTGCCTTCGGTTTTATATAAATTTAACGCTTCGTACGACGACATCTGGGATGTGAACCTCAAAACGCTGATAAAGGAACGTACATGGGCCGGAATATCCTACAAAAGCACACAAGCTGTGGTATTTATGGGCGGAGTGTACATCAATAATTTGTTCAATTTAAGTTATTCTTATGATTATGTGGCCAGTGACCTGAGCAACTACAGCAACGGCAGCCATGAGATCACCCTGGCGCTTATGCTTTTCAAAAAAGATTTAAAAGCCCCATTTTTATGGTAAAATTATGAACGATCATTCCACATCCACTTTTTCAATAATTATAGCCAGGCTCATTATTTGTGTGTCGGTGGCATTGCCCGCCACCCTTGCGCATGCCCAAAACTACAGCTTTGAACACGCTAAAAAACTCAATGAATCTGTCAATAGCGAATCTGAAGAAAGCATGCCTGTTATGGCGCCCAATGGCAAAAAGCTGTACTTTGTCCGGACTTTTTTTGAGCAAAACACAGGTGGAAAGCTCTCGGGGCAGGACATTTGGGTAAGTGAAAAAAACGAACTAAACGAGTGGGGTCCCGCAACTAATGCATTGCAAAATCTCAACAACCACAGAAACAATGCAGTGATAGGCATTAAAGCAGATGAAACAGCCATCTATTTGCTCAATTCTTATAAGCCTAATACCACTAAAATCAATGGAATAGCCAAATCCATTAAGATCGGGGAAGATTGGTCTAAACCGTACGACATTAAAATCAACGGACTGGAATCTGACAATTCATTCATCGGTTTTTATATCAGCCCTAAGGAAGATGTGCTGATCATCTCCATGAACGGTAGCAATTCGATTGGAGAAGAAGACCTCTATATCAGCTTGAAAGATGAAAAAGGCCAGTGGAGCAAACCTGAAAACATGGGCGCCACCATCAATACCAAAGGGTTTGAAATATCGCCGTTCCTTTCCGATGATGGCAACACACTGTTTTTTGCCAGCGACGGTCATAGTGGTTATGGTGGTGCCGACATCTTTATGTCCAGGAAATTATACGACTCCTGGCTACTTTGGTCTAAGCCCATCAACCTCGGAGAAGAAGTAAACTCCCCGGGCTTTGATGCCTATTTGAGACTATACAAAGATCAGGAGGCCTATTTTGTGAGTACCCGCTCAGGCAATTTTGCAGATATCTATACCACCAAAGTCACGGCTATAGAAGACAGAAAAGAAAATGCCGAAATCAGTAAGACCAAACACAAACTAACCGAAACCGAGATTCAGGAATTGCTTGGCATGCCGGTATCGCGCACGGTCTATTTCGATTTCGAATCGTATGACGTCGCCCCCAGTTCGAGAGAGTTGATTTACTTTTTGGCCAACAAATTGGTAAGCAATCTTCAATATAGCATAGAATTGGTAGGCCACACCAGCAACGAAGGTACGGAAGATTATAATTTGGAACTTTCTGAGCGTAGGGCAGAGGAAGTCGGGAGCTACTTTTCAGATTTTGGCATCCTGCCCGGCAGGATATCCACCAAGGGGGTGGGCGAATCGAAACCCATTGTCACCTCTGGCTCAGAAGAGGAGTTGGCCAAAAACCGCCGGGTAGAGATTTACTTTGTGAAATAGCACATTTTCATAGAAATCCTTACGTTTGATGCCTGCAAGCGACGAAGTCCTTAAATTAGAACCAAAAAACAACAGCATGCTGTTCAGACCAATTTTTTTTATAAGCCTCATTCTTACCCTGCCGGTATTTGGCCAAAACAGCACACCGCTGGTGATATTGATTCGCTTGCATTCTACCTGGAAACGCAAAATTTTGACAAAGCCATCCGAAAACTCGATAAAGACATAGCCCAAAAGCCCAGTGCAATGCTTTACAGCACCAGGGGATTGGTGAAAATCGAACAAGAAGATTTGTCTGGGGCACTGCGTGATCTGAAAAAGTGCCTACAAATACAAGCCTCCAATGACACCTGTCTTTACAACATCGGCTATGTGCTGTATCAGCAAGGCAAATATGAACAATCGATCAATTATTTCGACTCTGCCCTCGCCAACAATCCTGATAACAGTTTTTACCTGATAGCACGTGGCGACGCTTTTCTTGAGTTGTCGCATTTTACTCTGGCGCAAAAGGACTACCGCAGGGTATTGAGCCAAGACCCCGAAGCAGACCTGGCATACTATGGTATAGCCATGTGTCATTTTTACCAGCAAGATTACGATAGCGCCAAATATTATTTGAGCAATGCTATTGCCCACGACCCGCTCGACTCCGACTATTACTACCATAGAGGCTTGTGCAAATACCTCCAGGATGACCACAGCGGGGCTTTGAAAGATTTTGACTTTGCCCTGGAGCTGGAACCGGAAAACAACGAAGCCCGGTTTTCGCGGGCACAGCTCCTGATAGAAAATGGCGATTACAGTCAGGCAATGGAGGATTTGAACCTTGCTCTGTCTCTGGATTCACTTAATATAGAATTGCTCAATGAACGTGGAACGCTGTATTTGAGCATGGGTGCATACGAACAGGCAGCCGGTGATTTTTCATCTATTATCGACTCCGACCCACTGGTGGATGTGGCTTTTTATAACCGCGGCTTGGCACATTACTTTTTGGAACTACCCGTACCGGCGATCAATGATTTTGATGCGGCTATTTCCCTCAATCGACAAGAGCATGATTACTATCTCTATAGAGCGCTGGCCTTGCTGATGGCAGAAAAGTCCGAAGCAGCCTTAGCTGATTTTGAAACAGCCATAAAAATAGCACCTGAAAATCCTGATGCATACTTTAAAAGGAGCATGGCCTATTTCGAAATGGAGGACTATGATTCCGCCTTGAAAGACCTCTCTGAAGCCTACAGGCTGGATCCCGAGTACCCGGGGATATTTTTGTTGCGCGCCGAAATATACAGCCTGACAGACGAACCCGATAAAGCGCTAAAAAACTATGACCTGGCCATTTTGTACAACCCGGAAGATGGTGAGGCTTTTTTTAAAAGAGGAATTTTTCTCTACGAAATGGACAACCTATCGGGCGCTATGGATGATTTTGACTATGCAATCGCGCTGGACAAATCCATACCGGCTCCCTACACCAACCGTGGTCTGATTAGGCTTGAGCTCAAAGATAAATCAGGCGCTTGCGATGACTGGAAAAAAGCTTTTCAGCTTGGCTCAGCATATGCGCAGGAATTGCTTAAAAAGCACTGCCGGTAGATTTACCCTCCCCTCCGGGGAAATAAACATTATTTTTCACCGGATTTTTGACAGCCTTTTTACATATGAAATACCGCAACATAAGTCACCATTTCGGTCTTTTCATTTATGTTTGCGCCGACAGAGTAATATGGTTACAGCGATCACGAAATGCAGAAAAGCAAAGCCTGGATATTTTTTAGCAATTATGACAACAACGAGCCCCAAAGGGTTTACATGCATCGCAAAATGCTTAAATTTGTTTGTGTAACTTTTTGATTCCTTCAAAATTTTGTACTTTTTATTGACTATTTGGACATGTTAAGACTAGCCTACATCATACCTGTATTTATTGCCTTCGGTGTACGTGCCGAAATATGCCCCGTAAACGCTCCCAGCCACTTTTCTGTTTCTATCTCGGCGCCGTCCAGCCTTCCACTCATCGGCATTAGAATAAATGGTGGGGCGAAGTTTACTAACCAAAAGGAAATAGAGGTAGAAATAAAATCGCTTCGCACAGAAAAAGCATTATTGGAATCCATGAAAGTGGGGTTTGACCCAACTCTTCAAAATGTCCAGTGGCAACCCTACAGCGAATCAGCTTTTAAATTGCTACTGACAGGCGATGAAGGTGACAAAATGATTTATGTGCAACTCAAAGACAAAGCAGGCAACGAATCGCCGGTTGAGAGCAACAAAATCATTTACGATACCACCCCTCCGGACAATCTGCTATTGAAAATAAATAATGATGAAAAATACACCAATGATAAACTGGGACGGGTGTTGGTGGAGCTTAAAGCAGATGAGGCCCATGAATTAATGATCTCCAATTCTGCACAATTTGCTAATGCCAAATGGGAACCGTATAAAGAATCTATAAAATGGGTGATCGACGTGGGTGCCGGAGATGGCGAAAAAAGCGTTTTTGCGAAATTTAAAGACATGGCCGGGAACGAATCGAAAGTGATCAGCGATGTCATTTACATGGATGTCACTCCTCCTGTCGGAGGATCTATCACCATCAATGATGGTGCAAAATATACCCGATCTAAAAATGTGAAATTGAGCATTAGTGCCAATGATGCGACTATGATCAGGGTGGTAAGCAGGGGTATAGGCAAAAATTACGATTTCATCCCTAAAGCAAACGGACAAATGGATGTCAACTGGGAGCTTGATACCCTGGAGGGGATCAAAAGCATAAAGGTGTACTTTATGGACGAAGCCAAAAATACCACAAAAGTACCAGCAGAGGCGAGTATTATTTATAGCGCCACACCTCCAGACAGGCCCGCCCTGAGTATCAACCAGGGTCAAAAATATACGAACAGTCAAAACGGATCCGTTTCGCTACAGATTTCCCCCAAGGAATCGCCACAAAACCTGAAATTGATGCTAAGCAACCATCCCAACTTTGAAGGAGCCACACAAAGGGCCTTTGCCACCGCCGTACCTTCCTGGCAACTCGATGTCGATACTGATGGACTGAAAACAGTGTATGCACGTATCATTGACTTGGCCGGTAATATATCTGATGTGGGCAAAGCAGAAATTTTCCTTGATCGAACAGCGCCTAAGGTGAATTCTTTCACCATCGACAACAACGCCCGGCATTGTATAGGCCTCAAAGTTACCCTCACCTGTGATATCGACGATGCTTTTGAAGCCCAATACAGCAACAACCCCAACACCCTGAAAAACATCAAATGGGAAAAATATTTAGCCCAAAGACCCGACTGGACTATACTGCCAATGATGGAGAAAAAATCGTTTATGCACGTTTCAGAGACGAAGCCGGAAATACGACCGAAGTAGTTTCTGCCAAAATCACCCTGGACATGACCCCTCCAATGGGCGAACTGATCATTGACGGAGGAAACAAATACACCAACCACCCCACTGGAATGGTAAAACTGCAAATAAAACACGACGAAGATGTAATGGGAATGCAACTCACCAATGTACCCGACTTTGAACAAGCCAAACTGCTACCGCTTGAAGAAAATATAGAAAATTGGAAACTGGAAGGCGACAATGACGGTGCGAAAACGGTTTTTGTACGATTAAAAGACAAGGCAGGCAATTTCTCGAAAGTATATGCTGCGGGCATCATACTAGACAGGATCCCACCGGCCAACTGCGAATTGATAATCAACAACAATGATCCATTTGTCCGCAACAAAAATAAACGAGTGGCGCTGTCACTGCGCGGAGAAGGAGCCAGTCAGATGATGGTCTCCAACCAACCTTCGATGGAAAATGCCACCTGGGAGCCATTTAAAACCGCCATCGCCTGGACACTGGAAGGACCTGAAGGTGAGCATCAGGTTTTTGTCAAATTCAGAGATAGTGCAGGCAATGACTCAGAGGTGATTAGCAAAACCATCAATTCTGATTACACACCACCCAAGGTCATTAGTTTTATGATCGATGGTGGAGCCGAATTTTGCAACAATCCTCAAAACATTGTGAACCTGAGCTTCAATGTAGAGGGGGCGGTGAGTATGGCCATAAGCAATCAGCACCTCAACGACACCAGCAGCATTGGAGGCCTGTGGGAGAAATATCAATCGGGCAAGGAGTGGAAATTAGATGGCGAAGATGGATACAAAATGGTGTTTTGCAGATTTAAGGATGAAGCAGGCAATGTGACCACCGAAATAAATAACAAGATAATACTTGACAAAGTACCACCAACTGAAGGAAAAATCGGCATCAACAACGGCGCGGCCTGGTTTACCGATAAAACGGGCAAAGGAGAAGTCTCTCTATTTGCCAGAGGAGCTCATGAAATGATGCTTAGCAACAATTCGGATTTTAAAGATGGCAAATGGGGACCCATGAGCGCAGTGGTAAAAGACTGGATTTTTAACACTTCTCAGCCCACCACCGAAGTATTTGCCCGATTTAGGGATAAAGCCGGCAATGTATCGGAAGCCGTAAGCGCCTCGGCGCAAGTGGATATGGAAGCTCCAAAAAACCCGGCGATCGTAATAGATAATGGGGCAAAATACGTCAATGACAAAAACCGGAAAATTCAACTGTCGCTTTCAGCCGAAGGTGCCACTGGAATGCGTATCAGCCAGCATTCAAATTTTGCTGATGCACAGTGGGAGCCAATTATGCCAGGCAAAGAAATCATTCTTTCAGAAGAAGATGGCGCCAAGACATATTTTGCGCAATTTAGCGATGACGCAGGCAACTACAGCGAAGTAGCCAAAGCAACCATCATACTAGACACTACGCCTCCCAAATTCAACGCGTTTACCATAAACAAAGGAGAACTCTGGACAAATGATGAGGAAAAGAAAGTGAGTCTGTTTATAGAAGCCGAAGGAGCAAGCCACATGATGATCAGCGCTAACCCGGAGTTTGAGCAAGCTCAATGGGAAGAATTCAAACCGCAACTATCGAATTTTGTCCTCCCGGGCGAAGATGGAGAAAAGGTACTGTACATCAGATTGAAGGATGAACAGGGCAATCAAACAGGTATTGCAACAGCCAAAATCAACCTTAAAAGATCTTTTTGATTTCATGGATATCGTCAAAAATCACCCACTCCAAAAGCACAATACTTTTGGTTTGGAAGCCCATGCCAAGCAATTTGTAAGACTCAATTCCACGAAAAGTATCATCGAACTGATAAAATCACCGGTATTTCAGCAATCCGGTCAAAAGTTGGTGATCGGTGATGGCAGCAACATCTTGTTCACAGGCGATTTTGAAGGGTTGGTAATGAAGATTGATATCCCGGGCATCCATGTGGTCAAAGAAGATAAAAATACTTTTTTGTCAAAGCCGGCGCCGGAGTCGAATGGCACGATCTGGTGGAAAGCTGTGTTAGGGCAAATTTTGGTGGCATAGAAAACCTATCGCTGATTCCCGGAACGGTGGGTGCTGCCCCTATTCAAAATATCGGTGCTTATGGCGTGGAATTGAAGGACACTTTTGAAGCCTTGGAAGCCGTAAACCTCCAAACAGGTGAAATTGAGTACTTTTTAAACAACGAATGCCAATTTGGGTACCGCGATAGTATTTTCAAAAACGAGCTGAGAGATCAATACATCATCACCAACGTAGTGCTGCGAATGGCCAAAACACCAGTGCTCAACACCCAATACGGCAACATACAAAAGGAACTCGAGAGAATAGGCAAAAAAGAATTCACCATCAAAGATGTAAGTGATGCCATCATAAAGATACGAAGCGAAAAACTGCCGGATCCGGCCAAAACAGGCAATGCCGGTAGCTTTTTCAAAAACCCCATAATAGACAAAGACCTATACCATGCCATCAAGGTGAGCTACGCGGATATTCCCTCATTTGACAACCCCGGCAATACCCTAAAAATACCCGCAGCCTGGCTGATAGAAAAATGTGGACTAAAAGGAGTGCAACACGGTGGTGCAGCAGTACACCTCAACCAACCTCTGGTCCTCATCAACAAAGACCACGCAAGCGGACAAAATATCCTCGAACTGGCAGAAATGATTCAGGAAAAAGTAAAAACCACCTTTGGCATATTGCTCGAAATGGAAGTGCGAATCGTTTAGATCAACGGATCGCCAACCTGGATTTGCTCCTTGAATTTTTCAGAATGTACCCCAAATTTTTGGAGAAAATCAATGCCCTCATCTTTAGGCAGGCCTTTGTATTCGGCATAGGAGCTGAGATATACAACTTTTTGACTCCAGCGCTCAGCAACATTCTGGCGCAAGGAAGACATGGGGTAAGGGTAAGGTATATGGTAGACCCCTCGATATTGCTATTATTTTTGACGGCATACATCAGTGCGTTTTGCTCCGCGTGCATGGCAAGTGAACAGCTTCCCTTAGAGTCTCGCTCGCAGCCGGTTTCAGGCCATTCCTCATCGCAATTGTGTGTACCAGCAGGAGGACCATTGTATCCGATCGAGATTATCCTGGTATCTTTGGTCAGTACCGCACCAACATGGCGTTTTACACAATGAGAGCGCATGGCTATATTTATTGCCAACTCCATGAAAATTTTATCAAACTCGGGTCGTTCCATTATAAAAAATTATATTCCTGCCTACACTGTTTAAAAAGAAGTTTCTATATTCGAATCGTTCTAAAAGCGTAAAACAACTAAAAATGCTGATTAAAATAAAACTGAACCTTATAATATTCATCCTGTCATTGGCTGCGCACCACATTTACGCTCAGGAAGCTGTGAAAGCAAGGTTAAGCCCCCTCGAATTGGCTACTGTCAAATATGAATCTACTTACATCAAGGTTACCTACGGTCGACCCCATATGAAAGGTAGGGAGATATTTGGTGAATTGGTGCCTTACGGCGAAGTATGGCGCACCGGCGCCAATGAGGCCACTGAAATCACCTTCACTAACGACGTAAAAATAAACAATAAGCTATTGCAAGCGGGGACATATACCTTGTTTACCATCCCTGAAAAAGACCACTGGAAGGTAATATTCAATCCCGATCTGGGGCAATGGGGCGCATATAATTACACTCCGGAAAAAAACATATTGGAAATTGATGCCAAGGTTGCCGAAACGGATGTCTCTTACGAGGCATTTACCATGGAATTTCAACTGGAAGGGGACAAAACCAACCTGCTGATGATGTGGGAAAACACCAAAGCCTGGTTCACCATCAATTTTTTGGATTGATACCCTGGAGGGTCATTATTCTTTTCTAAATTTGCGGTTCGATAACAAAATTGAATCCAATCTGCTTTCTATATGCTGTCCATTTCTAATCTCAACTACTATATTGGAGAACGAATCCTATTTGAAAACGCCCAATTACACATCAAACCAAAAGAAAAAATTGGCCTGGTAGGATTGAATGGCACTGGCAAAACCACCCTTTTGCGAATCATCAACGGGGAAATCACTCCCGATAGCGGCGAAATCAGCAAGCGCAATGATTGTAGCATAGGGTACCTCAACCAAGATTTATTGTCCTTTCAATCACAGGAGAGCATCGTAGCCGTGGCGATGGATGCATTTAAAGAAGCCGTAGAATATGAAATCAAGATAGAGCATGTGATCAAAAAGCTCGAAACAGATTACACCGATAAGTTGGTAAACCAACTTGCGACATTGCAGGAAAAATATGAAGCCCTGGGAGGATATACGCTTCAGTCCCAGGCTGAAGAAATATTAGAGGGCGTTGGGTTTAAGACCTCCGATCTTCACAGGCCGCTGGCAGAATTCTCTGGAGGATGGCGAATGAGGGTAATGCTGGCAAAGCTGCTGCTGGAGAAACCATCGATCCTGATGCTCGATGAGCCCACCAACCACCTCGATTTACCTTCTATACAATGGGTGGAAAATTATCTCAAAAATTATGAAGGCGCGGTCATCATAGTTTCACACGACAAGGTATTTCTCGACAATACCATATCAAAGATCATCGAAGTAAGCAATTATAAGTTGAATTCCTTTTCGGGCAATTACAGCTTTTATGTAGAAGAGAAGACCTTGCGCGATGAGATACACAAAAATTCTTTTCTCAATCAGCAGCAAAAAATCAAGCAAACCGAGCAATTCATTAACAGATTCCGAGCCAAATCTACTAAAGCCAAGCAAGTACAATCGCGGGTGAAATCACTGGAACGCATGGACATGATCGAGGACGTGCAAAGCGAAAATGCGGCAGTTTCATTCAATTTTAAGTTTAGCCAGCAGTCGGGCAGGCATGTGAAAATCCTGGATCATGTGTCTAAGAATTATGGCAATATTCAAGTGCTCCATCCTTCTTCGATAGGTATAGAACGTGGTGATAAAATCGCCCTGATTGGTGCCAACGGTATAGGAAAGTCCACTCTTTTACGGATAATTAGCGGCACAGAACCCCACGGAGGCAAAGTAGAAACCGGTCACAATGTGATTCCGGCATTTTATGCTCAGCATCAAATCGAAGCCCTGGATATAGAAAATGAAATTCTGGATGAGTTGAAACAAGCCGGCACCGGTAAACTCGAACAAGAACTGAGGATGATTCTGGGTTGCTTTTTATTTAGTGGCGAAGATGTATTCAAAAAAATAAAGGTATTGTCAGGTGGTGAAAAATCACGCGTCGCATTGGCAAAAACACTCATCTCAGAAGCGAATTTCCTTTTGCTCGATGAACCCACCAATCACCTCGACATCATATCGGTCAACATTCTTATTCAGGCGCTACAACAATATAAAGGCACTTTTGTGTTGGTATCGCACGATCGCCACTTCATACATGAGGTTGCCAACAAAATTTGGTATATCGAAGACCAGGCCATCAAACAATACCCCGGCACTTATGCAGAATACGAGATTTGGAGAAAAAAGCAGTTGGCCAAACCAACCCCTGCAGTAGTAGAAGCAAGCGCGGAAGCTGTGCCCAAAAAAAAGGAAAGAGTACGAGACACTTCTGATGTCAATGTCCAAAACCAAATAAAAAGCCTCAAAAAGAAATTGTCAGGTGTAGAAAGTGAAATCGAAACGCTTGAAACCGAAATGGCTGCCACGGAACAAAGCATGGCAGCACCTGGTGTGTATTCAAATCCGAACAAACTTCAGGAAATGACCCTGCACTATGAAAAGCTAAAGACCACACTAAAGGCCAAAAACAATGAGTGGGAAGAAACTGCGCTTGAACTGGAAGATCTGGAATAAAAAAAGAAGGGCGCCAACAGCCATTGGACACCCTTACATTCATTAAACTTAGCCTAATTTTGTTTTCGGAAGTAAACCGTCAATGCAGCCATTCCAAATGTCAGCTGACCGCTAATGCCTGAGTCAACACCAATGATCAGCCATACATTTCCTTGTCTATCGGCAACTACCTCGATGCGTTTATCGAAATTGTTACCGGATATGACTTCTGGCTTTTCTCCGGTGAATTCTTTAATTGAGCCAATATTTACCACATCGGTGCCCGAAGCACTATTTGTATCCCCCTTATCAACATTTAGGGAAATTAACTCTATGTTCTTATCTGTGCCCGACATACGGGGAGACAATTCAGGGGGAAAGTTTGTAGCCCCAAGTTTTAAGTACAAATCACCATCAACTTTGCCCGTAAGTTGGGTGTAAACTAAAAACTCAAAATCTATTTTGTAGCGTTCTCCCGGCTCCAGTCCCGATTCTTTGCGCAAGAAATAGTAAAAAAGATCCCGATGTGGATTGACCGCACTGATATTTAACGCTTTGCCACTTGACGTCAAACTATTGGGTACTGCTTCATTATTGATTTTATACACTACACTGTCCAGATAGTCGATAGGAAAATCAGAAATCCCACCTTTCCATTCCTGGTTACCATTTGCAAACTCAAAGGCAGTTAGCAGGTCAACGTGTTCGGCCTCATTATCATCCTCTTGAGCGGTACAAGCCGCCAACGAAAGCATGAGCATCAACACAACAACCTTTTTTATCGCATCTTCCATCACATATATATCAATCATTTCTAAGACACTACTCTAAGAGCTAAAGTTGAATGCTACCTAAAATTATATGCCACCCCAAAAGCAACCATAAACGATGACGGATAACTGTTGAGATAGAAACTATTTTTGGTAAACGAGTTCATAGCAAACTGAAAACTTGGTTCTATAGTTATATGGTAATTCCTGGCAAATTCATATCCTACCTGGGTGCCCACTGAGCCGTTGAAATGTACTCGTTTGTAGGGAGAACCTTCGCCCGACGAAGTACTTAAGGTTTCGAAGTAATCACTCTTATCGACTATTTTATTGTTAAGAAAAAATTCGCCAGAGGCGCCTGCCATTAGGGCAAGGCTCATTTTCCTATCGATAATCACATAACCAGCTTTAATGGGAATGGATACAAATTCGTATTGGTTTTTTAGTTCAGTTTCTGAAATGCTGCCCACCGACGACAGTCCGCTAAGCTGGTATTGGTGAGAGGCCACTATCGGTATTTTTGTATCACCGTCGGCTTCTTTTATATATCCCGTAGTGGTGGTGGAGGTATTGGCTCTTTTGTAGGCTACACCCGTTTGCAGCAATATTCTCCTCCCCAGTCGATACCCTACGTTGGCTCCATAACTTACCGATACCTCAGGTTTGTTTTCTTTGCTGGAGCTACGGACCATTGCAAATTCTTTATTGCTGGTGTTAAACGAGGATAATTGGCTGTTGGAAGTCCCGACTCTGGCATCTTCTAAAGCTGAATATCCGTTGGAGGCCATCACACCACCGCCTTGTTCAAAATGTGGATCAAACAATCCGGTCGAAACGCCCACACTGGCCAAAAACTCATTCGATCTGTCGTTGTCGAGTTTTTTGAGTTTAGATGCCCCTTTAGGCATAATTGGAATAAGGTAAATATGATCCTTGGTATAAAGATGATTTTCGGCTATGATGCCGCCAGGAGCAATAGAAGCCAATACTGCATGAGATTGTACTTCCCTGGTAGCAGATTCGTCAGTGTTGTTTAAATCGGATGTTAAGATCGGCTGCTTGCCAAACTCCTGGCTGGCAGGAGCGGACATACCTTCAAGGCTTTCACTTTGACCGCTGGCCGCCAATACCTCATTGCTGACATCAGCAAACTGCTCATTGGCCCCTGGGCCTGGCATATGCGCTGTTTCACCTTGCTGATTTGAGAGGGTTGAACCTTTGATTGGAGTGTCTGCGTCAGAAGCTTCGGGACTCGACTCCAGCTGTTGCACATCGTCTGCATGGCTATGGTCAGCGTTCAATCCATCTGGTTGTTCACTGGAAATCGTATGTTCGGAGGTCAAAGCAACATTGGAATGATCCTGGTCTATAAAATAATTTACACTGAATAAGCCGATGCCCAACGCAAAGGCAATGGATGCGGCTGCCAGCATTTTAAACATAAAAGCTCTACGTTTAAAATAACCTGCTTCTTCCTTTGAAAGCGCCGAATCAATCTTGTCCCATATCCCTTCCGAAGGTGCCATTTCTGCATCTTCAAAGACATTCCGCCATTGCTCTTCAAACTCCGACCTTTTATCTAAATTTTTCATAGCGTTCAGCTTTATCCTCTTTTGCTATTTTTTCCTGCAACAATTTCCTCGCCCTGGCAAATTGCGACTTTGAAGTGCCCTCACTTACATCGAGCATTTCCGCTATTTCTTTATGACTGTAACCTTCTATTGCAAACAAGTTGAAAACCGTCTGGCATCCGGTTGGCAGTTCGCTGATCATGCTAATCAATTCCTCAATTCTAAAGCTGGACAATACCCTTCCCTGGTCTGCATAATCTTTCACATCCTCAATATCTACCATTGGATACATATACAACTTTTTTCTCCGGGCATTTAACGCCGTGTTGATCACAATACGTTTTATCCAAAACTCCAGCTTGCAATCGCCTCTGTATCCCTTCAGATATTTAAACACCTTTATAAATGAATCCTGAAGTATATCTTCGGCTTCCTGCTGCGATTTGGTATAGCGCAAACATACCACATACATTTTCTTCGAAAAGATGCTAAATAAATGGCGTTGTGCTTGACGATCGCCGTGTACACATGCTTCAATTAATTGACTATCCTCAAGCATAAATTGCGCTTAGGTCGATATATTTATGCCAAATTTCAGTCATATTGACACTAATATTCGCTAACTGGTTGTAAGGCATATTAAATAATTATCCGGAACTACTTCCCGCATCAAAATTCCATTTTATGAATTTCCGTAAATCGACTTTCTTTTCATATAGTTTTCTTGCTATTATTTCTTGTTTCCACCTAACGGCATTTGCGCAAAGCAACAACAAAAAACTAGAATTTATCGACAAAATCTATGAAGAGCACATCAAGACGGCCTATTTGTTCCAGGGCGAAAATGCACAAGCCGCGCCACTTGCTCCAGCAACCATTGCGCTTTCGCAGCAGGTGCCTCTCACCCTAAAGTTTGATGAGTTATATACAGACAATGCCGACTATTACAAAGCCAGAATTTTGCATTGCAATATGAACTGGCAACAATCACACGTATCAGAGATGCAATACCTATTTGAATTCAATGAGTTTTCTATCGATGAATTTGATTTTTCTATTGCTACAAAAACCCCTTACACACATTTCACCTTTGTGGTGCCGAGCGTGAAACTGCCCGGGAATTACCTGCTTGTGGTCTATCGCGAAGGCAATAAAGATGACGTCATCATTACCAAAAGATTTGTCGTCTTTGACCCAAAAGTGGAGGTTCTTGCCGACATCGCCCGTTCTGCCGGCGTGGTAGAGCGACAAATGAACCAGCAAATACAGTTTGCCATCGACTATTCTACCTTTCCCATTTCTAACCCCTATCTGGATGTAAAGGTAATAATCAAACAAAATCAGCGCTGGGACAATGCCATTTACAATCTGGCGCCTACATCAATTAAGGAGGATGTCTCTATCATGGAATACCGGCATTTTAATCTGGAAAACAATTTCAAAGCAGGTAACGAATTCAGGTTTTTCGACATCCGGACGATACACTATGGTGGCAGAAATGTGGACAAAACAAATATTTCAGAAACCCGGATAGACGCATACCTCTACTATGACAAATCGCGCGGAACGGAACCCTATACCTATACCGATGATCTGAACGGAGCCTATCTTATAGCCAATAGCGAAGGCCGAAACAACCTCTTGGAAGCCGACTATGTCACAGTGCACTTTTTGCTGGATATGGCTTCCAAACACGCTGAAGACATCTATATAAGCGGTAAGTTGACCAATTGGAGCTTTGATGAAAGTAACAGGATGAAATTTGTGGATGTCTCGGGGTTGTACACCGGCCAACTGTTATTAAAACAAGGCCTGTACGATTATTCGTATTACATGCCTGCAAATAAGGAAAATCCAAACTTACCGGAGGGCAACCATTTTGAAACGAACAATGAATACGAGATATTGGTGTACTATAATGATCACAAGATCAATGCTGATCTGGTAATAGGTTACCTAAGGTTAAATTAAGCTCGCATTTTACTCTTCATGTGGGGTTTCCGCAGCTTTTCTGTAAGCGGTTGTCCTTTTAGCCGGATCAGTATTGGCCAAATCTAACATACCAAAGCCTTTGTGTGTGAAAGAACCCAAGCCCCCTCTAAATACAAACTCCTGAACTTCTTTTGCCGCATACAAAATAAACGGGAACGTATAGCCGCGCACTTCGTATTTTACATCCTGATCATACACCGGGTAGATACGGGCAAATTTCTTTTGGCTTTCCCTTATTTTTCGGAGGTAGTTTTCGTCGGGCACCAATTGAAATTTTGAAAAAGTGGCCAATTGCTCATTGGTATAGGTGCCTAACGATTCCATTCTCAGTATAGTCGATTCGAAAAGAACATCAGAAAATTCATCAGTTTCCGGCGAAATGAAACGCTTACTTTCACTATCATTGAAGGAAGGCTTGATCAATACGGTAGGTGAAATGCAAATGTATTTCATTTCTTCACTGAAGTCTGGCACATTTTCGAGCTCTACCGACTCTGGTATCAATACCAGGTTGCCCACTTCCACACTGGGCATTTTAAATAGCTCATCGATAAAGTAATCGAGAAATTCCTTGTCGAGACATGAAAATACGAGGGTCACCTTATTGGAGAAAAAATGCAGGCCATTCCTGCTTATTTTCGTCTGCCCCTTGAGTCCTGAAAAATTATAAAACGAAAAATCTCTCATTTTTTCGTTTCCACCTTTTATAATAATTCCTTTAACCAATTGAGCAAGCAGAAATTGGTGGTGAAAAGGGACAAAAGCACCCTTATTTTTCAAGATAAATATGACTCTAACTCTCAATGATTTGTGTATTTCAGTTAAAAAAAATTAATTCGTAAAAATCTCAGCTAAACCTTCGAAATCCTTTAAATGTCATCAAGACAAAAGCCTGTCAAGTGAATTTAAAAGATAACAGAAAAATTCCTTAAATGTTTCAAAAAGCACATTACATTCTGTATACTAAATGTATCAGCCACAACTACTTAAAAATAATGGCCAAATGAAAACCAAAGTATTCTTAATTAAGAATTAATCCAAATAATTTCGCAAGAAGCAAAGATATTAATAGTTTACGGTCATAAGCAAATATTATACATTGAATCTAAAATGCATAATATCACCATCTTGAACCACATATTCTTTTCCTTCTATCGCTAAACGGCCTGCTTCTTTGCATGCCAATTCCGATTTGTACCTTACAAAATCCTCCATTTTTATGACCTCTGCTTTGATAAAACCCCTTTCGAAATCGGTGTGTATGACTCCTGCGGCCTTTGGTGCTTTCCACCCACGATGGATTGTCCATGCGCGTACTTCCTGAGGTCCGGCAGTAAAGTAGGTGATCAGGTCGAGGATATGGTAAGACGCTCTTATCAGTTGGTTGAGACCAGACTCTTCGAGTCCATATTCTGCCAGGAATTCCCGTTTTTCTTCCAGGCTCTCCAATTCTGATATTTGTGCTTCTAACGAAGCACAAACTATGATGAGTTCAGCCCGCTCTTCGTGGGCTATGGCAGCCAACTTGGAAGTCATATGATTGCCTGAGAGCGATTCCTCATCTACATTGGCCACATAGATTACCGGTTTGTCGGTAAGCAAAAACAAATCGGGTACAAGGGCTTTTTCTTGCTCAGAGAGGGTCAGCGCCCTGGCGTTTTTTCCTTCTTCCAGCACCGATTTATAACGTTCTAAAATTGACAGTTGTTTTCTGGCAGTCTGGTCGCCCGATTTAGCTATTTTTTCCAGCCTCTGAGCTCTTTTTTCGACGCTGTCCAGATCCTTCAGTTGCAGCTCGGCGTCTATGATCTCTTTATCTTTCACAGGATCAACCTTGCCATCTACATGTACAACATTTGGATCTTCAAAGCATCGAATTACATGGATAATGGCATCCACTTCGCGAATATTGGCAAGGAATTTATTGCCAAGGCCTTCCCCTTTGCTGGCTCCTTTTACCAAACCGGCAATATCCACAAATTCAATTACCGTGGGCAAAACCTTTTCGGGGTGCACCAACTCTGCAAGGGTATTTAACCTGGGGTCTGGCACTGAAATTACACCAATGTTAGGTTCTATGGTACAAAAAGGGAAATTGGCAGCTTCGGCTTTAGCCGACGATAGTGAATTGAAAAGTGTTGATTTGCCCACATTTGGCAAACCTACTATTCCACATTGTAGTGACATCCTTTAAATTTTGAAAATATAATAACTTTTGTATCCTCTGTAGATCTCCATTACGAACACCCTAATGATGGTATAAACCGGAATAGCTGAGATCATCCCTACTATACCTGCCAGTGTTGCGCCAGCAAATATAATAATAAATATTTCGAGTGGGTGGGCTTTTACGCTTTTAGAAAATATGAGGGGTTGGAGCAGGATGTTGTCAGTGAGTTGTACAATGGCAAAAACCGAGGCAATCTCTATAGTCATGATAATAAAATGATTGTCTTCGAAAATGAAACCGCCACTGGTGGACAAGCCAACTAAAATACCAAAAACTGCCCCTAATATGGGACCCAGATATGGGATGAGGTTGATGATAGCTGCAAAAAGTGCAATGGTGGCTGCATAGTTGATGCCAAAAAAAGACAGGCCGGTAAAGGCTATCGAAAAAATGGCCGTCATTTGCAGCAGCAAGCCCAAAAGATAATTGGAAAGTAGTTTCTCGATTTTGTACAGGCCTGCAATCGATACTTCAAAATACTCATTTGGTATGAGATTGATTAATTGTTTTCGCAGAATCCCCTTTTCGTACAATAGGAAAAAGGTGATAAAAGTGATGGCCATCAGGCCGACAAATACATTGCCAGTGAGCGAAATAATATTCTCAACAATAGAGGTGATTTCCACTTTTCTGATAAGATTGTCGATTCCCTGTTTGATATTCGCCGCCAGGAAACCCTCTTGAAACTCCCCCACCTTATATTTGATAATGATGCCTTCCAAAACATCAAGCGGAGCAGATACTTTGTTAAGGATCTGATCCATATCGATGCTGGAAAAAATCTGAATCTGATTGGAAATGAGCGGCAAAAACAAAGTGGCAAAAGCTGAGATCAGCATGATAAGGGTAAGGAAAGAAAGAAATACCGCCAAGACCCGAGGCATGCGTATATTAAAAAACTGTTGGTTGGACAGGTAGCTGGTAAGTGGCCTGAGGATGGTTGATAAAATAATGGAGATGACCAGGTAGATGAAAATATTGGAAAACAACCAGCTCAGAAAAATGAACAGCGCCAGGGCAACTACAATAAATACAAGGGGCTTCTTCAGCAAATTCATTTTACAATGTTTTACTTAAGACAATAAACAAAGAAGCCCTGGGAAAAATCCAAGGGCCCATGCTCACTATAGTTTAATATTTTCAATCCCACTTGAGGTTGGCATCGACTTCCGTATCTTCGCTTTGAGAATCCTCATCGTCGCGATCGAAAAGTGAAAAATCAACATCGGGGAGCAATTCGGTTTTTACATGGTTGACCGCGCTATTGAGCGCATCAACAAATTTATTGAAGTCTTCTTTGTACAAAAATAATTTGTGCTTTTCATAAAAGTAGCCTTCATCTTTATACCTTCTTTTGCTTTCCGTTATCGTAAGATAAAAGTCATTGGACCTGGTGGATTTTATATCAAAAAAATAGGTTCGTTTTCCAGCCCTGACCCGCTTGGTATAAATTTCAAATTTTCCATTATCCTTATTGTCTTCCACAGCCATAAGTGTTTTGATCGGTGTTCACTTAAAAAAATCGCACTAGATAAATGATCTTAAAATCGGATAAATATAAAACAATGATTTACTTTGTTGCAAGTAAATAGAGATAATTTACATCCGATTATGTTTTTCCCATCAGGGTTTAACATCTGCTTTCTTGGGTTTTTTTTCAGTTTTACTGCTTTTCTATACTGATGCTATAACCATGAAAATCGATCTTCACAAAATAAAGGAACTCAGTAACCTGGAGTTGTTGGCCAGGCAACTGGTAGAAGGTTTCATTACAGGGCTCCATAAGTCGCCATATCATGGATTTTCGGTTGAATTTGCAGAACACAGGCTCTATAATACCGGAGAAAGCACGAAAGACATAGACTGGAAGGTGTATGCTCGTACGGACAAATTGTTTTCGAAACGCTACGAAGAAGAAACCAACCTGAGATGTACCATCCTAATAGACCATTCTTCTTCGATGTATTATCCGAAGGAAAATAACGGAAAAATAACTTTTAGCGTAATGGCCGCAGCTGCCATATCCTTTATGCTGCAACGGCAACGCGATGCCATAGGCATCACTACTTTTTCGGATCAGATAGAAAACCAAACCCAGGTAAAATCCACCCACTCACATCTGCACAAACTATTGATTTTGCTTGAGCAACTATTGCATAGCGCACCGGCTGTTAAAAAGAAGACAAGCATTCCGGAGGTGCTCCATCAGATCGCCAACAAAATCCACAAACGAAGCCTGGTGATTATATTTAGTGATATGTTTGACAACAGGGAACAAGTACAGGAGTTGATCAATGGGCTACACCACCTCAAATACAACAATCATGAGGTTTTGCTATTTCACGTTGTTGATAAGAAAACCGAAGTCAGTTTCGATTTTGAGGACAGGCCGTACCATTTTATCGATTTGGAAACGCGGGAGGAGTTGAAATTGAACCCTTCACAGATCAGGGAACACTATACCGGCAAGGTGAGTGCCTATTTTCAGGATTTGGCGGTCAAATGTGGTCAATTGAAAATTGATTTTATTACTGCTGATATTCATGACGACTTTGACAAAATACTATATGCCTACTTGATCAAAAGAGGCAAAATGAAATAGCCAGCTTCCGGGCAATATTACGCCGCAAGCTGGCTCCATTTTATTTTTTGTGCATCCAGGCTTGTTTGGTCAGCAATTCTTCTTCAGACTCTTCATGCTCAGGGTCTGGGATACAACAATCTACAGGACAAACCGCCGCACATTGAGGTTCTTCATGAAATCCCATGCATTCGGTACATTTGTTGGACACGATGTAGTAGAATTCGTCTGACAAAGGCTCCTGCTCTTCATCACCATCTATTACGGTTCCATCCTCGAGCTCTACAGTTTTGAGGGTAGTCCCGCCACCCCAAGTCCATTCCACACCGCCTTCATAGATTGCAGTGTTGGGGCATTCGGGCTCACATGCACCACAATTGATGCATTCATCGGTAATCATAATTGCCATGTTGCTATAACTTTATATGTGTAAACAATCGAACTTGATGTATTAGTATTATTTTTGCACAAAAAAATGCAAAACGCTTCAAAGTTATCAATAAAAATTGGATTTCATAAAAGAACCTTTTCATTTTTAGCCCTTGGAGACCACTTGTCTGCCATGGACAAAGACCGTATGAACGAGGTTTATACTGAAGCTTCCTATCAAAACCCTTGGTTCACCATAGATAATATCAAATTGTCAATGGAAGGCCTCTGCCATTACTTGGATGAAACCAAACTAAAGCTTTGGCTGCAAACTTACCAAATACAGGAAACTCGGGCAAAAAAAATTGGAGTGGTCATGGCAGGCAATATCCCTATGGTAGGTATGCACGACCTCATTTGCATATTGTTGAGCGGCCACAAAGCGATGGTGAAACTCAGTAGCCAGGATGACGTGTTGATCAGGTTTATCGTAAAAGAGCTCCTCCATATAGCGCCTGAATTTTCATCATACATAGAATTTGCAGCCCAGCTTAAAGGCATGGATGCCGTCATCGCCACAGGTAGTGATAATACATCGAGGTATTTCGATTACTACTTTGGCAAATATCCACACATTATCAGAAAAAACAGAACATCAATAGCGGTGCTCGATGGCCAAGAAACGGAGGCAGACCTGCAAGCTCTCGGCTTGGATATTTTTACTTATTTTGGATTGGGATGTAGAAATGTATCGAAACTCTACCTGCCGGCAGGATATGATATTACCAGACTTTTACCACATTTTGAGGCTTACAACCATTTGGTAAATCATAATAAATACGGCAACAATTATTTCTATAACCGCTCTATTTTTCTGGTAAATCAAAGCCCTCACCTTGACAATGGCTTTGCCCTTTTTCAGCAAAGCTCAAAGCTGGTTTCCCCCATTTCCGTGGTGTATTATGATTTTTACGATCATCCGGATCAATTAAATTCAGAATTGAAAAGTGTCGAAAACAAAATACAATGTATGGTTTCACAACGTGCGGACATCCCCCATCGCATTAAATTTGGTAAAGCCCAACAGCCCGAATTATGGGACTATGCCGACAATATTGATACGATGAAATTTTTAAGCGGTCTTTAAGGTTTGGCTCCAGCCCATTTTTCAACCCATCCTTTGTATGATTCGCCGTTTGGCATGTTTATTTTATAAAAATACACCCCATCAGCTACATCGCCACCATCCCAGAGCTCATCGTAATTGTAGTTGTTGTTTTGGTATATCACAGAACCGTTCCTATTAGATATCACCAACTTGGTTCCTGATTCCGGAAGGTTTCTGATATAAAACACATCGTTGTAGCCATCGTTGTTTGGGGTAAACACATTGGGAATAAACACGGTGGCATCGTAGTCGATATTATATTCCAATCGAATCTCACAACCATAGCTATCTCTGACAAATACTTCATAGGAACCGGCCCAAAGTGAATCGAATTTCACCGGGAATTTGTTCAGATTATTTCCGGTGCTGCTTACGATTTGCCAATCCCTATTTTCATTAAAGGCGAAAATATCGGTAATGTTCATTTCAAAAACTGGCTCTATAAGTTGAATTAGTGCTTCATACGGCTGACCTCCACTTGGCAATACTTGTCCGATGAGGCTTCCGGTCGGTCGATCCGAAATTGACACTTCGTCTTCCAAAGCTTCAAATCCCAATTGTCCGAGCGGTTCGTAAATGGTGATAAGCTCTGATTGAGCCGTTACTGTACATTCGTCTTGATTTTGAATCATTTTGACAAAATACTTACCAGCTTCCAGGCCATTTGTGTTCGAATTGTCGAGTGTGTAACCGCCTTCAAGATCAAAACTATTCAGGCTGTAGGTATTTAAAATTGTTCCCGAATTATCTAACAACTGCATAACATACGGGTACATCGCATCGCCGGTCACATTGGCTATAGTAATGGAGCCCGAGCTCCCAATGCAACTTACTATACTGTCGCTTTCTATAATATCGAAATCCAGTGGAGAAGCACCGCTAAATACAGGAATGCTTTCAGCAAAATTGCATGCCCCTACTACGCCAGAAGAAATAGTCACGTTATAAAAATCCTTTTCCAAATTGAGGATTGTCCTCACTCCATTGTCTGGAATTTGATAGATAATGCCATCATCTGGTGCATTGGCGGAGGCGATGTATGCCTCATAAGGCCCAGGTAATGTTGTTTGATCCAAATCTACTTGTATCTTGATTCCGGCTTTTAAGATTATAGATGTACATTTAACCGGAACATCTGTTGCCGTAGCCACAATCACCCCGGGCGATTCTACTTCGAACGTGAAATCCGCTCGACAATCCAGTGCGTCAACAACGCTGAATACATGGAATCCGGCACCAATTTCGGTGATAATCGAATCTGCCGGCAACAGAATAAACACATCATCCAGTTTGTATCGATATGGCAACCTTCCTCCAGCAATTTTGCCAATTTTCACCGCACCATCATTGAGATTGCAACTTGCCCTTAGGGTAGTATATATCGGCTCTGCCTGTACAATAGACGCCTCACCGTTTATAGTCACAGATACATTGGTTCTGCATGTCGCATTGTCGGCATCCTGGCGTATGGCGATATTATAGGTGCCGTTTGGCGGCAATTGATCTACAAAATTTCCCGAAACGAATGGGATCCAATTGGCACCATCCACCGTATATTCATACGGACTCGAACCACCAGTCACCGAAATTCTGGCCATGCCATTCGGGTTGGTGCCGCAGGTGGCATCCTGGAATTCCGAAGCACTTGCAATCAAGGCAGTGCAAGTACCATTATCACACTGCACTTCGAGTTCTATGGAATCAGAGGCCACAATTGTACAACCAGATTGCTCTCTTACTGTATAAAAGTAACTTCCTTTCAAAAGGTCTTTGAATTGGAAAAATCCCGTGCCTGACTTGTTGGTCACCACTCCCAGAGAATCGGTGATTTCGACTACAAATGGCACCACGCCCCCAGATACATTAAAGGTAATGATACCATCATTTTCTGCACATCCCGGATTGGACACTGAAATATTGGCCATCAGATTGGTTGAGACACCCACATTGGCAATGGTATTGACCACACAACCCGTAACCGTATCTTTGGCGATATACAGATAGCTACCTTGCCCATTTCCAGTAATCGCTGTGATATTTTGACCCAGAAACGGTACAAAAGTTTTGCCGGTGTCAAGACTTACATAATAATTTCCGGGACCTGAGCCACCAGAGATAATGTTGATTACAGCTGCACCATCGGTGGTTCCGGGGCAAGTAGTATTGTTTGTCGTGGAGGCTACAATCAATGCACATGGCTGGTCGCATATAGCAGGCTTGCCTACTGTTGCGTCGAGGGAATCCGTGCAACCGCTCACCATGTCGGTAACAACGACCCTGTAATCTGCAACTGCCAGATCAATGATGTCCTTGTCGAAAGCGCCAAACCCCAAACCGTTTAAATCTCTCCATATGTAGCTAAAATTACCAGAGCCTCCCGTAATGTTCAGGCTTATGGTACCATCTGCTCCAGCACAATATGTGATCGGTGTTGCATTGGCAGCAATGGAAAATCCTTGTGGTTCGTTCACCTGCACTGTCCATTGTGCGGTAATGGAAGTGACCAGGTCTTTTACCGTGGCAATGTACAGGCCACCAGCAAGTCCTGTGATATTTAGTGTATTGGCAACAAAGGCATTTGGTCCAGACCATGATATTGAATATGATCCGCTGCCCCCGGTAATGGACAAGTTGATGGTGCCGTCACTGGCACCACACGTAGTTACATCTGTTTTGGTGGCATCGAGTACGATGGCATTTACAGGCTGTAATATTTCTACTTGAATATAGTCTGTACATCCACTTCCCAAATCTTGTATTGTTGCGGTATAGGTACCTGCAAATAGTCCTGTGATATCTTCTGCTGAAGCGACAAACAATCCGGGGCCTGTCCAGGAAATGTTATATGGTCCTATGCCGCCGCCCCCGATAGTCAAATCTATAGCGCCGTCATTTCCGCCGGTACTGCTTACATCCATTTTGCTAGCGCCAAGTGTAAAATTGACCGGCTCCCTCAATTCAAAATTAAATGACTGCGAACAATTTGAGTTGATATCGGTGACGCTAACGGTATAATTTCCCAGACCAAGGTTGGTCTGATCCTGCAATGCCGGATCCACTATAGAGGGGCCACTCCATAGATAGGAATAGCTCCCCGACCCATCCGCTATTTCAATATCTATTATACCATCAGCAAGTCCACAGCCCGAAATCGCGGTGATGTTTGAGGTAACGGTCAACTGGTTAATTGACACTACAATTCCCTGAGCGGGTAACGAACACGCCTGGTCATTTCTGACAATCACATTGACAGAATCCTGATCGGAAAGGGTGGAGATCGTATAGATATTGCTCGCTCCGCTTTGATCGATAGCACCATTCACATAAAAATCGTAATTGGCTAAGCCTGCGGGTAGAGCGGTAAATACAACTTGATCTCCGGCGCAGAACAGGTTACTGACATCATTACTGGATATAAGCGCAGAACCTTGTATGTCAACATTTCCATTTTGGGTGAGCACATTAGCGGTACAACCGGCACCATAGCCTACCTCTATCTGGGTGATGGAACCATCTATGGAAAGCGGGGCATCGGAACAAATTGTATTGGCAATGTCGAATGATAAAGAGAAAAGATTATCGCCATCTACTATAGTGGTATCAGTTGCCGCCTGGTTAAACCAGCTAATTGTCAGATAACCTTGTGCATTGTTAAAATTATAATCAAGGTTGGCCTGGCTAATGGCGATATCCTGAAGGTTATTGAAACTTAATAACGAGGGATCCCAAGCTACAGTGAATTGCATGGAAAGTACATCGATAAAATCCAGTGTTGAGAATGGCACCAATACCGTTCCTCCAGGATTTCCATTGATGGAATCTAAAGCCAAGGTAACATTTTTGATTGGGCTCACATCTATAACTGCTGCACCGGTAGCAACTGCAAGACATGATTGATCCGTAACCGAAACTGCTGTATAAGTGGTGGTCGATGTTGGAGCAACACTGAACGTATAAGGAGAACTATTGATCGTTTCGCTTATATCCGTTGTGCCGTCATTGTACACAAAAGTCCAGGGGGCTGTTCCTGTCAGGTTGACGGTTAAGATTGATGAATTGCCGGGACAAATGCTTTCGCCACCAGATAGTACGGCACCTGGAGGATCGATGACCTCAATGGTCTGGGACACCGTGCTTGTTTCCAAGCCCCGGGTAACAGTTAACGATATGGTTTTGGTGCCAGTAGAAGCATAAACGATGCTATGCGGCCCGACAACATTGGAGGTGGCTGGCGTGGCGTCAGTGCCAAAATCCCACGCGTAAGTGGCTCCAATTGCACCGGCGGAAAAATCAGTAACAGTCACCGTACTTCCAATGCAAAGCTCGTTTACATCTGTACTAAATGCTGCGGTCAACGGGCAACTCTGCAAATTGACACTTAAAGAAGCTAAATCACCAGCGCAACCATTGCTGGTTTCGACGACAGAAATATTACCGCTGATCAGCCCAAAATCCACGGTAATGCTCGGTCCATTTGCAGGTCCGACTATTGACGCCCCTATTGGAAGCGTCCACGAATAACTAGAAGTCAAAGGGCCATTGACGGTGTAAACTTGTCCGACAGCCTGACATGCCGGGGCTTGTTCACCTTGTGTGAACGTAAGTGGGGCAGGTTTTGAATTAACAAATACTGTAGTCATCCCAGGCAAACTAACACATGTGCCGTTATGGATGGTGACCGAATAATCGCCTGCATCGCTCAATGCAATTCCACTGATGATTGGCGTTCTGTCAGTTGATGTAAATCCCTTGGGGCCGGTCCATTCATAAGCAACACCTGGCACCAATGGTGTGCTCAGTTGCAAATCGCCATTTTCGCAAACTGGCCCATTATTGCTGGCTGTTGGAGCGGCTGGCGAAGAAATAACATTGATGGTGGTCGTGCTGTTGTCACTACATCCTCCAATGGTAATGGAATAGCTTATTACATGCGCACCAACTCCGGCAGTGGTGGGATTGAAAGTGCCGGCTGCCCCATCGGTAATGCCATTGCCAGACCAAGTACCTCCGGCTGTAGTTGCTGTTAAGTTGATCGGTGATGCCGTTTCGCACAAGGGGCCTGTAGCGGTAATCGTTGCATCAGGAGCCGGTGCCACTGTAATGGTGGTAGTTCCTACAGAAGTACAACCACTTCCGGTAACGGTATAGGTGATGACATGATCTCCTGTGTTTGCTGTGGCTGGATTAAAAGTGCCTGCTGCCGGGTCGGTGATGCCAGTACCTGACCAGATGCCGCCTGTAGTTGCTGCGGTTAAAGTGATTGCTCCGTCTGAGATACAAAATGGGCCGGCCGGACTGATGGTGGGATTTGGTGCCGGGTTTACAGTGATGGTGGTGGTGCTTATAGCGCTACATCCCAAAACTGTAATGGAATACGTGATGGTATGGATACCTGATCCGGCTGTCGCAGGGTCAAATGTTCCTACTGCGCCATTGATGATGCCATTTCCTGACCAAGTACCACCGCCAGTTACTGCCGACAAACTGATTGAAGGATCATATTGGCAAAAAGGGCCAGCGGCGGTGATGGTGGCATCGGGAGCGGGGCTCTCGCTTATGGTCGCGCTGCCTGTCATGGGTGAGCTGCATGATGTCGTGGTGTTTTCTGCCCTTACAGTATAGGTGCCTACCGTGGTTTGGGCGGTGAAGCTGATTGCCGATCCGGTTCCGCCGACAGTTTGTATATCTGTAGTGCCATCCAGTACCAGGATGTAATTGATGCCCGGTTCGCTATTGTCCAGGCCCAGTGCCTGCGCAATCGGTGCACCAGTGCAATAGCTTCCACCACCGGTTACATTGAATGCCGTTGGCAGGGGATCTACGCTAATCGATGCGCTTCCGCTCATAGGCGAACTGCAACTTGTTGTCGCATGCTCTGCGCGTACCGTATAGGTGCCGGGTGCGCTTTGTGCTGTAAAACTAATCGCTGCGCCGGTTCCGGTCACGGTTTCTATATCTGTTGTGCCATCCAGCACCAAAATGTAGTTCACGCCAAGTTCGCTACCATCCAGGGCCAAGGATTGTGCTACTGCGGTTCCAGCACAATAGCTGCCACCGCCAGATATGTTGAATGCAATCGGTAAAGGGTTAACCGTGATGGCTGCACTGCCAGATAATGTTGCAACACACCCATTATTATCGACAACTGAAACAAGTGAATAAGTTGCATTTGCGGTAGGTCCGATGAAGATATTATCACCTGAATTATAATTATTTATAGTTTTGTTAGTCGAAGAACCTGTAGTGTCAATGATAACCGTGTATGGGCCTACTCCATTATTAATTGCTATTTGGAGCGTAGAAGTTTCTCCGTTGCATAAATCAGCTGAACCTGTTAGTGACATTGTTGCATCAGGTAAAGCATTCAAAACGTATGAATCGCTAAATGTACATCCAAGAGCATCCGTAATTACAACATTATAAGTGCCGGGACTTAGCCCTGTTGGATTATTTGTATTTCCGATAACAACCGGGCCTGTCCATGCATAAGTATATGGAGAAGTACCTCCATTTGTATTTAACAAAATTGCCCCATCATTTCCTGCGCAAGTTTGGGTGACTATGGCTGTTGACAATAATTCATCAGGCTGAGTTATATTTATACCTGTAATAACTCGTCGTCCGCAAATAGAAATTGGAGGTACTCCTAAAGTTCCGTTAGAGGTCACCACTGTCACTTTATAAGAACCAATGGAAGCGTTTGAAAAAAGACCACTAAAAGTCACTGTTTGAAGTGTAGTGTTAACGATGCTTGCAATTGGTATATCCCCACTTCCCGTTTCCAATACCAAACTATAAGTAAATGGGGCCTCTCCGCCAGCAAGTGTTATTTCAATTTCTCCATCTGTACCCGAAAAACAACTAACATTCTTCGTATTAGTTACTGTGAAACTAGTGATAAGTGTTCCGGTGCATTGGCCATATGCCTTGAAGCCATAAGAACCAAAAAAAAATAAAAGGAAAATAATATACTTTCTCATGCTAGTTAGATTCAAAAATCAAATCATTCTTCTGAAGTTTTTGGCACAATTTGTTCTCTTCTGACAAAAATTCTACTTCAACTTGATACATTTTATATTTATCCAAACTGGAAAATTTGATCGTTTTATTGCCATTGCCATTTTGTGAATCCACTTGCACAATTCCCTTTCCACTCACTGTATTCAATCTACAAATGAATCCTTGCGATGAAGTGATTTCAACAATTATTTCGCCTTCCTCTTCTGAAATAGATTTAGCCTTGGCTTCTATTTTAGAATTGCATTGCGCAATTGTCTCGCTGCTTGTCAAGGCCATTAAAAATCCAATGCCCAGAATACAAATGATCAGATGGTAATTCTTAAATTTCATATCCTTTGATTTACTAAAAGTATTATTTGTGACCATAGCTGGTAATAAAGTCTTCCTTTTCTATAAAAACTGATGTAATACATTTCAACTCCTTTAATGTATCATATGCTAAACGCATAGAAATAATCAGTTTGACAATTCAAAATGCAGGGCATAATACACCCAATACCCATCCGAAAGTACATATTTGAACCTTATAAAAGTAAATCCCGGCTCCAGGCCATGTAAGTCTTTAATAATCATGATGTAAGAAATTACCGGCCTTTGATACCATTAATTGCGGAATTTTGGGTTGAGGTGTCAAGTATCTGTTATTTACACAATTCAAATGTTCATTCGCAAAATAATATACGGCACAAATTTACCATAAATACACACATAAATATTTATTTTTCAAACGATTAGCAAATAAAATCAAAATTTTACTTTAAGCAAATCATTCAGTTTAAATCAAAATGCAACTTAGGTATATATTTATATAAAATTTGGGCAATAAAAGATAGGCCGCAAACTAAAATGAAAACCTGTTTTTAAAATCTTGTAGCTCTTCTGTCAGGCTAAGATTATTGCTATAATCAACAAATTTCCTCAAAGATGAATTTGGCTCGACCATCATTTGCCTCAAGGTGAGATGTTGATTGATGAAGATAAATTCGAGGCTTGGGTAGATGTTTTTGAGCACATCCACGATGTCTAGTATTTGCAAATTTTTGTCCACCACATTGTAAATGCCCGAAGGCACTTCTTCCAGAAGGCAAGCTATCAGCGATTTTACCAGTACATTCACATGAATAAAAGCCCGGCTTTGTTGGCCATTTCCATGTATTTGTATTCGGTTTAAAAAATTGGCATCGAACATAAAACGATTGATCACCGCGTCAAAACGCATACTGCGGCTATAGCCATATACATTGGCGCAACGAAGGATAAGGGCATTGCATTTTTTTTGCAATCGTCGAACATGCTCTTCGCCGCGGAATTTCGATATCCCATAGAACGTCTTAGGATCGGGGATTTCGTGCTCTCCGATGGTAGCAACCGATCCGCCATACACTGAGGTGCTGCTCGTATAGATAAATTTTTTGACTTCGCTCATTTCTACTGCCGATACCAGCTCGGAGGTACCCCAATGATTCACCTGCTCATGGAAGTCCGCGTCCACATTGGCAAAAGGCGTCGATACCCGGGCGGCCAGATGAAATACGGCATCTACCCCGGTGAGCACCTTATTGAGCTTGCGCAAATCAAGAATATCGCCCACCACCAGCTCTACCTTTGCGGCATTGGGCAGGCGCTCTCCCATAAAAAGGTTGGAGTTTTTCCTGCTCAGATTGTCGTAAATAATGATCTTATCTACTTCGGGGCACTTGACCAGGTGTTTGGTTAATACTGTGCCGATGTATCCGGCTCCTCCAGTTATCAATACTCTCATGTTATTTATTTACCAGGTCAGTGTTCAAACCACATTCTGTTTTATTGAGCCCGTACCAGCGGGCTTCGCGCTCCTGCATAGCCAGGTCGAGCTTGCGAGTACAAGGCCCACAGCCAATGCTGAAATAGCCCTTGGCTTCCAGTGGGTGCTCCGGAAGTTTGTATTTTTTCCTATAAGCCAAAATATCCCTGTTTGACCAGCTGATCAAAGGGTGAAAACGGATGACACCATGCTTGGCTGGTTGTTCTTCGTGCAGTTGGCTGCGATACATATTTTGTTCACCTCGTATGCCATTGATCCATACGTCATGATCCATGAGTACTTTTTCCATTGGCTGGGTTTTGTTGAGATAGCAACAATGATCCGGATCGGAGGTAAACAGCAACTTACCGTCGGCACCAAGTTGCATGATTTTAGGCGTATCGGGTTTAAGGTCGATAATATAAAGACCCAATAAATCGACGATTTGATCCCTGAATTCCAGGGTTTCGGGAAAATGATATCCGGTATTCAAAAAATAAACCGGAATGGAGGCGTCCACCTGACTGATGATATGAAGCAATGGAATGCTGTGGGTTTGAAAAGAAGAACTGGTAAAAATCCTCTTTCCCTGAGCCTGATAGCCTTTTATCTTTTCCGATATTTGATCAAAATCCAATAGTCATTTAAATTTTGATGACAAATATATTCATTTTACCAGCCTTACCTACATGATCCACTGACTTATATCATCTGCATAAAAGTCGCTTTATCGATCACAAACCGGACATGGGTGCCCGTTCCTATTTGTTTGTTGCCTTCCATAACCGCCAACTCAAAAACCACTTTTTTGCCACTTTGCTCTATGACCGTGCTCTGACAGGTGACGGTCTCCCCTATGGCTGTCGGCTTGAGGTGGCGGATATTCAGCGCGCCGCCCACACTCGACTCACTGTGGTCCAAATAGGGTTCTATACACAAATAGGAGGTCTTTTCCATCAGCGCAATCATGGATGGCGTACTGTACACCTCGAGCAAGCCTGAGCCGATATTTGACGCACTCATTTCTCGGGCCACCTGTTCTTTTTCAATATGACTGGTTCCAATTTCAATCTCTTTCATCAATATTTTAATTTTTTCTGCCGGCAAATTTACTATTCCTCTTGTATTCGCGACTAATGTTGCGGTTGAATTTCAATGTCGTTTAGTTAACGAAATGAGTTTGACTCCTTCGGGGTCGAATAATCTTGACTAAACGACATTGGTGTGTATTTAAACTTTCTCACGAAATCAATTGGGCGTTTTGGCGTCGTACCATTTTCATTTCCTCTCCTCATTGCCATCCACAGTTCTTTGAGCGTGTTGCAAACGTTTGCACATTGGTAGTCATTTGTTTTGAGGTCAATTATTTTATTCTAAATTTGTCTGAAGACTTCGTATTTTTTCATTTCAACTAACGAGATTTATTAAAGACTTTCCTACTGTACCTCTAAACGCTACCATTATGAAACCCTTATTGCAAAAACTAATCGTCTTAAGCTTGTTTGTCACTTTTGTAAATTTAAGTTCCTGTACATCCAATAAAAGTGAATCAACTGATCAATCAATGCAAGAAGCCTCTCCAAAAATTCAATTGATAAGCAATGAGGCCGAAATGAAAGTAGATGTGCTGGTAGATGGCGAACTTTTTACTTCTTACATCTATCCGAATACCATCAAAAAACCAGTGCTCTATCCCATAAAAACTGCTAAAGGAACCAAAATCACCAGAGGGTTTCCGCTGGAAGCCACGCCTGGCGAACGAGTGGATCATCCGCATCACGTGGGTCTTTGGTTCAATTACGGTGATGTAAACGGTTTTGATTTTTGGAATAATTCAGATTCCATTAAGATGGAGGAACGCAAGCACTACGGCACCATAGTACACAAAGAAATAACGGGCATGGAAGAAGGCGATGAAAAGGCCATGCTCAGTGTAGCGATGGACTGGAATTCGCCGGAAGGCAAAACGCTTTTGAAGGAACAAACGCGCTTTGTGTTCGGTGCAGAAGGCAACGAACGAACCATCGACCGGATTACCACCCTCACCGCGCAAGATGAAAAAGTGGAGTTTAAAGACAACAAGGAAGGGGTGATTGCCATACGAGTGACCCGTGCCTTGGAACATCCATCTGACCAACCGGAGATATTTACCGATGCAAGCGGGCGGGTAACCAACGTGCCCTCGCTGAACAATGAAGGTGTACATGGCATGTACCACAACAGTGAAGGTATAGAAGGTGGCGAGGTGTGGGGCAAACGATCTGACTGGGTAAACCTCACCTCTACCATCGGAGATGAAGACATTTCGGTGGCCATACTCGATCACCCAACAAATGTGGGCTACCCGACCTACTGGCATGCCAGAACCTATGGATTGTTTGCAGCAAACCCACTTGGGCAAAAGGTATTTAGCAACGATACAGAGCAATTGAACTTTTCATTGCAACCCGGCGAAAGCACTACCTTCAAGCACAGGATCATTATTGCTTCGGATGAAAAACTAAGCAAGGAGAAACTGGATAATTATTTCGAAGAGTTTTCGAAGCATTAGGGAGAACCCTTTTGTCTGTAATTTTCGTGGGCTAACGGGCAAACAGCTGGTAATCTAAAATAAGCAAAACACAAAGCTATTGCATCACCGGGATGCTCACTATTCGGACTGGGAATGCCTGCCTATTGATAAGGAGAGCAATGCTTTTAAAAAAACTTGATCGGCAAGTCTTCTTCCACCAGCATGATATCTTTTGCGACTATATCGGTCTGGTGTTTTTTAAATATTGATTTTACCAATTGCAGGTTTTCATCGCTCAGTTTTTCCAGATTGATGGTCTCAATCCTTTTATGAACTTTCACCTGAATTTCAAACAATTTCATGGTGATGTAATCCACTTCGCTCCAGCTAAATTTTATCACCTTCTGATCAAACATAGCCGGTTTGCACTCTACGCCCTGATCATTGATACGGAAATATGACTTTCCCAACAGATCGATGATGTGCCTGCCTTTGGATTGAAGGTAAAATGCGGCCGACAACAACAAAAAATAAAACACATAAATCCATCCGAATACCCTGTTCAATTCTGAATGGTCGGAAATTAATAATACAAAGGTGCCTATGGCCAGAAACAAGGTAAGCACGGTCAGGATAGAATAGCGCTTTTTATATTGCTTTTTTCCGGGTTGATGGTTTAAGTTGATATACAAATCCATAAGACGTACTGTTAGATCAATGGAAGACGAATATAATCACTTTCGAAAAAAAATCAATGTATTGTCCTGGTGTAAAAAAAGCCCCGCAATCGGCGATGGAGGGGCTTGATGATAATTTTGTTTTTTTTAGACCTATTCTTCGAGTGCTGCCACGCCAGGCAAGGTCTTGCCTTCCATGTATTCGAGCAATGCACCACCTCCGGTAGAAACATAGCTTACTTTTTCGCCATAGCCCAGAATGTTGACTGCTGCGGCAGAATCGCCACCTCCGATCAATGAAAAACCTCCCGCCTCGGTGGCGGCCACCACAGCGGCTGCCACTTCTTTGGTGCCCTTGGCAAAATTAGACATTTCGAACACGCCCATGGGGCCGTTCCACAGTACAGTTTTCGATTCGCTAATCACTTTTTTGAACTGTTCTATGGCTTTTGGTCCGATATCCAGACCCATGTAGCCGTCTTTGATGTTCATATTGTCGGCCACCTCTATGTTGGCATTGTTGTCAAACTTGTCGGCAGTCACTGAGTCGATTGGCAGCAACAGGTTAACTCCTTTCGATTTGGCTTTTTCCATAAGCGATTTGGCCAGATCGAGTTTTTCGCTTTCGCAAAGTGAATTGCCGATGTTGCCGCCTTTGGCCTTGAAAAAAGTGTAGGCCATACCCCCGCCAATAATGAGATTATCCACACGGTCGAGCAGGTTTTCGATGATCAATATCTTATCGCTGATTTTTGCACCGCCCATTATGGCAGTTAAGGGTTTTTCGCCATTCTTCAACACTTTCTCAGCATTTACCAGTTCGGCTTCGATCACGTAGCCACACACTTTGTCTTCAAAAAATTGTGCCATCACGGCGGTGGAGGCATGCGCCCTATGGGCTGTGCCGAAAGCGTCGTTTACCCAAACATCGCCATAAGAGGCAAGCTTGCCGGCAAAGTCCACATCGCCCTTTTCTTCTTGCTTATAAAATCGCAAATTTTCGAGCAGAAGCACTTCGCCGGGTTGCAACGCTGCTGATTTGTGTGCGGCCTGATCTCCGATGCAGTCATCTGCAAATTGTACTTTTACATTGAGGTGCTCGCTGAGGTAAGGTACCACATGCTTTAGGGAATATTTTTCGACCGGGCCTTCTTTGGGTCTGCCCAGGTGCGACATCAATATTACCGATCCGCCATCTTTCAATATTTTGTTGATGGTAGGTAGTGCGGCTTTTAGCCTGTTGTCGTCTGTAATCTCGAATTTGTCATTGAGAGGCACATTGAAATCAACCCTGATCAGCGCCTTTTTACCTTGGAAATTATAACTATCAACTGTTTTCATATTATATATTTGTTTTGAAAAAATTTTCAGTTCCGCTTTGCTTCTGCTCTTCTCAACCTGTCATTGATGGCCCTGCCGAGTCCCTTTTCCTTCACGTAAGTGCCAATGATGAGTTGCAAATTTAACATATCAAGTTGCCTTAATCCAGTAAAGAGTGAAGTTGCTGCCTCATCGAGGTCACCTTTTTTAGAAAGCACAAATTGCTGCGCTAGAGGAATATCGTCATATAATTGGTCAAAGGACAAAATACCCAATTTTTTACCCTGGTGCTCTCTTATCAGTTGGGGAATATTTCCGATGGTGACCGGAGTCAGAGGCGAATAGTGGCTATGGAGCATACCGGGCACCACGGGATTGGAAGAGGTATGCGCCTTGATCTGCACCTTGCCTACCACCTTTTCCATATCTTCTATTTTGCAACCTCCAAGTCGCAGTACGCTCACCTTGTCCCCATCAAATCCCACGATAGTCGATTCGATCCCTACCGTGCATGAACCGCCATCGAGGATATAGGGGATTTTTTCGCCTAATTGTTCATCGACATGTCTGGCACAGGTCGGGCTCACATAACCAAAAGGATTGGCACTGGGGGCGGCAAGAGGAAAATCGAGGCTTTGCAGCAGCTGCAATGAAAGTGGGTGTCTGGGGATGCGCACCGCCACACTGTCCATGCCCGAAGTTACGAGGTCGGGAATAATAGCTTTTTTCCTGAACACCATAGTGAGAGGACCAGGCCAGAAGGCTGCGGCCAGGGCGTAGGCCTTTTCCGGAATACTTTCCACAAAATCAGGGATTCGGTCCAGCCCAGAGGTGTGTACGATTAAGGGGTCGAAGGTCGGGCGCTCCTTTACCTTAAATATTTGGGCGACAGCCCGTGCATCCAGCGCATTGCCGGCCAGGCCATAAACTGTTTCGGTGGGTATGGCCACCAACGCTGACCCAGCCAACAATTGCATGGAATAAGCGATATCTGTACCTGTTTTGGCCAAGTGATTTGCTGTTTTTTTAAATCACCGCGAAAGTAAAATTTAATTGCAAATAATTAGATGATAGAAATCAGTATTTTAATTTTGTCCTACACCATTGAAACTCGCTATGAGCAAAAGAAACAAATTTCTGATCAAATTTTTCGCCATTCTCATTGTGCTCATCTCCGTATTGCTAGAGTTGGATGTACTCAATCTTCACTTTCTGGAGCCTTACAAATATTGGATGACCGTTTTGGGCTTTGGTATGCTTTTGATCGTTTCCCGATAAGGGCATTTGAGTAGATTTATTTAAAATACAAGAAGGTTCCGGCTAATTCGGATCATCGACTCTGGCTTTGATGGTCAGTGGCAAAGATGATGCGCGCGGATCATTGGAAAAATCACTATTGATTTTTGCTGGGTGCCTTGCCTGCCGGTGGCATCGAACTGCACCGACAATATACCCGATTCGCCAGGCGCATACGTGTCTTTATCCATTTTCACCACCGTACACGCACAATTGGGCTTTATGGCCCTGATATTTAACTCAGACTTGCCGGTGTTAGAAAACTTAAATTCGGTAGAGACTACAGCATTTCGTCTGATATTGCCAAAATCATGCAGGGTAGATTCGAACGCCAGCCTGGGTGCCTGAGCCAACTGTTCCTGGGTGAGGGGTGCAAAATATTCTTCGATAGAAGCGACCACTCTAAGTACTTTTTCAGCATCGGATTCTTCGTCGGTAAATAGATGAATCGGATCTGAAACATAGCCATAGTCGTTTTTCATTTTACCATTGTAGGTTACGATCAATTTTCCGCCTGTTTTCGGCTCTATTATATTAGGTTGAATACTTATGGAAATAAAATCTGGTGTTTCCTTTTTGTCCAAAAAGGTTATGGCCTTTTCTCCATCGTTATAGATATCAAAAGACCGGGTTAGCGGCTTTTCGGTAGTCACTCTGCCCATGTTCATCGACTGATACCTAAATCTCATGTCACCGATTTTGTAGGCATATTGGTCAGCCACAGACTTGGGACGGGTTTCTACCATTCCCTGGATAAAAATCACTTTTGAGGCAGGATCGGCATTGGAAGTAATAGTCAGCGACTTCCTGAACGAGCCCGGGCGGTTTTTGGGATCGTATTTGGCGACTACAAAACCTTTTTCTCCCGGAGGGATAGGCTCTTTGCTCCAAGCCGGAGTAGTACATCCGCAGGAGGCACGTACCCCCTCTATGATCAGTGGGGCATTGCCCTTGTTCACAAACACAAACTTGTGCTCAACCGGGCCATTTTCTTCTTTGAATGTACCAAAATCAAAGGTCTCTTCCTCAAAAGCAAAGGTGGCTCGGTCTTGAGCAGCAGCTATGGAAATAGATAAGAAAACCAGCAGGGCTAAAAATAATTGAGATTTCATCGGATTCGATTTATTCACATGACCATTTAATGCGCCTTTTTAAGGCTTTGCCTGCAAAAATATGGTATAGATATACAATAACGAACTTGCATAGGTATTTTTAGTCACTTTGTAATTTGTTTACTTAATTTGCGCAAATTTTAAGGCACTATGGCAAGAATACTGACTGGGATACAAAGCACAGGAAGACCACATCTGGGAAATATATTGGGCGCGATAAAACCAGGTATCGCCCTGTCTAAAGCACCGAACAATGAAGCACTTTTTTTTATTGCCGACCTGCACTCACTCACACAGATAAAAGACGGTGAGCTGCGCAAACAAAACACCCTGGCCACAGCCGCCGCCTGGCTGGCCTTTGGATTCGACACGGACAAGAACATTTTCTACCGTCAATCGAAAATACCCGAAGTGTGCGAACTGACCTGGTTTTTGAACTGCTTTACGCAATTTCCGATGTTGGCAAATGCCCATAGTTTCAAGGACAAAGCTGACCGACTGGCTGATGTAAATGCGGGCATATTCACCTATCCGGTTTTGATGGCAGCAGATATTCTGATGTACGATGCCGACTATGTACCTGTAGGCAAAGACCAGCAACAGCATCTTGAAATGACGCGCGATATTGCAAATACCTTCAACAATATCTACGGCGAAACTTTTGTGATCCCCGAAGCCAAGATTGACACCAAAGTCATGACCATACCAGGGATCGATGGCAACAAAATGAGTAAATCATACAATAACACCATCGATATATTCCTACCAGCAAAGGAACTCAAAAAACGTATTATGTCGATAGTAACGGACAGCACTCCGCTGGAAGACCCAAAAAACCCGGACACCTGCAATGTGTTTGCGCTGTACCGCCTTCTGGCAGATACTGATCATATTGCCGAAATGCGTCAGCATTATCTGGCTGGCAATTTTGGCTATGGGCACGCCAAAAAAGCCTTGTTTGAGCTGATCATCGATCAAATGGCCGAAGAGCGCAACACCTTTGACTACTACATGAACCACACAGATGAACTTATCCAAAAACTGGAAGCGGGTGAGGCTAAAGCCCGTGAGATAGGAAGGAGCGTGTTGGCAAGAGTGAAAGAGAAAGTCGGCTATTAGGTATCGAATAGAGCTAATATGAGCGCCGTTATAAGTGCTACAGAAATTTGCCTGATGGCAGATAATATTTGCTCTGGCTACAAGAAGGTATAAGTCGGCGCTTTTGTAACAATATCAAAAAATCACCTCAAGTCCGGAACCGGCTCCTTTGTATTTTGTTCTCTCGGCAACATTATTCACCTGCTACCCACACCACCAGGGGGTTGGCATTATCGATGGTCATAACCACCCGCACGGGCGAAGGCACCAAAATGAGCCTCACATCACTCTTAGGATATTTGTCCACTTCCACCAATACGCCTTCATTGGCACCTACCCCATAGGTCATATTGCCTTCCTGGTCGGTCTTTTCGATGTATTTTTTTGCTATGTATGCGATGGGCAACAGTACATCGATATCCGGGCAATATTTATCATGTACGGTTTGCAGCCCTTCTTCCAGATAATCTTCGTATTTCTCGAGAAAGTCATCTTCAAAGTCGTGTAGGTTTTCTTCCACTTCATCGTAAGCAGCATCGTTATAGCCGATAGCGGCAAGTACATTCCTTCTGCTTACCAATTCGCAAAGATCGTCATTGAGTTTTTCTACGTCCATTATCTAAAAATTAAGATGCAAAACTTCAAAAAGTCTATTTCCAATGCAAACAAAACTTGTGAATTTTTCAGATAGAAAATTGATTTCAAATCCTTTTCTATCCCGTCTTTTACGGCTGTTTGTCTGCTATTTTTCAGGATTTTTTTATGGTCTTGCCTTCCGGTGACCATAATCAACAATATCGACCAGACTGCTCAAATTGAAAAAATTATGGACGCCTCATGGCGTGTTGAGAAAAAATGAAGTTTAAAATTAAAGTTCAGGATACACGCGCTTATTTTCAAATTCATCTTTGCATTGCCCGTAAATATCTGATTGTCAAATTGAATAATCCAATCACCTGCCTTTGACCGCACCATCAGACACCACCATCGGATTAGAACATTAGCACACTAAAAATTTTATTTGATTAAAAATCACACTTCAAAACCTTAATTTAGCAACCATATAAATCGATTAATTACCAAAATAATTATACATCATGGATTTAGCAGTACGGACCAAAGCCCAGGAATGGCTGGATAGCTCAATAGACGAGAGCGCAAAAAAAGAAATACGACGCATGATGGATGCGGAAGACCAAAGCGAATTGGTCGATTCATTTTACAAAGACCTGGAATTCGGAACTGGAGGCTTAAGAGGGCTGATGGGCATAGGATCTAACAGAGTGAACAAATATACAGTCGGCAAAGCTACCCAGGGCTTGAGCAATTATCTGCTGAAGGCTTTTCCGGGAGAGCAGGTAAGTGTAGCCATAGCCCACGACAGCCGTAACAATAGCGATTTTTTTGCAGAGACCACGGCGTCGGTTTTTTCTGCGAATGGCATCAAAGTTTATTTCTTTACCGAACTCCGCCCCACTCCCGAATTGTCTTTTGCTATCAGGCACCTCGGCTGCAAGAGCGGTGTAGTACTTACCGCATCGCACAATCCCAAAGAATACAATGGATACAAAGCCTATTGGGATGATGGGGCACAAGTCACTCCTCCTCACGATGAAAATGTGATCAACGAGGTAAGCAAAATCAGCAGTATAGATGAGGTAAAGTTTGTGCAGAACCCGGCGCTGATTGTGGAGATTGGCGAAGACATCGATAAAAAATATCTGGCGGAAGTACATAAATTATCCCTTTCGCCCGAGGTAATCAAGCGACAAAAAGACCTGAAGATCGTATTTTCTCCGATTCATGGTACAGGCATTACCCTTGTGCCAGAAATCCTCCGGCAATTCGGATTTGAAAATGTACATGTGGTAAAGGAACAGGCTACGCCAAATGGCAATTTTCCTACAGTTGTATATCCCAACCCTGAAGAAGCCGAGGCTATGAGTCTGGCGCTGGCCCAAGCCAGGGCTTTGGATGCCGACCTTATTATGGCCACCGACCCTGATGCGGATCGCGTAGGTATTGGTGCCAAAAACAATAGCGGTGAGTTTCAATTGATCAATGGCAACCAGGCAGCGTCTCTACTTATTTATTACATGCTAAAGAAATGGAGAGAAAATGGCAAACTGGATGGGAAGCAATTCGTCATCAAAACCATTGTCACCACTGATCTGATCCTGGATATCGCCCTAAAATTTGAGGTGGAAGCATATGAAACCCTCACCGGCTTTAAATATATCGCGGCCGTCATCAAGGAGCTGGAAGGCAAAAAACAATTTATAGTTGGTGGTGAAGAAAGCTATGGGTATCTGGTGGGCGATTTTGTACGCGACAAAGATGCGATTTCCTCTTGTGCCATGCTGGCCGAAATGACCGCCTGGGCCAAAGAAAATGGTATGAGCTTGTTTGACTTGCTCGTCGAAGTGTACAAGGAGTTTGGGTTCTACAAGGAATCTTTGCATTCCATTACCCGAAAGGGAAAATCAGGCGCTGAAGAAATCGAAGCTATGATGAAAAACATGCGTCAAAACCCTCCGCAAACCATTCACGGATCTCCGGTACTCAAAGTTTACGACTACCTCTCGGGTGAAGTAAAAGATGTAAAAAGTGGCAAAGTTTCAAAACTCGATTTTCCAAAGTCGAATGTGCTCCAATATACCACTGAAGATGGCACAAAAATATCGGCCAGACCATCCGGCACTGAGCCCAAAATCAAGTTTTATTTCAGTGTAAAAGAAGCATTGAAATCCGCGAACGATTTTGACCAGGTACAAGAAAGCCTCAATACAAAAATTGAAAATATCATCGAAGAGCTTTCACTCAAATGATCAGCCACCAATACCGCTTATCCATTTAAGACCAAAAAAAGGAGCTCCAGCGGCTCCTTTTTTTAAGTGGTAAATTATAGCCAAAAATAGCTTTAAGGCGATATGCACGCCGGAAACAGATTTAAATCTGACGATGGTCGGGCTTAGCTTTGAGCTGATATAATGGTAGCAAAAAGCCATGCGCATCGAACTGCAATCTAATGCGCATCGCCTTTAAAAATAGGCATCGCTTTCCAATCCGATGCTTATCGTTTGGTGGCCGATACAGGAAAGTCGTTGTAGTCCACCGAAACTTTTCCACTAAAGCTGGTTCCTTCAAATTTGCCTGACATGTTCACGGTATAGCCCATATAGTCGAAGTTACTTGTCATGTTGCCATTCTCCACCACGACATTTTGCATGGGAATGCTCCCTTGCGCGGCATTGATAGCTCCACTATAGCTGTCTCCATCTTTGGAGATCACAAAATTTCCGGTCAGGTCTCCCTCCGGGGTATTTTTAATTAAATAGTCCCAGGTACCAACAGACATATCCGAAACACTTTTGGTAGAGGCGCAGGCATAAGCCACAAAAATCGCCATGAAAACAATTAATACGTTCTTCATCATCTAAGTGTAGTTTAGGTAAAACAGAATTAAATTAACTATTTTCTCCCTCGGCGGCGTATAACTCCTCCAATTTTTTTCTTAGCGCTTCACCGCGCAGATTTTTGGCGATAATCACCCCCTCCTTGTCCAACAAAACCGTAGCTGGTATGGAGTTGATTCCATACAATTTACCGGCCGCCGATCCCCAACCTTTCAGGTCGCTTACGTGTGGCCAGTCCAGGTTATCATCATGGATGGCATCGATCCATTTTTGCCGATCCTCGTCAAATGACACGCCTATAATCTCAAAGCCTTTGTCTTTGTAATCATTATATAGCGCCACTACATTGGGGTTTTCTACCTGCACGGACCGCACCATGAGGCCCAAAAGTCAATAAGCAGGTAATTACCCTTAAAAGACGAAATAGTTATTGGATTTCCTGTAGTATCATTTAGCGCAAAATCAACTGCGGGCATACCCACGGCGACGCTTTTTAAAGTGGACACCCTTTGTGCCAAGTCCTGATAATCGCGCGAATCATGTACTGCTGAATCGAGGGATAATATCATGCTGTCGAGTTCGGCATAGTCCATTTCATAGGCAAGATGGTTTTTGATGATAAATGGCGAAATATATGATGCAGGCTTGTTGGCCACAAATTCTTTGATCAACATTACCCGCTCGCCCCGCAGGGCATTATATTGCCCGATCACCTCATTTACTTTTGCTTCGTCACCCAGAGCAGCCGCTTCACCGTAGGCTTCATTGAGACTGGCAGCCTGCTCATCAAGCTGTTTCAAATAATCTTTGAAGGCCATCAAATCGTCATGAGCATTGGAGCCGTTTACGCGGGCCTTTTCGAGACTATCGACATGCACATTTACCTCTATTTTGCTGTTTTCCCCAAACAAATTTATCATTTTGCGGGTGTTGCCAATACGGAGATATACCATTTCGGGGCTTTCAAGCGTGCCTTCAAATGCCACCTGAGAATTGCTGATATATGCAGAATCGATGGGTTTGAGATCATTATCCCTCACCAAATTGAGAAAGACAAGGGTAGAATCTTCGACTCCGCCAATTTCGGCGTTGATGGTGTAGCCATTGTTTTTATTGTCTTTCTGAGGCTCACATCCATAAAAAACTACCACAGTAGACAGGGCAAAAACACTAATTTTTTCATGATTTTATATTTAATTAGAATATGTAAAAATACGCTATGCAAAGGAAATTATGGGCATAGGACAGGAGGGTTTTTAAATGCAGCCTATAAGCACCAATCTATCTTGCTTCGTGCTATGCAATAGCATAAATGTAGTACCTGTTGAATAACTCCAAATATAATGCTTTAGTGTAATACACCAGGATTTTGCTTCATTTTGCGCCGCTTTTCTAATATATATTCACACATTTGGCTAAAAAAGCTTGCATTTGTAATTGATGAGCAACAAATAATTTTTAATAACCTACAAATCAATCGAATTCTTGCCCACCATAGGTGGGCACATTATGAATGTCATATACACAAAAAAGGCTGTCTCATAATAAAAATGAAACAGCCCTTTGAGTATTGATAGTCGGGGAAAAATCAATCCCCTTTATAGGTTTCCTTATGGAGTACCAAATGTTGCAACTAAATCACCATTACCATCTACCAGTGTCATTTGGTTACCATTGACAGTTATTGTTCCAAGAATCAAATTGTTGACACCTGCCTCATCACTAGGAGTATCTCCATTCCATACTGGTGTTAGACCTATTTCTTTTGCAGAAAAACTAGCAGTGCCAACACCTCCTAGAGCAATAGTTAAGACAACAGGAAGGTCTTCAGTTTCAAGACCATTTCCTGTGATAGGATTAGCCCACAAATTAGCAACTACTGAATAAGTTCCATCTGGAATATCTTCTGTAGAAATTACTTCAGGAACATCTGCAGATGCACCAGTGTAACCAGATACTTCATCACCATCTCCATCAAGCAACAAAAGGTCAATATCGATATAATCCTGCCAAACTTCACCTTCGAAAGCTTCTATTGGGCCTGACCAATCCAACACTAGTTGAGGAGAAAGATACACGCTATCCCTGATATTAATTACCAGTATTTCTTGTGGTGCTGGCGATCCTATAGGATGATCTCCTACCAAAGTTAGATATATCGTTTCATTTCCTTCTGGTTCCAGATCAGGTAGAATGGTAATATCTATGCTTCCGCCCCCTGACAATGCCAGCAACGATAGGTCATGCGCCGAAATTGTAAAATCCTCACCTTCTACTGCGGTTGATGATTCACTACTTGTAATTGACACCTCAACAGCTACTATTTGTCGCTCATCAAATGGTATATTCACTGTATATGTACCAGCTTCGGTGACCGTTAGAGGTGCGATATCGTCTTCCACGACAGGAAATTTCTCGAAAGTCTGCACAATTGATTCAGGACCCTCTTCGTTGTTACACGCCATCAATACTCCTAAAAAGAGTAATAAGAGCCATATATTTTTAATCATTAATTTCATATCTGTAATCTTTAAGTTTAATCAACAACTTTTTCAAGAATTTCCCAAAACTCCCTAGGACCACTGCCCTCACTGAAGTAACCATAGGTAAGTATAATTCTGTGTTTTCCTGTAGCATCATCAGGCTGCAAGACATTGGAGCCAGTACAAGGCACATTGGTCAATTTATCTGCATTATCCTTACAATTTGTAGCATAATTTCCAGAGAAAAGACCACAACAAACAATCGGAACAGTTATGGAATTGTCATCAAAATTGATATCAAAATTAAATGAACCACCCGACCATGGGAAAGGTCCCCAATAATCATTGTAGGAAAACGTATTTTCGTCTATTGAGCCAATAAAACGTGTATTGCCAATCTGCGAACCATACACATCATCTCGATCTTCACCAAGTCTCCAATATTTCATATCAACCACGCGATAAATACCGGCAAATCTACTCAATACTGCAATATTGACTGATCCCGAGAGAGGAATCTCATCGCCACTTGCTGTAGTTGCTATAAATCTTAATACCCAGCCTGAGCCAACAGCTAATTCTACATCATTGGCAGGAAGTCCTGCGCCATCTACCATTATCCCGTCTTTAAGATCCTCGTAAGTTACCTCATCGGAAATTTCTACTTTTAACGGATTATCGATGGTATAGGACTTAAACAGTACGGGGTCCGATTTACTTCCGGTCTTCGCATCAGTATAAACACTATATGCGTCCAACTTAGTTATTTGCTTAAGACCATTAATTGCATTCAAAGCAACGGTATAAGATGGCGTCCCGGCTTGGAACTGTACAACCGGTGTTTTTATTTGCAAATATGGATCGGTAATTTGTTGCAAAGGTCCTTGCTTATATTCAGCAAAAGGATCCTGAGACTCATCACAGCCATTTGCAACTATTAAAAGAGTCAGAAAAACCAGACTGATCTTTGAACCTATATATTTCATTGTTCTTTTCATTGTAATTAAATTTTAATTGTCCCAAAAAACTGGTTTGTCGGTAACGCCACTTAGAGCAGGAACATTATTCGAATTGAAATCAAGCTCTGTTTGTGGATACAAATATCTAACTGGAAATACGCCATCTGCCAATTGTGATCTTGATGGGGTATTAAAATCGGAGTGGCTCCACCAGTAAATATTGGGGAGGAAGAAGTATTGAATCTTCTTGCTTCGATCCATCCTTCACTTTCCTGCAGACCATTAAATGATATCCATTTTTGAATGCCGATCAAATTTGACTTTGCTTCAGTACTTTCTCCTGCATTGTAGACCACCTCTGTTGATAAATAATTACCCAGTGTTGCTCCAATATAATCGAAATGTGCAGTAACAGCTGCATTAAACATTTCCGTTTCGTCATCATTTGTTCCAAATCTCATATCAGCTTCAGCTCTCAGAAACATCACTTCCCAATGGCTTGTTAATATTACATCATTGGCAGGTCCATATGCTACAGAAGAAGGAAAGCTAACGTCCCCTGCTGCTAATTCCTGTCTATTCACGATATCTCCTTGATCTATTCCAACGATTGTCCCGGTTTTATCAGCAACATTATAAATAACACTCAATCGAGGATCAGAAAGCTCTGTCATTTTAGTAATAGCAGAATTACTGGCAATATAAAATTGGCCTACTCCTTGTTCCCTTCTTGCGTACATTGGATTCCAGTTTTGTCCTGTTTCACCTTGAAATCTTATCCGAGCTAGTTGACTTTCATCTTCAATAAACAATCCATTTTGACTATTGACCAAATCAATTACTGCAGAAGATACAGAAGGGTCGGCTATGGATTGCCTCATCAAAAGTTTCAGATGAATGGAATTTCCAAATCTGATCCAATTTGTTTTTTGGGTAGCCAACTCATCTGCCTCAGGTGCGGAAGGATCTGCGTAATTTCCGTAAATCATATCTTCAATTCCCAGATTATCATTACCAGAGGATCAGCTAGTGTCGCAACTGCAGCTGAAACTCTCGAAATTAATTGGTCATATACAGCTTTACCTCCATCATACTCAGGCGCTGTAATGCCTCCATTTGAAAGATCACCACGTAAGGATGAAGTGTATGGTATATCACCATAATGATCCACGAGGTTCTGATAAATGTAAACACTCAGGATATCTGCTGCAGCGGCTAAGGCCTGATTGTTTTCCGCGTCACTTATTACAAACGACAGGTCAGATAATGCCTGTAAATATGAGAAAGACCACGCAGTGTTGAAATCTATAGGTTCGAAAAAGTATCGCTCTTCATCTAGCAAAGCCACCCCTGGACCACCTGCCCAGTATTGAGCTAATAGAGCATCTAACTCATTGAAATAGGCATCAAGAGCGATCCCATAAAATGCTTGTGCTGCTGTAAATACCTGAGGTGCACTGCCAGATGGAGAAGTGTTCGGGTCTACGTTAATTTCAGCCAATTTGTCCCCACATGACGAAGCTATCATCATGCTGACAACTATAAATAATATTTTAATCTTTTTCATCTTTAATTAAAAGGTTAAATTCAATGATACACCATAACTTCTAGCCGGTGGAGTTTGAGTAGATGCCACCCCTGTAGTATTATCAGATGAGCCCCCAGGACCTTTTGCCTCAGGATCATCGAAAATATTTTCTGATGGCAACCAGAATTTCACGTTTTTAGCAAAAAAATCAATGCTTGCTGCTTGCAAGTTCAGTCTGGAAACAATTTCCCTAGGGAAGGTATAACCCAATGATATTTCTCGTAGCTTCAAAAAGCTGGCATCCAACAAATGATTTGTATAGTTGCCGTCATCCAAATAATTGGAAGCCACAATTGGAGTAGTATTTTCCACAAAAGTTCCATCTGATTGCTCCACAACACTGTTTGGAACTATGAATGGTTGTCTATCTCCAATTAAGGTATTACCACCAGTGCCATTGAACTCAACTGCAGTCTTGGTTAAGGAGAAGAATTTACCCCCCTTACGACCATCAAGCAATGCTCCTAATCTAAATCCCTTATATTTAAAACTGGTCGTGATTGAGCCAAGAAAGTCTGGCTGAACAGAACCTACATATTCAGGAGTAGTTGTGTAAACGCGCGCGCCATTTCCATCGACTATTGGGTTACCATTAGGATCAAATCTTTGCACATTTCCTTTCCAGGTGCCAAAAGGCTCGCCAACCGCAGCTACCTGCGTCACACCTCTTCCCGAAGACCAAATTGACAGTTCATTCGTTTGCGCAGAAATTCTTGTCACCTCACTCTTATTTGTTGACCAGACGAAACCAAGATCCCAATCAAAACCACTTGCTGTTGATATAGGCGTAATATTTAATGAGATTTCATGACCTTTGTTCGTTAATTCACCAATATTCACAGCAGTTATACTATAACCAGATGCACGTGATAAATCAGCTTCCAGTATTTGATCGGTGTGAATTGAATTATAATAAGTATAAGAAAAATTACCTCGGCCTTTCCAGAAAGTAATATCAGTGCCGGCTTCGAAGGTAGTTGTCACTTCAGGCGTAAGGAAGTTGTTGCCTATCAATCCATCTTTGCTGATACCAGTTTGACCGTTAAATGGGGATAAAATTTCATAAATACCTTCATAATTGACCAAACTAGGATTAATATTGTAAGTATTTGTGAGTAAGTACAATCCTGCATCCTTTCCTGTTGTTCCATAACTAACTCTCACTTTTAATTTACTAATGGGGTCATTATAAGTCCAATTCAGGAAGTCGCTTACTATCACAGAAGACCCAAGCGACCAATAAAGGAACGACTGACTGTCTACAGGCAATGTAGATGAGTAATCATTTCTTACAGATCCTTCGAGATAGACCCTGTCTTTCCAGCTATAGCTCGCATTACCAAAAAAGCCGATGATCCTATAATCATTGTGGCTTTGCTCTACTGCAGCAGTCTGGGCAGAATTCGCCAAATTATATACTCCCGGTATTACTAAGCCACCTCTGGTCTCCCCATAGAGCTGTTTTCGTGTCAAGTCATAAATGTTGACCCCACCTATAGCTGTAAGTGATGATGATGAACCAATTTCTGTAGTATAACTCGCTGTTGTCGTCCAATCAATTACTGTAGTACTCCTCAATAATTCATTATGGGCACCGGCATTACCATCACGACTCCTAGGACCATCCAATTTAAGGTTGTCCAACCAAACATAATGGTCTTCATATTGGTAAATCGGCACAGACTCTATTGTATTAAGTGAAGTATAGTTGATGCCAAATTTAGTTGCTAAGGTTAGCCCTTTAATAGGCTTCCAATCTATTGATGCATTTCCTAACCAGTTATCTCTCTTTCCTGTATTAGCCATTTCATTTAAAATGAAATAAGGATTTATCGTATACGTTCCGTACCATCCACCAAAATCATGAAATGGACTGGTATAATCCCTGACCTGTCTGTAATCAATCGTGTTTGGTGACTGTATGGCAGAGGCATAAGGGTTTCTTCCTTCGAATGCTCTTGATCCTTCAGTGGCAGTATTCATAGCAACACTAGCATAAGATAAACCCACACTAGAGCTTACCTTATCAGATAATTTTGCAGTGCCATTAAATCCAATATTATGCCTTTCATAATCCGTATTGTGCATAATACCATTCTGAAAGGTATTTGCATAGTTGACTCTGTAGGTAAAAAGATCAGTCCCTCCTGAAAGTGCTAAGGAATTGTTGCTTGTCCATCCTGTTCTAAAGAAATCATGTAATTGATTTGGCACAGCTTCATAAGGCCGGGAAAGGTATTCCAGATTGCCGTCTCCATCGGCATCTATCGGACTAGTCCATGGTCTGGTGATTCCATCGAATCTGGGACCCCATGAAAAGTTCTCACCGCTGTCGAAGATTTTTGAACCATCAGGATTTAAAATACCCTGACCAAACTGTTCCTGTCTATCTAATAAGATATAAGCGTCTTCAATTGAAAAAGTTGTATTTAAATCAACTTTCATTTTGCCTTTTGACCCAGATTTGGTTGTGATCATTACAACACCAGAAGCTCCCCTTGAACCATATAAGGAAGTTGCAGAAGGCCCCTTTAAAATAGTTACGGATTCAATACTTTGAGGATCAAGGTCATTGAATGCGTTACCGTAATCAGTATAACCTCCTTCTCCTTCGTTTTCACCACCGATTGAGTTACTGTTGTCAATTGGTATACCGTCAATTACAATTAAGGCATTATTATTGCCGGTAAGTGAAGCTTCGCCTCTAAGTACAATTCTGGTCGATGCACCAACAGACCCACTATTAGTGGTAAGTTTGACTCCAGCAGCTTTTCCTCTTAAAGCTTCTAAAGTATTCTTTTGGGGACTAGAAAGTAAAGATTCCGAACCAACAGTTTGGTTGGCATAAGTCACGCTATTCGCATTACGTAAATCTCCAGTTGCCGTTACAACAATTTCATTTAATTGCTTGATATCGGCGGTCATAGTCATGTTAATTACAGACTGTGCACCTATCTCCACTTCCTCAGTAGCCAAGCCGATGAAGGAAAACACCAGGATGCCACCCTGGTCTGGTACACCAATCTGGTAATTGCCGTCAATATCGGTTACGGTACCTGCCGATGTCCCCTTTACAATGACGTTAACTCCGGGAACGGGAGATCCGTCTTCTTCTGCAGTGACTGTTCCGGTCACTGTCTTTTGTGCCATAATATACCCCGAAAGGGCAAATACGAGCACCGTACTTAACAGTAGAATCCTCTTCATATTAAAATAGTTAAAGGTTAGAAATTACTCTCAAAAATTACTTCCGAGAAATACAAATGTAAAGCGAAAATAAATTAATTGAAACAGAATTGCACTTTTTTACAGAAAAGCTATTTTTTATAGGGTATAATAAAAAATTAACAAAAGATTATACTTGATTGTATTCGTCATTAATAATCTGATACTTTTATCCGTTTTCGTTAATGATATTTGGATATGAATGCACTATTGGCAAAAGCTAAAAAATGAATGCGTGTTGTTTAGCCGATTTTAAATATGATTATTCCAAGGTGTTATCCCTTTCTGTTAATTATACCTTTAATTTTTTTCAACATCGATCAAAAACTCTATCCGCCGGTTCAGTTGTCTGTTTTCATCAGTTTCGTTTGGGACTATGGGTTTTGATTCACCAAAACCTATATATGTTAATCTGTCCTGATCGATGTGTTCATTTATCAGGTAATCAAACACGGCCTTGGCCCGCTTTTCTGAGAGTTGTTGATTGTATGTCTCCGTGCCCTGATCGTCGGTATGGCCTGCAATGATGATTTTAGTATCTTTATTCTTGTGTAAAAAGCGGATCAGTTGGCTGAGTTCTGTCTTGGAATCATTGGTGAGGGCTGCACTGTTAAACTCAAAAAAGAGGTTGTTGAGCCTGGAGGAGCTGCCCATTCTGATGGGCTTGAGGTAAACATCTCTGGTGATGGAATTATTTTGGAATGCGTCAATTTCAAAAAAGTTGCTTTCAAAAAGGTAGCCTTCACGCTCTACATATAATGCAATTTTTTCCTTTTCATTCAAAATTGAAAAATATTCTCCACTGACCGGATCTGAAGTAAATAATGCGATTTGTTCGTTGTTGGCCAGGTTGTACAATTCAATTTGGGCTTCCAATGGCTCCTTAGTTTCGCTATCGTAGATATGACCCGTCAAATAGATGCTTTTGCGGGGCAACATGCTTTGAGGAAATTGGAAGCCATATAATTCACTCCGCTTTACCCCGTCGGACCCTATCCCTTCAAATGCATAATATCCGTTTTGGCCATTGGTGGAAACAAACAACGAAACCTGATCCTGGTGAGTATTTATGGGATAGCCAAGGTTTTGGGGGGTAGTCCACAAGGTGTTGACGCGATCACTTTTGTATAAATCGAAACCACCAAAACCAGGGTAGCCCTTGGAGGCAAAAAACAGCGTGGAGCCATTAACATGTATAAAGGGAGAGACTTCATCTTCGCGCGTATTGATGGCTGGCCCCAGATTGGTGGCTTGTATCCAGCGACCTTCCTGGTCTTTTTGCGACATCCAAATGTCGCGTTTGCCTATACCTGCACCCCTATCCGACACGAAATACAGGGTGCGCCCATCTGCCGATAATGCAGGCTGAGAATCCCAGGCACGGGAATTTACTTCCGGCCCCAGATTCGCGGGCACGCTCCATTCCTCCCCGGTTTTAATACTGATATAAAGATCGCAACTCCCAAAACTTTTCCTGCCTTCACAATTGGTAAAAATCAGCGTTCTCCCATCGGCAGAAATGGTACACGTACCTTCATTGAACTGTGAATTAATATTTGGAGAAATAGACCATGGCTTTTTCCAATTGCCAGAGACATCTTTTTCACTGATCACTATATTTTCGTCGTCATGAAAAGAAACCCCATCTCTGCTGGTAAAAATGATCGTTTTTTCATCGGCAGTGAGCACGGAAAAGTATTGTAATGGAAAAATATTGAGTTCCCCGGACAAGGGCGCCGGGTGGATATCCAATGGATTTTTAATGCCATTGATGGCAAAATCATTGTTTTGCCTGAGTTCATGCACATCGGCACGCATACGGTCATGATCTATGCCCAGCTGCTCCAAGGTAGCCAAAGCCGTCTCCGATTTGGCGTATTGTCCCTGTTCGAAATACAACTTACCAAGAGAGAAATACACATTTTTGTACCGGGCAGTAAGAGGTGCAATCCGAATCACCTCCTCCAAGTGATATTGCTGTCGCCGTAGGTCACGAAGCAGATCATAGGAATAGGCCAGCCGCAAATGAGCTTCAATAAAATCATTATCTTTTTCGAGTGCGCTGTTCAGCTTTGCTATTGCTTCAGGAAATTTTCTTTGATAAAGCAAAACCTCTGCTTCCTGGTACAACTTAATGGCCTTTTTTGATTCTGTCGAATAGCTGACCTGCTGACCCAACGACGGAAAAGACAGGAAGATGAGAATGGAAAGAATGTTTATATGGGATGTTAGCATTGGGAATAGTTGTCGCATTAAGGTTGATGATATTCAATGGTACTCACGACAATGACCTATAACTGGCAACAAACAACTAATTGCAGCTTAAGGCATGAGTCCAGAGGCTTTTGGCCATTAGATTAAGCTTTTACATCCTTATTTCAAAAGCTGCACCCATCCTTTGAAAGTACTCAATTGCATCTCCTGATCCAACACATCAAACGTGACATCGGCCTGATAAAAATACACCGCACTGGGCATTTCGATTCCCTGGTTGTTTTTACCGTCCCACTTGATAAGGATGTTTTTTTCCGGTTCGTTAATGTTGTTATAGATTTCTTTGCCGTTTCGGTCATAGACAAAAAAATCGACGGACTTCACAAACCTCGGACACTTGTTCATGCCGGTTTTTTCATCGAAAGTATTAAAGGCCTGGAATACGTCGTTAATTCCATCACCATTTGGTGTAAAGACATTTGGTATTTCATAAAAAGGGCAGTTATCATTGCAAATGGCCTCTGTGGGTTCGCTTATATTGCCCGAACGATCCACCGCCGCTATTTTATAACATCCCTTAAAAGAGCTAAGCCCATTGTGGATATAAGAAGTATTAACCACGTTGTCGATCAACTCAAACGTATTTTCATCACCAGTTTCAGAATAATAAATATTGTAGCTGCGCACATCTTCGTCGCATTCATTCTCTGAATTTACCTCCCAGTTTAGCTCATTGAAGAAGTCATTGAAATCGCATGCTTTCTCATTGAGAAAGGTTTCACAAATTGAATCGATATTTAAATTGACAATGACAAAATCGAGCGGAGGGCAAGGTGAAATGGTATCATTGGGCTGCGCACATGCAATTTGCGAATTGTTTTCGAAGGGTTCGCTGAGTTTAGGATTGCCATAGGTACCACGAGTGGTCACAAAATAGCAATATTCTTGCGTGTCTATCAGTCGATCGTCACCTGTCACACTACCGTCATCAAGGTACAAAAATCCATTTTGCGAAACATTGACACTGTCTATTAATACCAGCCTTTCCGGATTGAGCGGATCGACATTGTCACGATATATCAGATGCATAGGATATTTCTGTGAAATGTTTGACCAGGGCACATCGGCAACCCAACTCAACTCCAGCGCACCGGTGATAGGTGCGGGATTTAGCCTCACCGAAGACGCACTGCTGGTGGTATCTATGGCATTATTGTCTTTGTCATATACTACAATTGTGTAGTTGTAAGGGGCACTCAGTGTGTTGAGCCCTGTATCGACGAAGGTAGTGTCACTGATCTTTCCCAATGATATCAATTGTGTTTGCGATGAAGTAAAATCCTGTCCTCTGAACACCTCGTACGTATAAGGCCCCGGATATTTTGTGATATCTATATCGAATGGCGATGTCCATTTCAGCGATATTTGGCCATTGGCCGCATCGGTTTCATCTACGGAGACATTGGTAATCAAAGAACCAAATTCTCCTTCAACCTCTTCCATCATCACGCAGGTTTCGGCTGATACCACGCTCTCGCCGCCTGCAGGATCCTGAAAAACAGCAACCAACCTATAGCAATAGGTGGCACCATATTCCAGCCCTTTTCCATTATTATCATCCAAAAAGGTGTTTTGATTTATTCCCAACGTAGTGACCAACTCGTATCCGGCGTAGTCGGGCATACCCAACTCACAATGCGAAGGTTCAAATTCAAAGCTGTCGACACGTCGCCATACCTGCATTTCGTTGGCCTGGTTACAGATATAAGGATCCCAGGATACCCTAACTTCATTGCCATTTTCCTGCTCTGCCAGCAGGCCTTCCGGTGCAGGGCCAACTACCCTGATGTACCAGGTCTTGAAGTCAGCAAGCTTGGGGCCGCGGCCCTGGCTTACATCTGGCTGATCTACCGCCTTAAAGTTGACCTGATATTCTCTTTCGCGCACATGACTACAGTTGGTTTGCCATGAAAAATTTAGCTCCGCCGGTGATGCCTGTACCACATCGGGAAAAGGTGTATAGGATGCCGGGCTCGAATTGGTTTCGTAAACACTACTGAAAGACGACAAAATGATGGGATCATTATTGGGATCGGTAGCAATGATGGTTTCTTTAAGTAAATCTCCGGCAATCACACAGGTGTCCGGAGGGGGCAAAATTTCCGGCGGGTCGTTATTGCAGTCGGTTACATTCACCTGCATATCGCGGGTCACATATCCCATTTTATACCAGATACCTTCTATTTTGCGCCATTCCACCACCCGAAACGCCCAATTGTATTCCCCTTCTCCACCGGGTGCGTTCCATATGATGTCGCCATTTCTTTGATTCAGGCTAAAATTAGCCGGCCCTGTCAAATCTTCATTGGTGGCATTGTATTGCGATATGTCATGATCATCGGGAAATTGATAGTTGACCACCGGTATTCCCTGATCCTGGTTGGGGATAGTAAACTCATAAGACAGGCTATCTCCATCAGCATCGATAGCACCGGCATTGTGCAGGTAGGTAACGCCCACACACGCATCGTCGATAGGAGGATTGAGTAAAACCGGTGTATTGTTGCACCCAAAAAACGGATCGATGATGATGACGGTTTCCACATAAAATGGCGTCTGTACGGAGTTGTCCATGTTCACGATATCAGCATTCCGGTTAAACTCCCTGAAACTGATTTTGTACACCCCCGGTCCGGGAAATGTGTGATCTTTGAAGTATATATTGATGGCCCTGAGGTCTCCCAGGTCTTCGAAATAATCGTATGCTCCTGTTTCGAAAGAATCCACCACGCCATCTCCATAGTTAATCTCCCCTCCTCCAAACCTTACGTCTGAGCCCAAATCGGTATAGCCTGTGACCGTAAAACGATAAGAATAGTTTTGGCACGAAATTAAGGTAGCCGTGATTTCACCAGCACGTATGTGCGTAGCGTGGCCGGATGAATAAATTGAAAGCAACACTATCCCAGAAAGAAGAAATTGAAAATACTTTTTCATGCTATGAAGTTACCGCTATACATAGTTAAATCAATTTACAGACTTTTAGTATAATGCCAACAAAAAAAACTATTTCACGGTTTTTCTTTTTATAGTGGAAATGATAATTGTCATATTTCAACTCTTAGATTAAATGCAATTTTGCGACTTAATTTAGAATCACATAGATTTTAGATCATTCTTCAATTAATTTGCAATTTATCTAAATATTTAAAAATCAAAACAAGCATGAATTGGATTATCAAAATGTTAAGTAGTACGCTTGGAAAAAAGCTCCTTATGTCGCTGACGGGCTTATTTCTGATCTCCTTTCTCACCATACACCTTATCGGAAACCTGGCGGTTTTCGCTGGTGACGGAGGTCTCTCCTTCAATGCCTATGCAGCATTTATGTCGACAAATCCTCTGATCCACACTGTCTCTTATTTGCTTTATGCGGGTATTTTGTTGCATGTGATTGTGGCCGGAGTGCTGTATTTTGCCAATAGTACCGCCAGGCCGGTAAAGTACAAAGTGAAGGATGCCCAGGCCAACAGTTCCTGGTCTTCGCGCAGCATGACTTTGCTGGGTACTTTGGTGCTTGTTTTCATTATTTTACACCTCAAGGATTTTTGGTGGCAATACAAATACAATGGAGGCTACGAATTTGCTATAGATGCCAATGGAAACCGGGATGTGTATGGATTGGTGATTGAGCAATTCAAAACCACCTTCTCTCTAGTGGCCTACCTCATTGGACTTTTGGCTCTGGCTTTCCATCTCAAACATGGATTTTGGAGCGCTTTCCAAACCCTTGGGCTCGAGCACAAAAAATACACACCGGTCATCAAAGCTTTGGGCTTGATCTATGCCATTGTAGTGCCTCTGGGTTTTGCCTCTATGCCGGTCTTTGTTTATTTCTCTTAGGTATAAATGAGTCAATGAAGGAATAATAGAATGAAGGAATGATTAATTGATAGAGAAAAAAATGACTGAGAAAGAGATATTTATCACCGGCTTGAAATGCAGAATCAAAAAGTTTGCTGTTGATGTTATCGGCTTTTGGAGCACCATGACCACCTCCAACGCCAGCTCGGTTATCTCTAATCACCTTATAAAAATTGCCACATCAACAGGTGCCAACCATAGGGCATTTTGTCGGGCACGATCGCATGCTGCGTATGTCAATAAGATGTATTTAGTTGTGAGGGAAGTAGAGGAAGCGGAATATTGGATGGATAAACTGACCAAAAACATGGTGGATGCCAAAAGCTCAACTTATTATCCTATAAATTAATTCATGCCATCTTTTATTTTCTCATTTGTTCATTCAGCCATTCAAGCATTGTAAATAAAAAAAAGAAGTTCAAAAATAATTATAAATAATATGTCTCTTGATTCTAAAATCCCACAAGGCCCCCTGGCCGAAAAGTGGACGAAACATAAGTTTAATCTGAAGCTGGTCAACCCGGCCAACAAAAGAAAATATGACATTATAGTAGTAGGCACCGGTCTGGCCGGTGGTGCTGCCGCCGCGTCCTTTGGCGAGCTGGGCTACAATGTAAAAGCCTTCTGCTACCAGGACAGCCCACGCAGGGCACATAGCATCGCCGCCCAGGGCGGTATCAATGCTGCAAAAAACTACCAGAACGACGGAGATAGCATTTACCGCTTGTTTTACGACACCATCAAAGGCGGTGACTACAGATCGCGCGAAGCCAACGTTTATCGACTGGCCGAAGTTAGCAACAACATTATAGACCAATGTGTGGCTCAGGGAGTACCTTTTGCTCGCGAATATGGTGGATTGCTCGACAACAGGTCTTTTGGTGGTGCGCAGGTTTCCAGGACTTTTTATGCCCGCGGTCAAACCGGCCAACAGTTGTTGCTGGGTGCGTATTCGGCTCTTAGCCGGCAGATCGCCAATGGAAAAGTGACCATGTACACCAGAAATGAAATGCTCGACGTGGTGATTGTCGATGGCAAAGCCAGGGGTATCATTACCAGAAATATGGTGACCGGCAAGGTAGAATCGCATAGCGCCCATGCTGTGGTGTTGGCCACAGGCGGATACGGCAACGTGTTTTTCCTCTCTACCAACGCCATGGGTTGCAATGCTTCTGCCATCTGGCGGGCATACAAAAAAGGCGCTTTCTTTGGCAATCCGTGTTTTACCCAAATCCACCCCACCTGTATTCCGGTACACGGCGATCAGCAATCGAAATTGACCCTGATGTCTGAATCGCTCCGCAATGATGGACGCGTGTGGGTGCCCAGGGAAGTATCTGTTGCCACCAAGCTCAGAGCCGGAGAAATCAAGGCTTCTGACATCGCCGAAGAAGACCGAGACTATTATTTGGAAAGAATCTATCCTTCGTTTGGCAACCTGGTGCCCCGTGATGTGGCATCGCGAAATGCCAAAAACGTCTGTGACGAAGGTCGCGGCGTAGGAGAAACCGGGCTGGCGGTATATCTCGACTTCAGAGACGCCATCAAACGTGACGGCATCAATGTAATCAAAGAAAAATATGGCAACCTCTTTCAAATGTATGAGAAGATCGTTGCTGAAAATCCATACGAAACCCCAATGATGATTTACCCTGCGGTACACTACACCATGGGCGGACTTTGGGTCGATTATAACTTGCAAACCACCATCCCCGGTCTTTTTGCTACCGGAGAGTGTAATTTTTCAGACCATGGTGCCAACAGATTGGGCGCTTCGGCTCTGATGCAGGGTCTTGCAGATGGATATTTTGTGATTCCTTATACCATTGGCGATTACCTTGCCGGAATGCCCAATGCACGCATATCTTCAGACCATCAGGCATTTAAAGATGCCGAAAAGGTGATTCAAGACCGGATCAACAAGCTGTTGAGCATCAATGGCACCAAGACGGTCGATCATTTCCACAAAGAACTGGGCAAGATTATGTGGGAAAAATGTGGTATGTCGCGACATGCTCAGGGACTGAATGAAGCCAAAGAAGAAATCAGAAAACTGAGGGCCGAATTTTGGAAAGATGTGAAAGTACTTGGTGTAAATGAAGAACTGAACATGACCCTGGAAAAAGCGATGCGCGTGGCTGACTTTATGGAACTCGGCGAATTGATGGTAGATGACGCACTCAACCGCAATGAGTCTTGTGGTGGGCACTTTAGGGAAGAAAGCCAAACCCAGGAAGGTGAAGCCAAACGCGACGACGAAAACTACACTTATGTAGCAGCCTGGGAATACCAGGGCGACGAAATGCAAGCCAGATTGCACAAGGAAGAACTTATATTCGAAAATGTAAAACTCACTCAAAGAAGCTATAAGTAATGGAAAGAGAAAGGAATTATACCTTGAGAATATGGCGTCAAGCCAATGCACAAAGTAAAGGGGCGTTCAAAACCTATGAAGTAAAGAATATATCTACAGGTAGCTCATTTTTAGAAATGCTCGACATACTCAACGAAGAGATTTCTGAAAGAGGCGAAGATCCCGTTCACTTCGACCACGACTGCCGGGAGGGCATTTGTGGTATGTGCAGCCTTTTTATCAACGGCCGGCCCCACGGTCCTGAAGAGGAAATCACCGTATGCCAGTTGCACATGCGCACTTTCGCCAATGGTTCTACCATCACCATTGAACCATGGAGAGCCAAGGCATTCCCGGTCATCAAAGACCTGGTGGTAGATCGCTCTGCTTTTGACAGGATCATTCAGGCTGGTGGCTTTGTGTCGGTAAACACCGGAGCTGTGCCCGATGCCAATTCGATACCTATACCTAAGCCTGATGCAGAGCTGGCTATGGATGCTGCTGCCTGTATAGGCTGCGGTGCATGTGTAGCTGCCTGCAAAAACTCATCGGCCATGCTATTTGTTAGCGCCAAAGTTTCGCAACTGGCACTGTTGCCGCAAGGCTACGCCGAGCGCAAAAAGCGGGCATTGGCTATGGTATCGCAAATGGACGAAGAAGGGTTTGGTGCATGCAGCAATACGGGCGCGTGCGCTGTAGAATGCCCCAAAGGGATCGATTTATCAAATATTGCGAGGTTGAACAGGGAGTACTTCGTAGCTTCCCTGGGTTGATTTTAGTGTTGGAATAAAAAAACGAGGGGCATTGATGCCCCTTTTTTTTTTCTGAAAGTCTCTTGTACCAATCCAGAGTACATCCATTATAACAGATTCGACTAAGGGTTTCTATTAGAGAAAATTTTTTCTACGTGCTCTTTGGCAACACCTGTGGGTGCTTAGCGTCTGTTATCGGTTTTATGCTCGGGGTTTGTCCACCAAAAAAAAGACGACCTTTTTATGCTCGGGGTTTGTCCA
>JAAUQL010000199.1 GCA_012033595.1 Cyclobacteriaceae bacterium | reverse complement strand
ACATCAGGACAAGCCACATGAACCAACTCCCGCAAGTGAGTTAAGAATTGGAATAGCAAAATCTGCCGACTTAAGAATGTATGCATCAATCCGCTTGTCTCTTTTACCCATCGTAAATAAGTTTTAAAGAGATTGAAAGTACTTATTTTTTACACTCGAATGAAATGAATTTATTCGATCGATTATGTAAAATCCAGAACTTAACTATTCATACCGAAGCGATTTCACCGGATCGGCCAAAGCCGCCTTAATGGTTTGTAAACTAACAATGGCAACCGTAAATGTAAGCGCAATAACCATTGTCCCCATAAAAAGTAGTGGATTAATCGTCATGCGGAAGGCAAACGTCTTAAGCCACTCGCTGGCCAGATACCAGGTAATAGGAAACGCAATTGCGTTAGCAATGAGTACCAGTAGTACAAATTCCTTGCTTAGTAATCGAGTTATACTAAACACATCGGCTCCTAAGATTTTTCGAACTCCAATCTCCTTTGTGCGCGCTACTACCATAAAGGAAACCAGTCCTAACAATCCAATCATAGCAATCACCATCGCTATAAACGCAAAGACTGCAAATACATTGGCGAGTCTTGCTTCGGCCTGATATTGATTTTCAAAATCCTGATCTAAAAAGAAATAATTAAAATCATGCCCCGGAAATGTCTTTATCCATAAATCGTTTAGTGAAGAAATCAATTGTTGGGTATCTGCCGCCTTATATTTAATGGCGTACAAATAACTATTTCGTGGGGCATAGTCCATGGTCATGGGACCAATCTTTTGTTGCAGTCCTAATTGGTGATAATCTTTCACCACGCCAATCACTTCGCCTTCCGGTGAACCTGATGGTGATGTAATTCTCTTTCCAATAGCCTCGTCCGGTGAAGCCCACCCAAAATCAAATACGGCTTGCTCGTTTAAGATTAGTCCATCCACTAACTCCTTTTGGCGTTGTAAATCGAATCCTTGTCCAGCAATTAATTCTAAACCCAGTACGTCCAAATATTTTCATCCACAGCCATATACTCCACACTGATTGCATCATCTCCTGTTTTTCCTTCGGGATAGGCTACCTGCCCTACCCAACCCCGGATGACCTGGAATTGCATTCGTATAAGTGACTTCACTTACCATAGCAAGCTCCTTTAACTGTGATTTAAAAGTTTCGGATGAATACCCAGTTGATGATCGTGCGCGAGCCACATTGAGAATGAAGATTTCGTCTTTATCAAAACCCAAATTTTGTTTCTGCATATAATCAAGTTGATCGAGTACAATCCAGGTGCCTGTTACTAAGCCCACCGAAATCACAAACTGAAACACAACCAGCGTTCGCCTTAACTGAAGACCTCGCAAGCTACTTTGCATTTTTCCTTTCAGCACCTCGGCAGGTTTTAATGCAGACATCACCAACGCAGGGTAATACCCGGCCAATAAAGAAATCATGATCACCAAAATCAGTACACCCAAAACAATGGTTGTGCTGGTTAGGGATGCGAGTTGATAATTTTTTCCAATTACCTGATTGAAAAATGGTAAACTAATGCCCACCAATAAAAAAGCCAGTAGTAACGATAATACCGTTAACACAAATGACTCGCTTAAAAATTGAGTGATTAATCCTTTACGCGTTGAACCCACAACTTTTCTAAGCCCAACCTCGCGGGCACGATACACTGACCGCGCGGTTGCCAGATTAATAAAGTTTATACACGCTAGTAAAATTACAAATAGCGAAATACCCGATACCAGATAGATTCGATCTATACTACCCAGTGGCCCCATGCTATTGCCACTTTTGGTTTTCAAGTAAATTTCCTGAAAGGGTTCAAAGTGAACATAGGCACTTACCCCCCAGTTCTTCAACATCTCCCCTGCTCTGGTCATATAAATATCTTTTGCTTTGTTCGCGAAGAGATTAAAGTCTGTTCCTTCCTTTAGCAGTATGTAGTTATGCATATTGATATTACCCCATCCGTCTTCAAAACTGAATGACTTTTCTATTGCTTCATACGTTGAAAACGAAAGTATCATATCGGCCTGTATGTGCGAGTTGGAAAGAATGTTTTTCATTACACCAGTGACAAGCACATTCAAGGTGTCCGCCATTACAAGGGTTTTATTCAAGGCATTACCTTCGGGAAAATATTTTTTTCTCCATGTCTTGAGAAATGACAACACTGTAGGGCTCGGTCAATGCTTTATCAGGATTTCCTGCAACCAGGGGAAATGAAAACATAGAAAAGAATTCAGGCGTAGCAAAATGATTTTTTTGCCGAATGCGTTTGTCGCCTTGATTAATTAACAAGTAGGATGCACTTCGGGTATATAAAACATTTTCCACTTCCGGAAAATCCCTTTCAAGCACTTTGCCAACCGGCCAACCATTTGTTTCATTTGCACTCTCACCAGAATCTTCTGTCATAAATGCGGTGTTCACGCGATACAGTCGATCTCCGTTCGTATGAAATTTATCAAACGAAAGTTCATCAAGAACATAAATCATTATAAGTATGCCCGCTGTTAAGCCAAGGGCAAGACCAATCAGATTAATGCTCGCATAGCCTTTAAATTTCATTAAGCTGCGGAGGGCAATTTTCAAGTAATTATATAGCATGAGTCTAATGTTTACTTAGTAAGATCATTCTAATACGCAAATGAATGGATCAAGGATGCAAAGAACGGATCCATAGTTGCAATCAACTCAAAAATGTTGCTTGGGAATGTTTAAAAAGTGCCATTCTTCGCGGGTTTTCTTATTTTTACCCTTCGAATTTTAAAGAGCATTATGGGACGGATTTTTGAAAAGAGAAAACACAAAATGTTTGCGCGCTTTGACAAAATGGCCAAAGCATTTAGCCGGATCGGGAAGGATATCGCCATCGCTGTAAAGCAAAACGGACCAAATCCGGACAACAATCCGAGGCTGCGTATGGCCATTCAAAATGCCAAGGGTGTAAACATGCCCAAGGATCGGGTGGATGCAGCCATCAAACGTGCATCAAGTAAAGAAGAGAAAGACTTTCAGGAGGTAATATATGAAGGCTATGCACCTCATGGTGTGCCTGTTGTAGTGGAATGCGCTACAGATAATCCAACGCGAACAGTGGCCAATGTGAGGTTGCTCTTTTCAAAAAACAGTGGTGCAATGGGAAATTCGGGTTCCGTTATGTTTTTATTTGAACGCAGAGGTGTTTTTAAATTTGATCCGGCAACTTTAAATCTCAACGAACTGGAACTTGACCTGATTGATGCGGGAGCTGAAGAAATTCAAACCGATGATGAAGAGATTGTTGTGTATACCAAGTTCACAGAGTTCGGTCATATGCAAAAGTTTCTTGAATCAAAAAATCTGGAACCTAAGAGCTCTGAACTTCAATACATCCCAACCACAACCAAAGAATTAAGTGAAGTCGAACAGGACGAAGTGATGGAATGTGTGAGTGCTCTTGAGGCCGATGATGATGTACAAACCGTATATCATAACCTGGCATAAATTAATACTCCGATTCAACTGGTGTGGTAGTAATATGTTTCCAGTCGATTATTCGATAAAACCAGCTAAAAATACGCCTATTGGGCAGGGTTGAGCCGCATTTATTTCCTTAAATATCTTAGATTTGTAATTCTGCCAAAAACAAAATACTTGCTTTTGGTTTAATTTTAGAAGCTAAATACCAACCTAACA
>JAAUQL010000102.1 GCA_012033595.1 Cyclobacteriaceae bacterium | reverse complement strand
CAGAATAAATATCCGGAACAACTTATAGCGCAAACGAAATCGCTTTTATCCTGGCATTTTTTAATAAATATGCTTCATGCACATATTCGCGAGATGCGCACGCTTGGCAGGATCAGCTATTTGGTTGCCAAACAACACAAATAAGGTCAAAAAAAAGGACTTAAATTCAATCGACATAGGCCTTACGCACAAAATACATCGGACGATTTTGCGTCTCTTTGTAGCCTTTGAACACATACTCGCCTATGATACCGATAAAGGCCAGCTGTACCGAACCCAGAAAATACAATCCCACAAGGATAGATTTATAGTCATGGGTCAAGGGGGTTGTCGGTTCTTCAAAAAGCAAAACAATACCAGCCAGGCCAAAGACAACTATGCCCACCAGACCGAGATAGAAACATACCTTGATCGGAAGCCGCGAAAAGGAAAAAATGGCATCTGCTGCCAGACCCATCAGGTGTTTGAGACGCATCTTGGCTTTGCCTTCAGCACGAGCTTCACGATCATAATCGAGCGAACCCTGCCGGAATCCGACATAACTGCGCAGTCCGGGCAAATATCTGGTTTTCTCTTTGAGCTGCTTGAGCGCTTCCAGTGCAGGGCGGTTGAGCATAGAAAAATTACCCATATTTTCAGCTTCCCTGTTGTCGAGAATGAAGGCAAAAAGCTTGTGAAAGACCATAAACAAAAAAGCGCGAAAGCCCGTTTCGGCGCGAGAGGTTCGATAGCCATTGACGATGTCATATTGGCCTGACATCATTTTTTCATACATCGGTCCTATCAGTTCGGGCATATCTTGCAGGTCGCCATCCATCATGACGGTATAGTCGCCAAGCGACTGTCTTAGCCCGGCCGTAAAGGCAGCCTGGTGTCCGAAATTCCTGGATAATTCAAGGACTTTTACCCTCTTGTCTTCATTATGAACTTGAAGCAACTTTTGTAGCGATCCATCGGTGCTGCCGTCATCCACCATGATGACTTCAAAGGCCTGTCCGGTTTTTTCCAAAGCCGCAAGGCTTCTCCGAAGCAGTTCATCTATGACCTGTTCTTCATTGTATATCGGTATGACCAGTGAAATCATTTAAAGTTTTTATCTGATGCTAATGTAAGACGAAAGACCCAAAAAGTCATTGAATCGCCGGTAGAACTACAGGATTATCAACTGACAGTCCATACCAGCTTGGCTGGGCTAATCAATTTATACCTAAAACAATTCAGCCTTAGCTCACTACACCATCAAATTTTCTAATTTCCACGGGTCACGGCTTGCCCTGATCCGCATGGCATTGGCTTCATCATCGTTCACAAATACTTCGCCCTGGGCATCCCACTCAAGTTTCCTTTCCAGCTTCATGGCAATATTGCCCATGTGCAAAGCCGATGCGGTGCGATGGCCTACTTCTACTGGTACAAAAGTCTCCTTTCGGGACTTTACACAATCAATAAAATTGCGATGTTCGCTCTCAGCAGTATAGAGATGCTGGTCGCTGCTTTTAATATTTGTCTGGAGAATAGAAGGATGACTTGCCTCCAAATCACCTCGCCAGCCGAGGCACTGTATCCAGCCTTCCGAACCTTTGAATCCGATGGAGTTGCCCCCGGAGAGCAATTGCATAGAAACACCGTTGGCATACTGGTACTTCAGGTCTATCGTGTTGGCCGTGTCGTAGATATCGCCAGTAAGAAATACCCCCTTACCTTCCACACTTACTGGCCCCGAATGGTCGGAGTTGTTGGCCCACTGCGCCGTATCGACATAGTGTGCGCCCCAATCGGTGAGCATACCGCCTGAATAGTCTGAAATCCACCTGAAATTCCAGTGACACCGCCCGGGGGAATATGGGGCAAATGGGGCAGGCCCAAGCCACATGTCATAGTCAAAGCTGGCAGGAACAGGCTGCGTTGCTGTGCTGGCAGGGTTCATTTTCAAAATATCTTTATCCGGTATTTTGATGATAATGTCCTGCAATTGCCCGATATAGCCATTGCGCACCAGCTCGGCCATGCGGTGATACACTGGTATTGCACGATCTTCGATGGAGGTCTGAAAGACGGTGTTATGTTTTTTGATTACATTCACCAGGGCACGGCCTTCGGCAATGGTGAGGGTGGGTTTTTCGCAGATCACATCTTTGCCGGCCTGAGCTGCCAAAATGGAAATGGGCACATGCCAATGGTCGGGAGTCGAAATCATCACGGCATCGATGTCGTTTCGCGTAAGCACATCGCGAAAATCGTGGTACATCGCGCAGTCTTTGTTTTGGTATTTTTCGTCCACTATGCGTTTGGCTTCCTCTTTTCTTTCTGCATCCACATCGCAAACCGCCAGTATCTTTACATCCGGCATCTCCAAAAACGCCTTCATGTTCCACGAAACGCCATGATTGCCCACCCCAATCATGCCCAGCGTCACCTGCCTGGACGGAGCGTTTTTACATGAACTCAACCAATAGGGCACTGCAATGATGCCCGCGGCGGCTCCGGCACCTGTTTTTATAAATCTTCGTCGATTTGTGTTTTTCATTTTGCTTTTGGGTAAAAAAAAGAGGCAGCCTGATAAAAAAGCCTGCCCCTCTTTCGGTTTCTATTGTTTATTAATTGGGTTCTATTCAGCCGACCACTTCACACAAACAGGTATGAAGTTGTAAGGGTCACATTCTTAATCTGTACAAGGCATATGATGCCGCCTCTGACAGATCTTTGTTGTTGATCAGATTGTCGAGAACAGCAATGGATTTTTCAGATCCCATCCAGCTCAGTTCATGACACATATACCTTTTGCTGTCTACCGTAGCATCGCTTTGCAAAAACTCAAGAATTTTATCTTCAAACATGGCATAGGTCTCTGGTTTTCCATCACTATTTTTTATTTGCATAGAGAAATCTGTCAGGTACTTTTTGCTTTTTCCCACCTCGTACGTGGCCGCTTTGTTCAGGATTTCATCAATGGTAAGTGGCTTGTAATCGATCCATTCGTGGGTACTCACCGAATTTGGGAAATCGACAGGAACAGCCTGCGACACCACCCCGGTTGCCGCCCATTCTGCACCTCGTTGCAATGTGGCAATAAAGCCCACACATTGCATGGAAGCAGGCGCGGTGCCCAAAGTGGTATGGAATATCCGGCCTTCACCATATTTGACAGTAAACAACACCGGCAGGATTTGGCCGTCGCCACCATACAGGGTATCTGCTTTGGCTGCTGCCAATATTTCTACATCTTCGGGAAGATACGAGGTGTTGAACAGTAGATAATCGGGCATATGCAACCAATTACCAGGCAGGCCTTTAGTAATGGGATGTTCTACTTTCTGTTCCATTATTTCAAATTCAAAGGGCTCAGACGACCTGCTTTCCAGCGGTTTTACACCACTTATTGCAGCAAATGCGTCCCATTCAGGAAAAGCGTTGGCAGCGCTATTGAGGATCACCAGCCCGCCTCCGTTTTTGAGATACGTTTCAAAGGCAGCTTTTACATCATCGCTCCAGCTTATCTTTGAAGTACTGAGCACCACCAAATCGTATTTATTGAAATCAGCAAAATTATTGCTTTTGATATCTGCATCAAACAGCCCTGTGTTTTCTAAAATGGCTTTGACGGGCTCGGCAGCAACCACTTCCTGCTCGGCAAGGATAACAGCGCTTAAGCTGGCAGGTTTATCGCACTGACTCAGCAATACCGGCAAAGCCACAATCAGCAGATACCTCACTTTTTTTATAACTAAAAATATTGTTTTACGCATGAGTTTGTTCATTAAGAAATCATATCAAGTTTCCATGGGTTACGGTATGGCCGCACCAACAATCTGTTGGCATAAGCGCTGTTGGTGATTAGTTCCTGCTCCGGATCCCAGGCTAATTTTTTCCCGGTGAGCATCGCTATTTCCCCGAGCAACCCCACGCTGATAGAGCGATGTGCCGTTTCTGCCGGGGTGATGGTTTCTTCACGAGATCGGATACAATCAATAAAATTCTGCTGATGGTCAGTGCTTTTATACAGTTGTATTTCGTCCTTTCCGATCACTTCTTCAAGGATTTTAGGATCGCTGGCTCTGATCACATCCCCCCGATCCACATGCACCCAGCCCTTGTCGCCATGCCAGACCGTACCCATGCCGTGCTTTTGTTTGGAGGCATTGGCTACCCTCATGGTAACGCCGGTTTTGTATTCGCATATAAAGTCGTAGGCTATGGGCACATCAAAAATTCCTTCTCTTGGATATACGCCTACACCTTCTATCGATATAGGGCCGGTCTTGTCATACCCCAAACCCCAATGAGCAATGTCGATGTGATGACCAGCCCAGTCTGTGAGTTGGCCCCCGGAATAGTCCATGATCCATCGCCAGTCCCAGTGCGCCACTCCGCGATAAGGGACAGCAGGGGCAGGCCCCAGCCACATTTCCCAATCCAGGCCTTCTGGCAAAGGCATGGGGGGCGGGGTACCTATTGGCTTACGACCGTTGGGCAAGCCTACTTCCACGTGTGTCACCTTTCCTACCCTGCCGTTGATCACCAGCTCAGCTCCGCGGTGAAAATTGGCCAGGGAACGCTGCCAGCTTCCGGTCTGCCAAATCACATTATTTTTGTTCACCGCATTTACGATTGCCCGTGCTTCTTTGATACTTCGAGCCAAAGGCTTCTCGCCATATATATCTATGCCTTTATTGGCCACAGCCGTAGATATCAGGGCATGCCAATGATCTGGCACCGCAATGGTGATCGCGTCAAGTTTTTCTTTTTCGAGCATCTCGCGATAGTCGCCATAGGACCGGCAATCATTGTTTTGGTATGTACCATTGATCATAGCCATGGCGTTGTTGCGATGCCTGGCATCTACATCGCAGATAGCCACATATTGAATTTCCTTTTTATTTAAAAAACCTCTGGAATTGCCCATACCCTGGGAGCCCAGGCCTATGCCGCCAAATACGATCCTTTCGCTGGGAGCCAGAGCCCCGTTTTTTCCAAGGGCAGTGCCAGGTATAATGTAAGGTGCGGCGATCATTGCCAGAGCCGATCCGGCAGCCTTTTTTATAAAACCTCTTCTATTTTCTTTCATGGGATATATTGTTTACAGCTGGACTTGATTACGCTTCCTTACCGGGAACAGGCACTTCGAAGGTCATGTCCAGATTGCCCAGATGGTACTCAGTCGGCCCCATCCTCATATCCGATTTCATCATTTCTTCCCAGGTGACTTTCTTGCCCGTGTAGGCTGCCGTCCGACCCATTATTCCCGTAAGGGTTGAGTACGCACATGCTTCGGCATCGCTGAGGTAATTGCCTGTTCTAATGGCTGTCACCAAATTCACATGTTCCTGGATGTAAGGGGTCAATGCCACTTTGCCGGTTGATTCGCCTTTTTCATTTTTTGGATAATCATACTCCCAGATCACCTTGCCTTTGAAGTCGTAGATTTTGTGCGGTTCTATATCCGACAAATACATCATTCCCTTGGTACCCACCAGTACTTCGCCTATGCCATTGGCACAATCGTCAATCTGGCGGCACATGCTGTGCATGCTCAATCCATTGCCATAATTGAAGTCAATACTAAAATTATCGTACTGATCACCCGTTTTGCGACGCTGTCTGCTACCATAGCCAATGGCAAACTGAGGTGTTTTTTGCGCAAACCAGTTGATCACATCTATGTTGTGGACGTGTTGTTCGACGATGTGGTCGCCACTGAGCCAGGTGAAGTTGTTCCAGTTGCGCATCATATGTTCCATGTCTGTCTGACCTGGCTCGCGTTCTTTGTACCATACGTGAGCCTGGTTCCAATACGCTTTGGCTCCGAGTATTTGCCCGATGGCGCCATTAGCCACCTGAGCGTATGAGGCCACATAGTCGCGTTGGTGCCTTCGCTGCGTACCGCATATCACATTGAGCCCAAAAGCCTCGGCTTTTTTGGCATCGGCCAATATTTTCCTGATGCCCACCGGATCGACCGCAATAGGCTTCTCCATAAAGACATGCTTCTTGGCTTTGACGCTCGCCTCGAAATGCTCCGGCCTGAAATGCGGCGGAGTTGCCAACAATACCACATCAACACCACCATTGTCTAATAATTTTTGATAGGAATCAAAGCCGATATAGCATTTGCTGTCATCTATTTTCACTCCTTTTTCTGCAAGTTTATTTCGGCAGTCCGTCAACTGATCTTCAAAGACATCGGCCAGGGCTACGATCTCCAGACCGTTGCCGGCCGCCAAAAAATTGAGGGCTGCGCCAGTGCCACGGTTGCCGCATCCTACCAGTCCGGCTTTGAGCTTTTTGCCATCGGGAGCCTTGTCGAGCATTTCGGGCAGTCCAAGTTCCTCGTACGTCTTGGCCGATTCGCCGCATGCACTCATTATTGCTCCTGTGGCCAATGCGCCAACTGTACCGGCCTTTACTGCAGAAGTGAGGAATCCTCTCCTGCTCACACCCTTGTTTTTAGTATTTTCCATTACTGAATATGTTTTATTTACAATCTATTACTTTTCGCATACTACCCTGAACCCGACATTTTTTGAGTCGGAATACCACCATATGCTCTTTGGCATTTGTGGGTCGGTCACCAGCCACTTGTCTGTTTGGGTTTGGTCTCGGTTGGCCGACCTCAGCTCTATGGCATCGCTATCAAAAGCTCCTCCGCGGATCACATATTCGGTGCCTGCTTCAGGCCCTTTGGGGTCTGTTACTTCACCGCTATACTGTGCGTAGGCATCATCGGCATAGTAGTCTCCGGTAAATTCCCACACATTGCCCGACATATTGAGTAAACCAAAGGGGTTTTCTTTCACAAAAGACGGCTCCTGGGTTTTGAGTTGAGAGTTTTCCACATATACTGCATGCTCCTCTATAATCTCGGTCTTTACGCCAAATATGGATTTCATCAGGCCTTTGCTTGTATATTCTTTGGGCGTTCCTTCAAAGAAATAGGGAGTTTGTGTGCCTCCTCTCACAGCGTATTCCCATTCAGCCTCTGTCGGCAGCCTGTATTTTTTTCCTGTTTTTAACGTAAGCCATTCGCAATACACTTCTGCTGCATGGTGGCTCATGGTAATGGCCGGCCTCGACCCCTTGCCCCAGCCCTGGTCGGGTGCCCCCCAGGGTGCGGTAGGTCCGGTAATGGCATCTACGCCTTGCGGGGCGTCTTCTGTTTCTACCCTGGCATCACTGGCATGTCCCTGAGAATTGGTCTCGGCAAAGAAGGCCAGAAATTCATCCCAGGAAACCTCGGTTTTGCCCATCCAAAAGGCAGAAATGTTCACTTTAACGGTAGGGCTTTCGTTGGCATCGCGCATGGCTTCACTTTCGGGGCTGCCTATGGTAAATCCTCCGGCAGGTATTGCCACCATATCGAAAGACACACTGGTACCCGGTATTCTTTCAGTGTAATTTTCAAAACCATCTACAGTAGCAGGTTCGGTGAAAATCTCAGTGGCTTCGGTCACATTTACCCCAAAATTGGTATTGTGCGCGTGGACATTATTTTCGTCGTAATGGCCTACAGTGATATGGCAATTGAGACAGGTAATGGTCTTCAAGTTGTTTTGATAGTGCAAATGGGCATCGCCCCCATTGTCTGAAAGGGTGGAGGGAAACAAGTTGCTGTGGCACTTTTGGCAACTATTCATATAGGTGAAATCGATGGCTATTTCAGGATCGGATTTGGCTTGCCAGTTGATGTTGTCGGTATCTTTAAAGAGCATGCCATACACATCATTTGACCCGTGTTTGATTTTAGCCCAAAGGTGGCCTTCGCCTTTGGGAGGCAGGTGACATTCTACACAATGCACCACAACTCCTGATCCATTGTCGAAGTGAGTAGAAAGTTTCCAGGCAGCATCAGATTCGGTATGTACATGGCACGATTGGCAGTATTCATCAGACGAGGTATATTCCATGCCTACATTTATCGCGGCGATAAAGAGGTAGCAAATAAGCGCCCCCAACAGGACAAACCTCATATATTTCCTCTTTGGTTTCGAATCATTTGAGCGTTTAAACAATTTCATATTCATTAGTTGGATGTGACACAATAAAAGTGACGGTAATATAGGAGCCCGGGCTTACAAGGCATTTAGCTATAACTTACAAATCAATTAAAGTTGGGTTAATTTTGGGTTAATTTACCTCCCAACTTATTGAATATGTGATCATTAAAAAAGATAAAAATATTTCATTCTTAAAGAGGAGCATGTCGATTTTTCGCAAAGCGTCTTTACGTTTTTCCAAAAAAAATATAAACCAATAGCTCAATGAGCATTAAAAGCGCTGACAACTTTCTTTTGTAAATGAACTAAAATGACGGACGGAGACTAATTCCCTTTGCCTCGCACCACTTCAACTTCTTCGGGCAAAATTTCAGAGGCATTGTTGCCAAAGCTCTGGCGGACGTAGGTTAACACATCGGCGATTTGCTGGTCGCTCAAAAATGCATGTGGTGCCATTACATTTTGATATATCTCACCTTGTATCTCTATAGGCTCATTGAGCCCTTTCAGCACCACGTTTATGAGTCGTTCTTTGTCGCCCAAAACCCACTCCGTGCCGATGAGTGGAGGGTTCATGCCCGGTGCCCCTGTGCCGTTGCTCATATGGCAAGGAAGGCAATACATATCATAGACAGTCTTGCCAGCTGCCAGCTCCTCGTTTACTTCGAGGGGCTGAGATGGGCTTTTCGCCAGCTCATCACCAAGCGCATTTATTTTTTTATCCCTTGCGGGTAATATAAAACACGCCACAGCCGCCCGATTTGCGAATCGAGTATATATAATGAACCATCAGGCCCTTCGGCCAGTCCACATGGTCTGAATCTGGCATTACCCGGGTTTTTTAAACTATCGGTGCCTGCAAACCCGGTGGCAAATAGCTCACATTCACCCGTGGGTCGGCCTTCCGTCATTGGGACGAAAGCCACTGAAAACCCGGCCTGCTGTCCGCCCAGCCTGTTCCAGGAGCCATGCCAGGCAATGAAAGCGCCGTGCTTGTAACGGTCGGGAAACAAATCGCCCCGATAAAAAAGCAAATCGTTGGGTGCCCAATGTCCTGGAAAAGCCATGATTGGCGGCTTAATCCCTGCACACCTTTCCGCCGTCTTTCCATCGCCACCGTATTCGGGATTCAGTAATTTTTTGTTTTGGAATTGATCCCAATAGCAGTAGGGCCAGCCAAAATCATCTCCTTCTTCCACCTCCAGAAACTCTTCTGCCGGCAGTTCCATATTTTGCGCTTCGGTGTAGTATTCGGGCCAAAACCTATGCAGGTCGTCCCGGCCATGTTGCAAGGCAAAAAGCTTATCTATTTCTGTATTCCAACTGAGTGCCACAGCATTGCGAATACCGGTGGCATACCGCTTAGACAGCTCCTGGGTTTGATTCAGCGTGCTTTCATCAAATTTCCAAATCCCTGCTCTGGTTTCCAGCTCCACGCAGGGGTCGATACCTGGCGAACCTTTGGTGCGTTTCTCTTGTTGGCAGGCATTGGAGGCTGAACCAATATTGACCAACATATTGCCTTTGCCATCAAATGTAAATGGCTTTTCCATGTGACCCGATCCTTCTACTAAGCGCACGAGGGTGTCTGACCTATCTTCAGGAAGCAATTCGCCTGCCTTTAGCGGCGAGCGGTACACTCTGGTTCGCGAAGAATAATACAAAAAGCCATTATGCAACTCAATACCTGTACCGTTCACACCGGAAAACCCCATGTTCATGTCCACTTTGCCATCGCCTGTGGTATCGCGCAAGGCTAATATTCCAAAACCATCGTCGGTCAATTTGCTGAGGTGGACATAAATATCACCATTGTCACGCACGGCCAGATGCCTGCCCTTACCCAGCGAATCTGCCACGACTACCGCTCCAAAATTGGTTGGCAAAGAAATTCCGCCATTGCCCGCATCCGGATTTAACACAGCTTGCTCATTTTGCGGCTTGTCTGCACAACTTTGGAAAAGCAACAGTAAAAAAGCGATGAGGAGAATAGGGAAATATTTCATTTTTTAAAATTGTTAATGGTTCAAATAATTGACTAACAACCATGGTAACCTGTCCGCAAAGAAACCTCAATAGTATGAACCTGGTTACGAGCACAGCCCAATATTTTGGGTATGCGGAATGACTCAAATTATCATGTTTCAGGGTAAATCACCAGGATTATGCTTTATTTTTTGTCCCGTTTTTTTGACTGGATGTTCGGGCATTAGGCTATTATATCTTGTACTGGAACCATTGATAGAAATAAGTTGCGAATCAATCTGCTTCTTGCAAACCGTAATTGCACTGAAAGACCCTGGTTCGGCCTGTTCATTGTGGATATGTACTAAATATGCATGTGCTCCAAACCCATAAGAGGCGGGTTATTTCACTTTAAAGGATTTGCTGCCCATCAGATAGCCATCGGTATATAATTCCATCACATAGCGTCCTGGCAGGTATTCGCTTCCTTTGTCGTAAAGAAAGCTCACCAACTGCTGAGAATTGTCAAATAGGATTTCCTGCTTGGCGGTGTAGAAAACCTCCTTGCCATCGAGAACAAATGTACCTGAGCCACGGGCGACATCGAACAATACATTCCCATTGTCATCCACTATCCTCATCAATATTTCTTTGCCCGATACTGGAGCCACGTCATTTTTTGCAATGTTAAATTCCACTTTGAGCTGATCGATTTGTCTGGCTCTAAATTCATCTTCGCGCGCTTTGCCCTTATCTGTCAATGCCATTATTTTCACGTTTTCTACTTCGAGCCGCGATGCCAGCTGGACTTTTTCAACCAATTGCTCCTCTGTTTTTTTGGCTTCCCGCAGGTTTTCGTTCAACACGTTGCGTTCGGTCTTCAAGTCAGTATTTTCCACCAGGAGGCTTTCGTTCACCTTCTTCAATTCAGAAATTTCGGTGTCCTTCATCACCAATAACTCGCGGTATCCTTCTACCCTGGCTTTGAGGTCTCTTATTTGCCTTGCAGATTTCTTACCTACTTCCAGCAGGCTGTTTTTTTCCATTACCAGAGAGTCTCGAATCATACTCAGCTCATCCACATTGCCACCAAGGTCCTTAATTTCAATGATTTTTCGCTGCAACTCGTTGTCGATAGAATCTAGACTTGAGTAGGCTTTCATCAAATCTGCTTTGCTATTTTGCAACTGTTGGTCGCGCATAAAAAACATTACTACGGCAGCAGCCAGCAACAAGGCAAGGGCCACTACTACGATAATCAATATTTTATTGGATTTTTTGGGTTGGGGACTATTTGTCTGGGTTGGTAGTTCACTCATGTCAGTATCAGTTTATGCAATTGTACTATAAGGCAAAAATAGCCTTTAATTGCATAAATTCAACGATTCGGCAACTTAAAAAAGTGCTATTTCAATATGACAACACATAGTGTTGCTTTGAGACCGGCAAGTCAAAAATGACGACTCCTTTGTGCAGAAACTCCATACTGAGGGAAACACGGCCATCTGCCCTGATCTGTTGCCAGGCTGCATGCATGCCCTTTGACCACCTGATATCATCGATAACCATGCAGGCTCCGGGGCTCATCTTGCGCTTCAACAGATAAAAATAATGGGTAAGTGCTTCAAAGGTGTGGTTGGCATCAAGCAAAGCAAAATCCACCTCCTCAATCTGATCCAAAAACACCGGCAATTCGCTATCTATATTTCCCCTTATTATTTCCACATTATCACAGTCGAGCTTACCAAGCATCGCATGGGTGCGGCTCACCAGCTCTTCGTTGCCCTCGAAGGTGTATATCTTTCCAACTGGTACCGATTTAGAAAGATAAGCAGTGGCGATGCCCAGGGAGGTGCCCAGCTCGATACAGGTTTGTGGTTGGGTAATTCGAGCCAATTCATACAAAAAAGTACAATCTTTTCTGGAGCTGATGCCGTGCCGGGCGATGGTTGCTACGGTTTTTTTGGTTTTCAGCCTGCTGCCTGCCCCAAAATCACTGCCACAAACAAGACTATGATCCCGGAGATATATCTGGCGAAATGCTTCTACCGCAGGCAATCCATGTGTGGATCGCATACCAACCATAAGTTCCGAATACAAATTGAATACGTAAGGTGCCTGGAGCGAATGCCTGTCAACAACGGTGAAGAAATATCGGATAAATAGTGGAAGGGTACTTAGCAGCTCAGAGAAGTGCACTAATCAGTTGAGTTTGTAGGGCACCAACATGGTGAATTCGGGAATTTTAACTTTAAAATGCTGGCCATCGACTACGCGCTCAAATGTGTAAGTGCCATGCATTTTGCCGATGCCTGATTTTAAATTGCAGCCAGAAACATAGGTATGACTTTCGCCGGGTTCCAGCACGGGTTGCTGACCAACCACGCCCTCCCCTTCCACTTCTTTTACCGCACGGTTGGCATCATGGATGTACCAGTGCCTGTTGAGAAGTTTTATAGTCTGATCCCCCATATTTTCGATGGCAATACGATAGGTAAAAACATAATGGAACTGCGACGGACTGGAATAGGCCGGCTGATATTCTGTTTCTACGCTTATTTTCACGCCTTTGGTCGTTGCCGTTACCATAAGAATGTTTTAACCCGAAATATATAAAATATTTGAAAGGATATGAAATGAGCCGGTTTATCGCTCACTTGAGTTTACTGCTTCCTGGCAACTCGAAAAATGATCCTTTGAGCTTATTTGGCCTACATTCAAACTGATAAATGGTTTGCTGCACAGGGCGGTTTATTCTTTATAACTTTATATTTTTATGCGTTCATTTTGTTGAAATCAATATTTTTTTTGAAATCATGGATGTAAAAATCGCTGCCTCATGGAAAAGCAAACTTTGCAAGGAATTTGAAAAACCATATTTTAAAGAACTTGCACGATTTGTAAAAGCTGAATATGCCAATTATACCATATACCCCAAAGGGCGGCAAATATTCAATGCCTTTGACCATTGTGAATTTGATAAGCTGAAGGTGGTAATTATCGGTCAGGATCCGTACCACGGGGAAGGACAAGCCAACGGGCTGTGCTTTTCGGTGAATGACGGTATAGGAATGCCTCCCTCCCTGGTGAATATTTTTAAAGAAATACGCGATGATATTGGCTCGCCCATACCTGCCTCAGGCAACTTGGAAAGGTGGGCTGAACAGGGTGTGCTACTTCTCAATGCCACACTGACAGTACGCGCCAAAACACCTGCTTCGCATCAAAACAAGGGCTGGGAACAGTTTACCGATGCGGTGATCAAGACCATATCTACAGAAAAAGAAGGCCTGGTCTTCCTGCTTTGGGGTTCGTTTGCGCAGAAAAAAGGGGAACTCATCGATGCTACAAAACACAAAATACTCAGTTCTCCTCATCCCTCACCTTTTGCAGCGCGAAAGGGTTTTTTTGGCAACCGTCACTTCAGCCAAACCAATGCCTACCTGGTGGAGCGTGGGCTAGAGCCGATTGTATGGTGATTGGTCGGCGCAATATGGGTAATTGAATGGTGTGGCTATTGACCATTTGCACGATGCTACCCAACGCTAAAGGTTTACAATCCGTATGCTCTATTTCTTACTCCTCATTCCTTATTCAGCCTTCCTCAAGCTGTTTCTTATTCCAGTTAAAACACTGAAAAATTTAAATATTGCTCAGCGCCAATTCCAGTTTTTCTTTCACCATCGATGCCAGACTTTCGAGTTTATGATTTTCCACCACACTCATAGCCACAGCCGGATCCATAATGGCCACTTCTGTTTTACCTTTTTCATTTTCAAACACAAGCACATTGCAAGGCAATAAAATGCCGATTTTCTCTTCCATGCTCAGTGCCTTATTGGCAAACTGCGGATTGCAGGCACCAAGAATTTTGTATGGCCGGCGATCGACATCTAGTTTCTTTTTGAGGGTGGCTTTCATATCGATCTCGGTAAGAATACCAAAACCAACTTCTTTGAGCTCGCTGGATATTTTGTTCACTGCCTCGTCAAAAGTGTAATTGGTAGCTTTGCTGATATAGTAGTCCATTTGAATATGTGTTTGATGTGATAATGATTTCAACCCCGGTTTAGTTCTTCAACTTTCACCTTTTAAAAAATTACGAGCACATCATAAAATGTTGGGCTGTCCATAATTAGTTTTTCCCCGAAACCGGTTCAATACAATCAAAGCGGGAAAACCATCTTTAACCCATTGCAAAAGATATCAACCCGGTTTTTTTGGTCGATTAACTGGAATTGGCACAAAATCACCACATTTTTACTCATGTTTGTAAAGATTTCGCTCAAAGCGAATTAAGGCAAATTCGTCATCTCATCTTCCATTGGCTATGCGTATTCAATTGCCTGAAAGACAAAGTAAGCATGCTACTGCCCAACGAGGCGCATTTTTATTTCTGCGTGGTCTTCTTTCAAAACCCAGGCCGGTATGCGCAATTCTATCCGTTTCAACCCTGCAATTTGCCGGTCGAGCTCAAGCGGTGCAGGATCCAGTGAAATGACCGAAAATACCAACTCGGGGTGCGATAAGTTCTCCACCCTGAGCGTCTTGCCATCCTGCTTCAGTAAGACGCCACCATCTACCATCTGCACCTCAGCCTGGGTCAACAGTTGCCAGGTGATGTTTTTGGTTTTGTCTGTGCTTTTTATCTTGTCTATTACCAACAGCGATTTCGGGCTGTCCTTAATAAACTTCCTGCTCGCACTTGCCAGGTTTTCTCCAAAAGCAGAGGTCATTTCCAGTGTGGCCTCCGGGTTTTCACCTGTTTTGAAATCAGTAAATTTGGCCAGACCGTCCACTACGTGCAATTGGTCATTGACCGAAAGTGTGCTATGCCCGAAGTTGTTTTTTGTGAGCAGAGTCCAGCGCTCACAATCCTGGCATCTTCCCCAGAGTTCGAAACCGGTTTTTTCAAGTTCATTGTAGCTTTGGTTGCCCGGATCGATCACCCACCTGACACCATTCAACTCGAAAATAAACGAGCCGCCATCCATATTGCCATGGTTCACCGTTCCGCGCCCTCCTTTGCCGCCAAAGTAGTATTGATGAGGGTCATTTTCGCCTCCGGTAAAGACCACAATCGGATTAGATCCATCGCCTTTCCACGAGGTGGGCAATGCCTGTGTCCCTTTTTCTTCAAATTGCGATATCCATACCAGAGCCATGCCCGCTAAGCGTGAAAGCTGACCCATATCGGCAGGAGACATTAAAAATCTTTCCTTTTCAAAAAATGTTTTGTTGCCAGTTTTGGTGGCAAACCATGCCAGTATCACATCACCTTCATCGTTACGTTTATCGCCACAATCGGCGAAGTTGTAGTACCAGCCAGATGGTGTCATGCTCAGCGCCCTGAAGGTGGCACTTTCCTTGAAAGCATGATAATCGCCCATGCCGAAATCGGTGCCAAAGGCACTCTCCAACATGGCAATGGTCGCGACCGAAAACCCGTACCATAGCCCCAATACGTGGAGCCTTCGGGATATACGCCATCTGGCCCATATTCTACGAGTGAATGTGGCAGCCCATCCAAAGCCCTGGAGATGGTTTTAGCCGCCAGTTCGGGATCTTTTTCGGCAATGGCAATAGAGGCGGCGATCATTCCGCCATTGCACACCTGGTTCCAGTTGTTGGTACCAAAAGCCCATCCGGGGCTGTTGCCACTTTCCGGCCAACTGGGTTTTATGCCTTTTTCGATGAGCGCCTCTATAGCCTTACTTTGAGTATTGGCCGGTAATTTACCAGCCGTCCAGTCAAGCGCCAGAGCCACAGCGAGCGACATTTCGGCCACATCGAGATAGTGGGATGGATTCCAATCGGAAAAATCGCATACGGCAATAACCTCATCGTTGATCCTTGACAATGTTTTTTGATCTTTTTCGATACGATACACCATGCCCAGCATATTGATGCGATAGAGCATTTCGCGTGACACGCCCAAGAGGCGCCGGCCTTCGAGTTTGCGTTTGAGCAATGGCCTGTGGTGTATCTCGGCTGCATTGAGTTTGATGGCCTCATACAAATTTTTGACAGCAGGGTCGGATTTAAGCTTCTTTTTTAGCAGCGCCTCCGTGCTGGCATTGAGCACCAGCCTGGGGTGGGATTTTTTAAGATTCGTTTGGAGGTACTTTACCGTGATTGGGTTTTGGAGCTTTGGGATGTCGTTGTCATCTGCCCGGAGGGAGGCCAAGGCAAGGCCATTCATCAATATAAAAATGGATAAAAAAGACGCTGAAAACCCAGCGATTTTGGTAATTGCTTTCATTTCGATAGTATTTGGGTCTATGTAAATTCAATTCAGGCTAAAGTTAAAAAAGCTACAGATATTCCAGCTTATGGTTAGCCATTAAATAATTGGCCAGTTCCCTGTCTCGACAGGTCATGAGTTGATCCTGACAAATATATTGTGTGGCCGTAAAGTAGTGATAATGGAATAATGAAAAAAATCCCAAACCACGCCATGGGTAGTGGCTTGGGATTTTTTCATTGACGATAGCTACCAATTGGGATTTTGCCCCAGATTTGGATTTTGTGAAATGGCGCTGATAGGTATTGGCCATAAATAATGTTTAGACTCGTCGAACACAGGAGTCTCATAGTCTGTACCTTTGTACACATCGAGGTACTCCACGCCATCAATCAAGCTGGTTTTGACTGTAGCTTTATTGGTGGGATCGAAGCGAGCCCTATTGGCTGCATCCCAACGCATCCCATAGTCCTTCAGTTCCAATTTTTGCCCATTTTCCACCTTCGAAGGTCATCGTAGCGAAATCCTTCCATAAATAATTCCACCCGTCGCTCCCTGCGGATTTCTGAAATAAGTGCAGAAACACCATCATTGGCATAGCGCGTATCCATCTCCACGTCCATCAACAGATGGGGCATGCCAACCCGGTCTCTCAGCTTGTTCACACTCATATTGAGGTCTTCCTGGGTTATGGTGCCCAACTCGGCCTTGGCTTCTGCATAGATCAGCAAGGCCTCTGCCAGCCTGAGTACGATGGCTGGGGTGGTAGATGAATTGTATGAGGCATATGATGCTATATCTTCAAAATTTTTAATGATATGGTATCCTGTATAAATTGCCTGACCTCCAACCATACCTTGTATCCTGGGGTAGGTATGGGTGGCAAAATCGTGATTACCATAGTTATAGATTGGCTGATCTGCCGGGTGCATAATCGTTTGGCGAAGTCTTGGGTCGCGGTTTTCGAAGATATCTTCATATACTGCATCCCCTTTGTACAGATCCGAAGAAGTGATCGGCTTGCCGTCGATGCAAAGGTAATCTTCCACCATGCTCTTGGTGGCGCCACCGTTATAGCTTCTGTGATAATTCAATGCATGATTGGTCAATATCCCTTGCTCGTACCTTCTCCAGTACAGCACTTCCGGATTGCCAGAAAGATCGGTCATACGGTGGATAGCATTATAATTTCGTCCGTCGGGGTCTGATGTATATAATTTATACGGGCCGTTTTCTATCAATTCTTTAGACGCTTCTGCCGCTTTGGTCAGCCACATATCGGCATTGGCACCTCCATGGTACTTTTGCCAGGTACCTTCAAAAAGACAGACGCGGGCTTTTACCTGCAGGGCGCACCATCTGTTCAGTCGACCCGGTGCATTGTCATCTTCCCAATCGTCGGGGATATGGGTGGTGGCAAAATCGAGGTCTTCGAGTACTTTGCCCATTACCAAATCCCTATTGTCGCGGGTACCATACAGTATCTCTTCGTTGTCGATATTCAATTCGGTATCTACCCATTGCACATCGCCAAATTTGGAGACTTTATCGGCATAAAACCATCCTCTCAGCAATCGCGCTTCGCCAATGTATTTGTTTCTGACTTCATCTTTGACCTCTGCCTTACCATAGTTGTCCATGCCTACATTAATGGCCCGAAGAAAATTCCACCCTTTAAATCCGAAAAATTCTGGCGAATTTGGAATTGCATGTTTACCCGCTCGCTTTTTTGCAAAGAAGTCAGCCCGGGAATGTCTGGGGGCTGTGTTGTCTGAAAAACCATCATGGAAGATAAATCCTCTGCTTTGGCTGTCGAACCCTTCATCGTGCCCAACGAGAATCGACACATCATCTTCTCTTCTGGCTATATGATAAATACTATTGTTGTACACCTTCAGGTGCTCTTCTGTTTTCCAGAACGAATCATTGCTGATTTGATCGAGTGGTTGCCGATCGAGAAATGCATCGTTGCAACTATAAGACAGGAATGTTGCAACCACAATCATGAATACTTTCAAAGTATATTTTTTCATCTCAATTTTTGTTTGTAGTTGTTAAAATGTGATGTTTAAGCCCACCGCATAGGTGCGCTGCTTATAGTACTCTTGTGTAAGCGTGGGCCTCACTTCAGGGTCGAGCGGTTTGCGCATTTTTGTGGCTTCCCACAGATTCATGCCAGAGAAATAGACGGCGGCATTTACCATTCCAACCTTCTGTGCCAATGATGTGGGCAGGTTGTAGGCTAGGGTCAGGTTTTTCAGCCTGATATAAGACGCATCTTGCACGTACCTGCTTTGAGGCTGCACATTTTGCTTGGTATTGGACGAAATATGCGGAGCAGGGAAATAAGCATTTGGGTTGTCTTCGCTCCAGGTGTCGGTAAGATAGTAGTTTTCTACATGCCCGGCATTGAATGGGTAGAACGCCTGCCAGTTGTCGTTTGGTGGCCAGTAGTCATACTTTAAAATGCCCTGGAAGAACATGGTGAGCGAAAAGGCTTTGTAGCCCAGGTTGGCATTGATACCAAAATTGTATCGGGGAATCTCGTATGCAATTATCTTTTGGTCTCCCGGATTATCCAAAGTGTTGTCGCCCTTGGTTATTTTGCCATCCCCATTTAGGTCAGCATATTTGATGTCACCAGGTCTCCAGTTGGCGCCCAGGTCTGACTGATCTGCCCAGTTGGCTACTTCGTCTTCTGTCTGAAATATGCCCTCCGTTACGTAGCCCCATCGTTCTCCTATGGTTTGGCCTACATAGTATTCTGTATTGTTGTTACCGAAAGCAGGAAGTTCGCCTGTGGGGTTATCATACTTGGTCACTTTCGATTTAGAATCAGCCAAGGCAAGCGTAAGTCCGTAATTCCAGTTGGTATTGATCCGGTCTTGCCAGGTAGCGGATAGTTCCCATCCCCTGGTTTCCAAATCAGCGGCATTTGATTTTGGGGCATCTGTGCCCAAAATATCCGGATAGCTGACATTCATCAACATATCAGTGGTCTGTCTGGAGAAAGCGTCGAAAGAAACATCGAGTCTGCTGCTAAGCAGGGTAAAGTCCAGGCCAAAGTTGGTAGTCGCAACAGATTCCCAGGTGAGTGTAGGACTCACCAAACCAGCTGCCGAAACATAGGGTATCTTCATGCCTGAACTCATCATGAATTCTGAGGTATTAGATCTCATGGTGGGGACATAAGGATAGTAAATGGGTGTAGTGCCATTGGTTTCGAAAAGCAATTGGTTGCCCAAAGTGCCATATGATGCACGAAGTTTGAGATTGTCTAACCAGCCCGCCATGCTGCTCATAAAAGATTCATTTGAAATTCTCCAAGCGGCTGAGAAAGACGGGAAAAAACCAAATCGATCGTCTTGTGGAAACCTGGATGTGCCATCATATCGCCCATTAATTTCGATGAGATATCTTTCTTTATAGATATAATTGAGCCTGTAAAAAGCCCCTCTAAGTGCAGTATGCTGTTTACCACTTCGGGTTTCCTGGTTTCCCGTTGTAGCATTTGCATCGGTGATCACCGGTGTAATCAGTTTATAGGCTTTGGTACCGATATAATTGAATTGTCCCCACTCCTGGTTGAAACCGACCATGGCCTTTAAAAAGTGGCCATTTTCACTTTCCCAGGTATAATCCACATAAGCGTTTACCACATAATACTGATCATCACTCGACCGGTTGTCAATGAAATCTGTAGCGCTAAAACCATTGCCAATTTGCAAATTTTTCAAATCTTTGTTTTCGATTACGTCCACTTTACTTTGAACATCCTGATCGTTTCTGAACCTGTAATTGGCCGAAAACTCACCTCGGATATTCAGACCTTTCAAAGGGGAAATTGTTGCTCCCTGGGTAAACAAAATATCGTTCCTATTCCAGGTATCGCGACCGCCATCTTCCAGATAAGGCAAAAAGTTGGTGCCGGCAAAGTACATCCCTACGTAGTCTTTGTAGCCATCGCGGTCGCCAGGGGTGAGGTAATATTCCAAGTCTGGAAAGGCGATGGCATCCAAAGGATCCTGCCGTGCAGTGGTGTTGATGTTCACGTCCCAGTTATAGAAATGGGGTTTATCGCTTTTTCAGAAGAAATTATGGCTCTGCTGTCCATGTTGAGCCAATCATTTATTTTGAAATCGCCCTTCACCAGGATGTTGTAGCGCTTGAAATTCTCGTTTTTACCTTTGTTTTCAGGTAGCCATCTTTGTTTAAATAGCCAAAAGAAACATAAAAGGA